>DAITNL010000097.1:0-11414 GCA_036834665.1 Candidatus Competibacteraceae bacterium | reverse complement strand
GATTGATGCCGCCGCCGGGGCGGGTAACGACCCCGGGTGGCACCGCAAGAGGGGCCGGGATTGGCGTTGGCGTGCCCTGGGCGAACGCCGCTGTCATGGCCATCGATAGCATGAACACGGCAAGTCTCCGGGTCATTGCGATCTCCTGCAACCGGTCAACGCCTGACCTGAATCCAGTATAGTTCAGGTTCAGGCGCCTGGAGCCTGTCTGCAGAAAATCAACATCATGAATTCATGCAGAATATGCCTGATCCCTCCGGGCAGCCGATAGGCCGGGTGAGGGGGGATCAGTCCGTGCGCCAGCCCCTGTTGCAGGCTCTCAACCCTTACAACCCAGCACCGCGCGCGAAGGGATCTGAAGCCCGCGTGCGGATCAATCAGATCATGCTCAAGGCCTGCTCCAGATCGGCGATCAGGTCATGCACATCCTCGATGCCGACCGACAGCCGCACCAGTCCATCATCCAGACCCAGCGTGCGGCGCACCTCGGCCGGTACCGAGGCATGGGTCATGATGGCCGGATGCTCGATCAGACTTTCCACCCCACCGAGACTCTCGGCCAGCGTGAACACCCGGCAGGCGGTCAGAAAACGGGTCACGCCAGCCAGATCGGCACGCAGCACCGCGCTGATCATGCCGCCAAACCCGCGCATCTGCCGCCGTGCCAGCGCATGCCGCGGGTGACTGGCCAACCCCGGATAGATCACCCGCTCGATGCGCGGATGCTGTTCCAGCCACTCGGCGATTGCCTGGGCATTGGCGCTATGCCGCTCCATGCGCAGCGCCAGCGTTTTCAGGCCGCGCAGCGCCAGGAAACTGTCGAACGGCCCGGCGATCGCGCCCGCAGCGTTCTGCAGATAGCCCAGCCGCTCAGCCAGCGCCGCGCCCCGGCATACCGCCACCCCGCCGATCATGTCGGAGTGACCGTTTAGATACTTGGTGGCGGAATGCACCACGATATCGAAACCCTGTTCCAGCGGCCGTTGCGCCCAGGGCGTGGCAAAGGTGTTGTCGGCCACGGTCAAAATGCCACGCTCGCGCGCCACTGTTGCGATCAGATCCAGATCGACCAGGCGCAGCAGCGGATTACTCGGCGTTTCCACCCAGATCATCCGCGTGTTCGGCCGCAGCACTGCTTCCAGGGCGGCGCGATCGAGCAGCTCGGAATAGGAAAAATCCAGGCCGGCACTGCGTCGCCGCACCTGCTCGAACAGGCGCCGCGTGCCGCCATACAGATCATCCAGAGCCACAACATGATCGCCGCTGTCGAGCAGTTCCAGCACGGTCGCGCTTGCCGCCAGTCCCGAGGCGAAGGCAAAACCGGCATCACCGCCTTCCAGATCGGCCACACAACGCTCATAGGCGAAGCGGGTTGGATTCTGGCTGCGTGCATACTCGAAGCCCAGATGCACGCCGGGACTGGATTGCACATAGGTCGAATTGGCATAGATCGGCGTGACCACGGCACCGGTGCTCGGGTCGGGCGACTGGCCGGCGTGCACGACGCGGGTGGCAAAGCCAAGGGCAGGGGAGGAATCGGTCATGGTGGTGTTCTGCGGCAGCGGTGGACGGTTTGCAGTGGAAACGGGCTTAGAATCGCAGCGCCATCATATCGGCACCACTGCGACCACACCAAGAACCGGGAATCCGCTCATGTCACTCGCGCAACAACTCTGGCAGGACCATGCCGATCTCGCCGAAGCCTGTCTCGCCCATCCTTTCGTGCAGGGCATCGGCGACGGCTCGCTGCCGCGCGCCCGCTTTGCCTACTACATCGGCCAGGATGCCTTCTATCTGCAGGCGTTTGCCCGCGCCTACCTTCTGGCCGCCGCGCGCGCCCCGGACTGGGATGGCTTTCGCCAACTGCATGAACTGGCCGGTGGCGTGCTGCAGGAACTGGAGCTGCATCAGACGGTTGCGCGAAGCTGGGGGCTGGATCTGGCCACGGTGACGCCGGGCCGTGAAACCCGGCGCTATACCGATTTCCTGCTGGCCAGTGCCTGGGGTCAGGATGTGGGCCTGACCCTGGCGGCGATGACCCCGTGCATGCGCCTGTATGCCTTTCTCGGCCAGCGCCTCGCCGCCGAGCAGCAGGGCAGCCATGCCTACAGCGACTGGGTGCAGACCTATGCCAGCACTGAGTTCGCGGCCCTGGCGGCGCGACTGGACGCGCTGCTGGATCGCTATGCGCTCCAGACCACCGCCACCGCAGCCGCCTATGGCTATGCCATGGACTGCGAGCAGGCCTTTTTCAGCGCGGCCTGGGCCCGTTAGCGGCGCACCTCGAACTCGGCGCGGCAGCCATCGGCAACCCAGATGCCGCGCCGGTCATAGCCCCAGCTTTGCCCCTGCCAGCAGCCGGACTTGCTCAACTGCCGGTGCAGGCGCACCCCACCACCGGTATCAACCCGGCAATATTCGCGCGCGTTGCCGTTGGATGCGCAGGTGAGAATTTGCTTGCCGCGGTTGTCCTTGTCCTTGTCCTGATTGGCGATGATCGCGCCGAGCACGCCCAGGGCGACCACGCCGCCGACGATGGCGGCGGTGTTGTCCTTGTCATCGCGATCGCGCGGCGGCGGCGCGTCATGGCTGATCTCGAACTCGGCCCGGCAGCCGCGATTAACCCACACGCCGCTGCGGTCATAGCCCCAGCTATCGTCCATGCGACAGGGCGCGCTGCTGAGCTGATGCAGCAGGCGCACCCCGCCACGGGTATCGGTCGGGCAGTGGCGATAGCCGTAGCCGTCGGCAGCGCAGACCAGACGCCGCCCGCCCGGATCATCCTCGCCGCGTCCATGGCGTTCGCGCCGGTCGTAATCGTCACCATAATCGGCGGCATCGCGACCGACGCTGAATTCGGCGCGGCAGCCGCGATCCACCCAGATACCGCCCCGGTCATAGCCCCAGCTTTGCTCGCGGATGCAGGCGGCCTTGCTGTTTTGCCGCAGCAGTCGTACCCCGCCGCGAGTGTCGGTCTGACAATACTGGTAGTTGCCATCGAGCGAATCGCAGGACACGCTGCCGCGCGCCTGGGCTGCGCTGGGTGCTGCGCTGAGCAGCAGCACGGACAGCGCCAGCGGGCCGCTGAGCCGGGCAGCAATCGGGCCCATCAATCTGATCATGGATTTTTCCCCTTCCTGTTTATTTGGCTTTCAGCAGCTCGGCGACGCAGGGCGACAGCCGGTCGAGCGTGGCCAAGGCCGCTGGATCAAAAGCGACGCTTTTCCACTTGGCATGACCGTTCTGCTGCAGCCAGGCTAGATTGCCCAGCAGCGCTTTGGCCACCGGGCTGATCGCCGCACAGTCAGCCTTGGTCGTGGTGACCAGGGCGCTGCCGACGGTCACCGTGGTCACGGCCTCCTTCTGCCAGGGATAAACCTCAGCGGCCAGGATCGCCGGCTGGTACAACTGGCTGAGAAATTCATCGTCGGGCACTTCCTTGATCAGTACCGGCAACAGGTGCAGGCGATCCTCGGCGCGGACCTGCTGGGTCAGCACCTCGGCCGGCGCGCCCACGACATAGAAGGCGGCGGCAATTTCACCCCGGCGCAGCGCAGCGAGCGCCTCGGGAAAATCGGCGTTGAGCAGTTCCGCCGGTTCGACATGGGCCAGTTCCAGCAAGGTGATGGCGGTCACGCTGGTGCCGCTGCCCAGCTCACCGATGGCGATTTTCTCGCCATTCAGGTCGGAAATCTGTTTGATGCCGGCACGTGCCAGCAGGTGCACTTCCTCACGGTACAGCGGCAGCACAATACGCAGTTCCTCGGCGATGCGCCGCGCGCTGGAATCATCGTTCAGGGCCAGGTTCAGATAGGCCAGCACATCCAGTTGCGCCAGGCCCAGTGGCATGCTGCGGTAGCGCTGCACATCAGAGACGTTCTGCAGGGTGCCGGCACTCGGTATCACCGCCAGGTCGATGCCATTTTGCGCCAGCAGTTTTTCCAGGTCGCGACCGACGGCGAAATAGGTGCCGTTTTCAGCACCGGTGATCAGGTTGAGCTTGGGCAGTGGACCGTCCGCTGCCCAGCTGGGCGGCAGGATCCAGGCTAGCAGCAGCGCCGCCAGCCAGTACTTGAACATGCGCATGGTGGAATTCTCCAGAGATGGGGGATCGACAGTAAACCGGACGGTTAAAAGCGTAGCTGAAGCGCTGACCGGGCTGGTGGCGATTGTGTGCCGTGATCACTGCGACGAAATGCATGGTTTAGACTGAAAGTCTATTCAGCCATAAGGAAACCAGACATCAGCATGCATGAATACGAAGACGGTCCGAACGGGCTGTGCCTGCGCCGCCTGAAGTGGGCGCTGCTGTGCCTGGGGCTGTTGCCCGGCGTGGTGGAGTCAGCGGCTGACAGTGGCCGCGCCCCGCCGGCGTTGCTGTGCCAGGGCAGCGATCCGGCCTGGAGCCTGCGCATTCAGGGCGAAAGCGCCCTGTTCACGCCGCGTACCGAGAATCGGGTGCCGGCACAGCGCTTGCTGGGCTGGTATCAGTTACTCGAGGCGGCGCAGCCGCCACTGCTGGTGTGGCGTGGGGCCAGCGGCAAGGCTGCGCCACTAGTGGCGTTCATTCATGCCCAGCCTTGCGCCGGGCCAGCGGCTGATGCGCCGGTGGCACCGAGCTTTACCCATACCATATGGCTGTCGGCGCCCGATGGAGCCGCGCTACTGGGCTGCTGTCGTTGAGCGGTTACTGTGGGCAACGCGCCCGGCAGGGGTGTCAGCGACCTTGGTGTGCCGATCCAGGATTTTATGGAGAATTGTCATGTATGCCGTCGATGCCGTAACCGAGCAAAAGACACTGCTGCTGGTCGATGATGTAGCCGATAACATCGCCCTGCTCAGCCTATTGATCAAGGGGCGCCACCGCATCCGCGCCGCCACGCATGGCGCGCGCGCCCTGGAAATTGCCGCCAGCGAACCACAGCCGGACCTGATCCTGCTCGACATCATGATGCCGGAGATGGATGGCTATGAAGTCTGCCGCCGGCTCAAGGCCGATCCGCATACCGCCGCGATTCCAGTCATTTTCCTCACCGCCAACATCGATGCCCGGGATGAGGAGCAGGGCTTTCAGCTCGGTGCGGTCGATTACATCACCAAGCCGATCAATCCGGCGGTGGCGCGTGCGCGCATCGAAACCCATCTGGCCCTGAAGAACGCCCGCCAGTTCCTGCAGGATCGCAACGCCTTCCTCGAAGCCGAAGTGCGCCGTCGCACCCGCGATGTCATGGCGATTCGCGATGTCACCATTCTGACGCTGGCCTCGATGGCGGAAACCCGCGACAACGAAACCGGTAGCCACATCCGCCGCACCCAGCATTACATCCTGACTCTGGCCCGCCGTCTGCAAACGCATCCGCGTTTCGCGGATATCCTCACCGGCGAAACGATGGATCTGCTATTTAAGTCGGCGCCGCTGCATGATATCGGCAAGGTGGGTATTCCCGATTGCATCCTGCTCAAGCCGGGCAAGCTGAGCGCTGAGGAATTCGCCATCATGAAAACCCACACCACCCTGGGCCGTAACGCGATTTTCGCCGCCGAGCAGCACCTGGGCAGTTCGGCGTCGTTCCTGCGCATCGCCCGCGATATTGCCTATGCCCATCACGAGAAGTGGGACGGCAGCGGCTATCCCGAGGGTCTGGCCGGCGATGCGATTCCAGCGGCGGCGCGGCTGATGGCGGTGGCCGATGTCTATGATGCCCTGATCAGTCAGCGCGTCTACAAGCCGGCGTTGCCGCACGAGCAGGCGGTGGCAGCGATTCGCGCCGGCCGGGGTACACATTTCGATCCGGATGTGGTCGATGCCTTTCTGGCGCTGGTCGATACCTTCCAGGCCATCGCGACCCGCTTCGCTGATCAGCCCCATGCGCTGCAGGTGGCCGAGGAGCGGATCAGGAACGCGCTGAGCGACCAGGCAGCGCTGCCCAGCTAAGCTTATGGGCATTGGTTTCCTCCATAACCCACCGGGCCCTGCCACCATGTCGATCCTGATCGCTCTATTGCGCGGCAGTCGCCGCGTCCTGCCGGGCCTGTTGCTGCTGGGCGGTATCGTCGCCTGCGCGCCCGAGGCGCCAGCACCTGCGGCCACGGGTAGCGGTCAGCTCGGTGAGGTGCAGCGTCGGGGCACCCTGATGATCGCGACGGATCCGGCGTTTCCGCCGCAGTCGGAACTGCTGGCCGATGTCGCGCCGGCGCGGCCGACCCGCTGCGCGACGAATGCCTATACCGCCAATCAGTTACGTGGCCTGGATATTGATGTCGCGGTGGAAGTGAGTCGCCGCCTCGGCGTCGAGCCCTGTTTCGTGACGCCGCCCTGGGCGCAGATCGTCAGCGGCAACTGGAATGGTCGCTGGGATGTACATGTGGGTTCCATGTCGATCACCGGCGAGCGCCTGCAATGGCTGTACTTCACCCAGCCCTACCTGAGTGGCGGTGCTCAGCTGTTTGTATACAAGGGCAGTACGCGCTTTCAGAACCCAGCCGATCTGTCGGGGCGACGCATTGGCACCTGTGCTGGCTGCGCCTACGAGAACTACCTGAATGGCACGCTGACCATGCCCGGGCAGACCCTGAAATTCGTGGTGCGTGATGCCACGGTTGTCGGCTATGACACCGATACCTCGGCGCTGGCGGATCTGGCCCAAGGCGATGGCGCGCGCCTGGATGCGGTGCTCACCGATCCCGACACCGGCCGCAAGGCCATTGCCGACGGGCTGGCGGTCAAGCCACTCGGTGCGCCGGTCTATCGCGATTATGTGTCCATCAGCCTGGACAGGCACAGTAGCGCCGATGCGCTGCCGCTGGTGATTCGCATCAGCCAGATCATTCGCGACATGCACAGTACTGGTTTTCTCAGCGCGCTTTCCCTGCGCTATTACCAATACGATGCTGCCGCTCCCGCCAGCCAGTATGATCTGGCGCTATTGGCGCAGTATCCACCGCACTGAGTACTGCCATCATGCCTGATCGGTCCCGCTACCTGCCGCGTTCCTGGAACCGGAGCCTGATGGCGCGGCTGGTGATTTATTTCCTGCTGCTGTCGCTGGTTACTGTCGGTCTGGTGAGCTTTGCTGTCTACTGGCGCGCCGCAGACAGCCTGCAGGATTCGATCTACCGGCGCCTGCAGATGCGGGTCGCGCTGCAGGAGGACAACCTCAAGCTCTGGATTGACGAGCAGCGCCGCAACCTGGCCTTCATCGCCTGGCTGCCGGAAATCCAGTCTCTGAGCAGCTATCTGGCCGAACTGCCGCCCGGTGATCCCGGCCATCAGAATGCTGCCGCGACCCTGAAGACCTATCTCAATTATGTGGTCACGAATGTCTCGGACGCAGTGGAGCTGTTTATTCTCGATCTCGATGGACGGGTCCTTTTATCCACCCACACGCCGGGCACGGGGCTGTCTCTGGCCGGGGCCTCGTTTTTCCAGCAGGGCCTTACCCATACCACGCTGCCACCGTTCTATACCCATGCCGAAAGTGGCCAGATACGGCTGACTGTGGCCACGCCGATATTCAATGCCGCCAAGCGTCGGGTCGGCGTGCTGGCCGGGCATCTCAATCTGGCCCGTATCGAGCGCATCATCGGCGAGCGCGTTGGTCTTGGTAACAACGAGCAAACCTATCTGGTGAGCAGCGATCATCGCTTTATCGCTGCGCCACGCCACCTGGATGCCGGACTGCGCCCAGCGGCCGCCCACTCGCTGGGTATTGACAGCGCCCTGCAGGGCCAATCCGGGCAGGCGCACTATATGAATGATCGCAGCACTCCGGTGATGGGCGTCTATCAATGGCTGCCAGGCCTGCATGCGGCGCTGCTGGCCGAAATCGCCGAGGAGGAGGCTTTTGCTCCGGCGCGGCGACTGGCATGGACCGTGATTGCCATTGGCGCACTGTCGGTGCTGGTTCTGACGGTGGGCGTTTACCTGCGTGCGCGGCAGATCGCCCGGCCCATCCTGGCGATCACCGCGACCGCCGAGCGGGTCGCTGCAGGCGATTTTACCCATGCAGCGCCGGTGTTGACCCAGGACGAGGTTGGCACCCTGGCCACGGTGTTCAATGAGATGACCACCCAGTTGCGGCGGCTGTATGCCGGGCTGGAGCAGCAGGTCGCTGAGCGCACCATTGACCTGACCAGGGCCAATCAACGTCTGCAGCAGGAAGTGGCCGAACGCAGCCGGATCGAGGAGGCGCTGCGCTTGCAGAATGCCTATCTGGGTGCGCTGCATGAAACCTCGCTCGGCATCATCGGGCGCCTGCAGGTGCAGGAACTGCTGGAGACGCTGGTCAACCGTGCCGGGCAACTGCTAAACACGCCGCACGGTTTCGTATATCTGCGCGATGCCAACGGGCAGCATTTTGAATGCAAGGTTGGGGTGGGCATCTTTGCCCAGTTGCTCGGCCGCCAGCTCAACGCATCGGTCGCGCCGCCTGAGCCGATTACGTCGATGATCCAGCACGCCAGCCTGAACGATCCGCTCTGGCTCGATGAATTCAGCCAGTTGAGCGCCGTGATCAGTGTGCCGTTGCAATCGGGCGGGCAAACCTGGGGCGTGATCGGCTTGGCGCGCACCGAGAATCAGACGACGGAATGGCCGTTTGGCGATGAGCAGCTGGCGCTGCTGGAACGCTTTGCGCAGCTCGCCTCGATCGCCCTGGATAATGCGCTGCTCTATACCCGTGCCGCCGAGGCCCGCACCGAGGCTGAAAACGCCAATCGTGCCAAGAGCCAGTTTCTGGCCAATATGAGCCACGAGATTCGCACGCCAATGAATGCGATCATCGGCATGGCCTATCTGGCGCTGCGCAGCTCGCTGGACGCCCGGCAGCGCGATTATGTGCAGAAGATCCATGACGCCGGCACGGCCCTGCTGGGCATCCTCAACGACATTCTCGACTTTTCCAAGGTCGAGGCCGGCAAGCTGGAGGTGGAGTACACCGTGTTCAGCCTCGATCAGGTGTTCGATAACCTGATGACGGTGCTCGGCCACAAGGCCAGTGACCAGAATCTGGAGCTGCTGTTTCGCATCGCGCCCGGCGTGCCGCGCCAGCTGATCGGCGATCCACTGCGCCTCGGGCAGGTACTGCTGAACCTGACCGGCAATGCGATCAAGTTCACCAGCCAGGGCCATGTGCTGGTGGATGTGACGCTGCTCGACCCGGAGCCGGGCGCTGGTGAATCTAAATCGGTACGGCTGTGCTTCGCGGTGTACGATACCGGGATCGGCATTGCCGATAGCCAGCGCGAGCGCCTGTTCGAGGCGTTCACCCAGGCAGACGGTTCCACGACCCGCAAATATGGCGGCACCGGTCTGGGCCTGACCATCAGCCGGCGTCTAGTCGATCTGATGGGGGGTGTCTTGACGGTGGATTCAACGCTCGGTCAGGGTAGCTGTTTCCAGTTCACTCTCGACTTCGCGCCCGGCCCTGGCGCGCTGGAGTCGTCCGGCCTGCCTGCGGCGCTGACCGGGCAACGGGCGCTGGTGGTCGATGATTATGCGCTGGCCGCCGAGGTGCTCGGCGGGATGCTGCGGGCACTGGGTCTGCGCGTGGAGTGCGTGTCTTCGGGCCACGCGGCGTGGGCAGCCTTCGATGCTGCCGGGGCCGATCCGTACCGGATCGTGTTCATGGACTGGCACATGCCGGAGCTGGACGGTATGGCCACCACCGAGCGTATTTTGCGTGATGCGCCGCCCGGCTCACGACCGTGGGTGGTGATGGTGACCGGTTTTAACCGTGATGCGCTGCGCGAGCGGGCCGAGGCTGCCGGGGCCAGCGTCTTGCTATACAAGCCGACTACGCCCTGGCTGTTATGCGAAACTCTGCGGACGCTGTGTGCGGCGATCCTATCTCCAGCGGCGATCACGGCACCCGAACCGGAACCGGTACAGCTGGCTGGGCGGCGCGTGCTACTGGTCGAGGATTGTGAGATTAATCAAATGGTGGCGCGGCGGATGCTGGAAAATCTTGGCGCAACGGTAACAATCGCCGAAAATGGCCGTTTGGCAGTCGAGGCACTGGACGGGAATCCGGACGACAGCTTTGATCTGGTCCTGATGGATGTGCAAATGCCGGAAATGGATGGCTACACGGCCACCCGGCAGATCCGTCGCATGAATCGCTTTGCTAACCTGCCGATCGTGGCTGTGACCGCATATGCCCTGCCCGAAGACCGGCAGCGCTGCCTGGATGCCGGCATGAATGAACACATGGCCAAGCCGATTAAACCCGGGCTGCTGCTGCAGACCGTACTGCCCCTGCTGCAACGGCAGGCTGCGCCGGTGATGGCCCCCGCAGCGGATCCGGTGCGGCTGGAACTGCTGCTTACCCGCCTGCGTCAGTTGCTGGCCGAGGACGACATCGAGGCCGTCGATTATCTGGGCGCGCACCGCGCCGAGTTGATGGCTGGCCTGTCGGTGGGGGCCTTCCTGCAACTGGAGCAGGCGATCAATCACTATGAATTCGCCGTTGCATTGCGCTATGCCAATGCCTTACGCATCGCGCCGGCTTAGCCCTACCATGGTCAACCACCGATGATTGACGCGCATGCTCTTTCCTGCAATAGCGAGCGGCAAACTCTGCTGCTGGTCGATGATGTGCCCGATAACATTGCCCTGCTCAGCGCCCTGCTTCAGGACCACTATAAAATCCGCGCGACCACGCACGGCATGCGTGCCCTGGAGATCGCCGCCAGCGAGCCACAGCCGGATCTGATCCTGCTCGACATCATGATGCCGGACCTGGATGGCTACGCAGTCTGCCAGCAACTGAAGGCCGATCCACGCACCGCTGCGATCCCGGTCATTTTCCTGACCGCCAAGACCAGCACCGAGGACGAGGAACGCGGTTTTCAGCTCGGCGCGGTTGATTATCTGATCAAGCCGGTCAGCCCTACGGTGGCGCGTGCCCGGATCGAGGCCCATCTGGCCCTGAAGAACGCCCGCCAGTTCCTGCAGGATCGCAATGCCTTTCTCGAAGCCGAAGTGCGTCGGCGCAGCCAGGAAATGCTGGCCATTCAGGATGCGACCATCATTGCCCTGGTATCACTGGCCGAGACCCGCGAGAGCGGCACCGGCAGCCATATTCGCCGCACCCAGCATTACATTCTGGCGCTCGCCCAGCAGTTGCAGGAACACCCGCGCTTTGCCGGCTTTCTCAGCAACGAAACCCTGGACCTGTTGTTCAAGTCGGCGCCGCTGCATGACATCGGCAAGGTGGGCATTCCCGACCGTATCCTGCTCAAGCCGGGCAAGCTGAGCGCCGAGGAATTCGCCATCATGAAAACCCACACCACCCTGGGCCGCGATGCGATTCTCGCCGCTGAGCAGCAGCTGGGCAGTTCGGCGTCGTTTCTGCGTATTGCCCGCGATATTGCCTATGCCCATCACGAGAAGTGGGACGGCAGCGGCTATCCCG
>DAITNL010000096.1:0-11528 GCA_036834665.1 Candidatus Competibacteraceae bacterium | reverse complement strand
CGCTGTGCAGGTCGGGGCAGCCGGCCAGCACCGGCTCCAGCAATGCGGCGCGGTCACGGCTGGTGATCAGGACGCGCACGTTGCAATCGCGCAGGATGTAGCCGACCTGTTCAGGCTTGAGCAGCGGATTGACGGGTACGAACACGCCACCGGCGCGTGCCGCACCAAACAGCGCTGCGACGGTTTCCAGGCGCTTGGGCAGGTATACGGCGACCCGTTCGGCGCGGACCAGATCCAGGGTCTGCAGGCCATTGGCGACCACCTGAACCTGTGCGGCCAGCGCGGCATAGTTCAGGGTGGTTTGCCGGTGGCGGATCGCCGGCGCGTCGGGTTGACGGTCGGCCTGGGCAAAGAGGAGATCGTGGAGCAATCTAACCATGCGCGGTTCCGGGAGTGGGGCAGGGGAGAGTGTCGAATATTGAACGTTACGGTGCCCGGGATGATTGGGCAACTGATAGCGCGAAATCATGAATGAAAAGCTTAGCGGGCACCGGGGCAAAATGCGGAGTAATAATCCGCTGCCTGGGTTTGTGCCATGGCTGAAGTTCGTCTTGTTGCCGATGCGGCTTGTTCGTCTCGCGCCTGTGCGCGCCGCAGGCCGACGTGGTTTCTTAAACGGATGGGGGCATCCTCCATCCCTGGAGTCCTTCTAATGGCGGGGAATGTGATGTCGGAACTGGTGCTCTATACGACGGTGGGCTGCCATCTCTGCGAGCAGGCGCTGCGCCGGGTAACCGATGTGGGTGGAAGCTGTGTGACGGTGGAGATTGCCGATGATGAGACGCTGCTGGCGCGCTACGGTGTGCGCATTCCGGTGCTGCTGCGGCCCGATTGCGGTGTTGAACTGGACTGGCCGTTTGATGCAGCGGCAGTCAGGCGACTACGGGCTTTGCCGAGTAGCCGCGGCTGACCAGATTGTGCATTGCACACCGTTGAGGTGGGGTGGATAATCAAACAGACGTTTGAATAAGGCCGATGTGCATGGAAGAAGATACACGGCAACGCCTGCTGGACGCTGCGGAAGCGCTGTTCGCTGAGCATGGGCTGATCAGCACGTCGTTGCGAGCGATTACCACCCAGGCCGGGGCTAACCTGGCTGCGGTCCATTACCATTTTGGCTCCAAGGATGCGCTGATCCGGGCGGTGTTGATGCGCCGGCTGGATCCACTGAATGCGGAGCGCTGCCGGCGCCTGGAGGTGCTGGATGCGCTCGGTGAAGCGGTGAGTGTAGAGCGGGCACTGGCTGCGTTCATCAGTCCCGCGCTGGATCTGCGCGGAGCAGGTGTGGCGGGCGAGCGTTTCACCTGCCTGCTGGGCCGAGTGCAACTGGAAGGTGATGAAGGACTGCGCCGCTTCATGCGTGAGCGCTACACGCCGGTGATGGCGCGCTTGCAGGCGGTGTTGGCGCGGACGCTGCCGGAATTGCCAGCCGAGGAATTGCGCTGGCGGCTGTATTTCACTCTGGGTGTGCTGTCGTTCACCTACGCCAGCCTGGCGCCACGGGTACCGGTGACGGCTCTGGATACCGAGGACGGGCAGTGGTTGCAGGAACAGCTGATCCAGTTTCTGGCGGCGGGGTTGCGGGCTTTTTCCGTGGTAGCGCGAGCGCCCGCGCTGCTGTATTGAACCGCTTATTGAACGGGCTACGGGATCGCATCGGGAGAAGCTGCGATGCCACGGGTCCGGATCGTCCGGCCCGCACGGCGGCGATAAAACGGCTTGGCATAACAAAAATTGCAAATCCAAATAAGCAGGGTGGTACAGGATTTCCACCGCGACGGTCGCCACAGGCGATACGTTTGATGATAAAAATCAAGGGCAATTGAACATGATACCCCAAAAGTTGCACTGCTCCCTTCAGGTTCTTGGCATGGCTGGCCTGCTCATTGTTGCAGCACAGGCCAATGCCTCGGGACTGCAGATCACCGAACAGAGCGTGACCGGTCTGGGTCGGGCCTTCGCCGGCGGCAGTCTGGCGAACGATGATGCTTCGGCGCCGCACTACAACCCGGCCGACATGATGCTGAGCAGCGGCATGCAGGCCCAGGCGGGCATCACCTTTATTGGCATCAGCATGGATGCGCAAAATGCCGGATCGACCACCCGCCTGCCCGCCAATCTGGGCGATGTGCTTACCAAGCCGGGTACGCTGCCGGTATTCGTGACCATTCCCAGCTCAGGTGGCAGCGATGACGGTGGCACCGACAACTTTGTGCCCAATGGCTACTACATCATGGACATCAACGACCGGACGCGTTTCGGTCTGGCCGTGGTGGCGCCGTTCGCAGTCAGCACCAGTTACAGCAATAACTGGGTGGGTCGCTACCACGCCCTGGATTCCGAGTTGACGGTGATTGACATCAATCCCTCGATCGCCTACCGGGTCAATGACAACCTGTCGCTGGGCTTTGGTGTCAGTGCCCAGTATGCGGATGCCAAGCTGACGCAGGCGCTGTTCAATCCCTTCACGCCCTTCACCAAGGACGGCTACGCGGAGGTCAAGGGCAACGACTGGGGTTTTGGTGTCAACCTCGGCGCCACCTATGAGTTTGATCCCGACACCCGGGTTGGCCTGAGCTACCGCTCGCAGGTCAAGCATACCCTGGAAGGTGATCGCAGTATCAGCAACTACATCCCCGGTCGCAACGGCACGGTGAGCGCCGAGGTCGACTGGACCGCGCCGGACTGGGCGGCCCTGGCTGCCTACAAGCGCCTTAATCCGCAATGGGCGGTGATGGCCAGCGTGCGCTGGACCAACTGGAGCACGTTCCAGAACCTGGATCTCAAATACGCCGACGGCAGTTCGACGCTGATCGAGGAAAATTGGGAGGACAGTTGGTCCTTCAACATCGGCGTCAGCTACGACTACACCAGCGACTGGACCTTCCGCGCCGGCTACGTCTACGACCAGACGCCGGTCTCCTCGGCCGAGTTCACCACGCCGCGCATTCCCGACGCCAATCGTAATGCCTTTGGTCTGGGTTTCAGCTATCACCCGGACAAGCAGTTGTCAGTTGATTTTGGCTACATGTACATCGATTTCGAGGACGCCAGTTCCGACAACACCATCAACCTGATTCCATCACCGGCCGGCCTGATCACCGACACGCTGCGGGTGGATTACAGCGGTTCGGGTAACCTGGTCGGTCTGCAGGCGAGCTATCGATTTTAAAGCTTTTTAAAAATCGACGCTTAGCCAAATCGGCAAAGCCGGGGCGCAAGCTCCGGCTTTATTTTTGTCCCGCGCAATGTGAAAACCGGAAAAACCGGCGGTTTCGCCGCGTGTTTCGACAGACCGACGAGAGGACATTCACGCATGAGTAACGCAGCATCGATCCGCCGGGTGGCGGTTCTGGGCGCGGGTGTGATGGGCGCGCAGATTGCCGCTCATCTTGCCAACGCCGAAGTGCCGGTGGTGTTGTTCGACCTGCCGGCCAAGGATGGTGATCCCAACGGGATCGTGACCAAGGCCATTGCCAGCATGGTCAAGCTCAGTCCGGCGCCGTTCGCGGTCAAGGAGCGCGCCGAGCTGATCCAGCCCGCCAACTACGACCAGCATCTGGAAGAACTGCGCAGCTGCGATCTACTGATCGAAGCCATCGCCGAGCGCCCGGACTGGAAGGCTGATCTGTACAGGAAGATCACGCCCTATCTGAACGAGCGGGCGATTCTGGCCACCAACACCTCCGGTCTGCCGCTGAGCCTGCTGGCGGAATCGGTCCCGGAAGCGGTACGGTCGCGCTTCTGTGGCATCCACTTCTTCAACCCACCGCGCTACATGGCGCTGGTGGAGCTGATTCCCTGCCAGGCTACCAATCCGGCGATTCTCGATCTGCTGGAAACCTTCCTGGTCAGCAGCCTGGGCAAGGGCGTGATCCGCGCCAAGGACACCCCGAACTTTATTGCCAACCGCATCGGCGTGTTTTCGATGGCGGCGACCATGCACCACACCGCGGCCTTCGGTCTGGGTCTGGATCTGGTAGATGCGCTGACCGGTCCGGCCATTGGCCGGCCCAAGAGCGCCACCTATCGCACCGCCGACGTGGTTGGCCTGGACACCCTCGGCCATGTGATCAAAGGCTCGGCGCTGGCGCTGCAACAGGATCCGTGGCGGCAGTATTTCAAGGCGCCGGCCTGGCTGAGCGCGCTGATTGAAAAGGGCGCGCTGGGCCAGAAGACCAAGATGGGCATCTACGCCAACAAGGGCAAGCAGGTGCTCGATCCGGCCGCTGGTGCCTACGTTGATGCCGGCGCCAAGCCTGACGAGGCAGTGCAGGCGATTCTCAAGATCCGCAATCCCGCCGAGAAATTCGCCGCGCTGCGTGCTAGCAGTCATCCGCAGGCGCAGTTCCTGTGGGCGATTCAGCGCGACGTATTCCATTACGCGGCGGTGCTGCTGGCGGAGATCGCCGATACCGCTCGCGATATCGACTTTGCGATTCGCTGGGGCTTTGGCTGGAGCATGGGTCCGTTCGAGATCTGGCAGGCAGCCGGTTGGCGGCAGGTCACGGCCTGGATCGAGGAAGACATTGCCGCCGGCAAGACCATGGCAGCGGTGGCACTGCCGGCCTGGGTCAAGCAGGTCGATGGCGTGCATCGGCCGGAAGGTTCCTACTCAGCGGTGGAAGATGCCTACAAGCCGCGTTCCGCGCTGCCGGTTTACCAGCGCCAGTTCTATCCCGAGCAGGTGCTGGGCGAAGCGCCGCATCGCTATGGCGAGACGGTTTTTGAGAATAGCGGCGTGCGGCTGTGGACCACGGGCGATGGCATCGGCGTGCTCAGTTTCAAGAGCAAGATGCATGTGATCGGTGACGACGTGCTCGACGGCGTGCTGGAAGCGCTGCAGATCGCCGAGCGGACGTTCGACGGTCTGGTGCTGTGGCAGACCGAAGCCCCGTTCAGCGCTGGTGCCAATCTGGCCCAGGCCGTGCCGGTGGTGCTGGCCGGCGACTTCGTCACCTTCGAGAACACCGTCGCCAAGTTCCAGCAGACCACTGCTGCGCTGCGCTATTCGGCGATTCCGGTGGTGGCGGCGGCGCAGGGCCTGGCGCTCGGGGGTGGTTGCGAGTTCCTGATGCACTGCGACCGGGTCGTCGCGGCGCTGGAAAGCTACATCGGTCTGGTCGAGGTTGGCGTCGGTCTGATGCCGGCCGGTGGCGGTTGCAAGGAATTCGCTCTGCGCGCGGCCAACGAAGCTAAGGGTGGCGATCTGCTGCCGTTCCTGCGCCCGTATTTCGAAGCGATGGCGATGGCCAAGGTGTCGCGCAGCGCTGAGGAGGCCAAGCAACTGGGCCACCTGAAGGCCTCCGATATCATCGTGTTCAACGTCAACGAACTGCTGTACGTGGCCAAGGCCCAGGTACGGGCGCTGGCCGAGACCGGCTACCGGCCGCCGCAGCCGCGCAAGATTCGGGTTGCCGGGCGCACCGGCATCGCCGCCTGCCAGATGGCACTGGTCAACATGCGCGATGGCGGCTTCATCTCCGCCCACGACTACCGGCTGGGCCTGAACATCGCTGAGGCGCTGTGCGGTGGCGATGTCGATCCCAATTCGATGGTTGATGAGGCGTGGCTGCTCGGTCTGGAGCGCAAAGCCTTTGTCGAACTGGCCAAGACGCCGCTGACCCAGGCGCGCATCGAGCACATGCTCAAGACCGGCAAGCCGCTGCGTAACTGATTGACGGGAGAAGATTTGATGAGCAAGCACATCCAGGACGCCTACATTGTCGCCACCGCGCGCACACCGGTGGGCAAGGCGCGCGGCATGTTTCGCAACACCCGCCCGGACGATCTGCTGGCCCACGTGTTGCGTGGGGTAGTGGCGCAATGTCCGGGGCTGGACCCGCACATGATCGGCGATGTGATCGTCGGCTGTGCGATGCCGGAAGGCGAGCAGGGCATGAACGTGGCACGTATCGGCCTGTTGCTGGCCGGTCTGCCGGACAGTGTGCCGGGTCTGACCATCAACCGATTCTGTGCCTCAGGCGTACAGGCGGTGGCACAGGCCGCTGACCGCATTCGCCTGGGCGAGGCGGATGTGATGATCGCCGCCGGCACCGAAACCATGACCATGATCCCGATGGGTGGCAACAAGATTGCCCTCAATCCGGCGGTGTTCGCCACCGATGAGAACGTGGCGATTGCCTATGGCATGGGTCTGACCGCCGAGAAGGTGGCGCAGGAATGGAAAATCTCCCGTGAGGATCAGGATACCTTCGCGGTGGAAAGCCATCGCCGCGCGGTGGCGGCGATCACGGGTGGCGAATTCCGCCAGGAAATCCTGCCCTACACGGTAATCGATCGTAGTGCGGACAGCCGGACCCTGCAGGTGCGGGTGCGTGAGCGGCTGGTGGAGAACGACGAAGGGCCGCGGCCGGATAGCAGCATGGCCGGCCTGGCCAAGCTCAAGCCGGTGTTCGCAGCGCGCGGCAGCGTGACCGCGGGCAACAGTTCGCAGATGAGCGATGGCGCCGGCGCGGTGGTGCTGATGAGCGAGCGCATGGTCAGGCAGTTGAACCTGACACCGCTGGCGCGCTTTGTCAGCTATGCGGTGGCCGGGGTGCCGGCGCGGATCATGGGCATTGGTCCGATCGCGGCGATTCCCAAGGCGCTGGATCTGGCCGGTCTGAAGAAGGATGACATCGACTGGTTTGAGCTGAACGAGGCGTTCGCGGCGCAGAGCCTGGCGGTGATGCGTGATCTGGAGCTGGATCCGGCCAAGGTCAATCCGCTGGGTGGGGCGATCGCGCTCGGTCATCCGCTGGGCGCAACCGGGGCGATTCGTACCGCGACCCTGGTGCATGGCATGCGCCGCCACGGCAAGAAGTACGGCATGGTGACCATGTGCATCGGTACCGGCATGGGCGCGGCGGGCGTGTTCGAAGCGCTGTAATGCCATGAAGTGAATCTGATGAGGGCGGCGCTGACCGTCTGATATCGGCAAACAGGCCCGTTGGTTTCCGCCAACGGGCCTGCTGGTTTCTGGGGGTTGTCACGCGAACCCGAGTGTCCGGCGTGGTGGGCGCTGTCGCCGGGAGAGTCGATCAGGTTCGGGTGCAGTGCCAGTACGTTGGATAATCCGGGTGCAGCGGTTTGATGGTGAGATTGGCGCCGCGCAGTTTTCCGACCTGGCGCGTGACGTCATTGTCAAAGGGGAACTCAGGGCGCGTTCCAGACACCGTTCCCCAGTAGCCAAAGCCCTGATCCAAGCGGATCAGCCAGCTTTCGCTGTCGCTCCAAGTCAATGTGAGTTCCCGGGCATGGGGCAAGGTGCGCAGAGTCGCTTCATGCCATGCGAATGCCGGCCAGCTTTCCTGGAACCAGTGTTCGACCGCCTGCCGGCGATCCTCGCCATCCCGCCAGTCATGGAAAAACAGCCGGGGTGAATCCATGCCGGAGCGTTGCAGATCGGCGGTGTTGATCTGAATGATCGTGGCCGGTGTCAGACCGCCTGGATAGCGGGCCAGGCCGCGCAACACGCCATGAAGCAGCAACAGATTGAGCGGCGAGCGCAAATAGCGATCGGTGTAGCGCACGGCTTGCAAGGGCGTGGCGCGGTGCAGGCGCTCGGCCAGCCAGGGCACCTGTTTTTCCAGCAGAGTCCAGGCGCGTTCGCCAAAGGTGAGGGATGGCCCATTGAGTTCGGTGGTGATAGTCAGGGCGCTCAAACCCGGCGTGACGGGGCGCAGTTCTTCCAGCGTCAAACGTTGCCACGATTCCGGTAACGGCGACAGCGCTTGCGTTTCGGTAGCCCTGATGAACGGACCGCCGGCCTGACCACCCCCCCAAAGCGGACCGGGAAGCAACGCGGTGGACTCCCGCGCCGCCCAGCGCACGCACTGATCCAGACTGCCGAGCTCCAGAATCAGCGGCAAATTTGCACTTGTCGCCGGACTCGCAGCAGGGACGCGGTACAGTTCCGCACCGCTGTAAGCGGTCAGCGCGGCCAGTTCATTGCGCTGGCTGGCGTTCAGAGTATCCAGGTCCGCCGCCGAAGCGAGCAGGTACACCTCGATTCCAGCCTGTCGCCAGCGTCCCAAGGTATTGCGCAATCGCCAGGCCAGCGGTTCCCAGTCCGCTGCCGCGCCGCCCAGATAAATCCGCAGTTCACTGACGTCCAGCCGTTGTCCTTCGCGGTTCAGTGCCAGGGTGAGCGGTTCCATTTCCAGTTGGCTGCGGGTTCCGAAAGCCCGCAGTTCCTCCGGCAATTCCAGCGCGGCCAGGAAATCGGCTGCCAGCAGGGCGAGAGCAGCATGGCGGTTGAGATGATCCCGGTGGTGTTGCGTGTCGTGCGTCAGCAGGCAACTTTGACAGGCGGCGTCGCAATCGCGCGGGCATTCCAGCAGCGTGCGGGCCTGGCGCAGCAGTTCGGGCAGGCGCGGGGCGGTTTGGCTGACATAGCCGGCGCCACCGGTGGCCGTGTCGTAAAGATAAACTGAGTACGCCTTTTCCTGGTTCTCCACAGCGCGACTGGATGCCGCTGCC
This sequence comes from Candidatus Competibacteraceae bacterium, assembly GCA_036834665.1. GTDB lineage: Bacteria > Pseudomonadota > Gammaproteobacteria > Competibacterales > Competibacteraceae > RXIX01. The sequence continues at coordinate 3,044 of DAITNL010000096.1, read as the reverse complement.
ACACCTACTTCGGCCTCCTCAATCCCCAGCGCCATGCACAAGGCGCGGCGCAAAGCGACTGCCAGCGTGTAAGCGGTGGTCTGGTCAAGCGGCTTGCCGGCGAGGTCGCGGGGTTGCAATTCAAATACTTCAGTATGCGTGGCGATGCCCAGTCGCACGTTGTGCTTAACTGCCCAGCTCGCTTCATGGTTGCCCGGGCAGAGTTGTTCCCGGTCGTTGAGACGCCCGCCGCGCAGGCGTTTGTGAATCAGCGGCCTTTGCCTTTCCACGTTCTCGACAAACGTCGAGGGCAACCGTCCATCGGGCAGCATTGAATCGGCCCGCCCACAACGCAGACACAGCGCGTAGCCTTCGCCAATCAAGCCATCGCTGTAATGGAACAGCGAACCCTGCGCGGTCGTTCGATAGTAGCCCAAGGCTGAATTGGGCAAGGGCATCCAGTCCGCGCCTTCCAGCGAAATCAGCGGATCGCGGACCGGGATGTATTGCGGCAGGGTAATGTCGTTGTGGGGCTTGTCGCGGATGTCCACGGCGAAACCGGCTGGCTGGATATAGCGATAATGGATGAGCTTGCCAACCGCTCCACAATGCGGACAGCGCTCCGGCTTCGTCAGCCGTGTTCCATTGTGGCCGCACGTTGTGCAGCGCCAGACCCAGCGCAGATTCTGAATTTCCGGTTCAGCTTCAACCCCAGCCGGAATTTGCCAGTTCAGGGTCACGCCGCCGCTGCGATAAACCCGCCTATCCAGCACGGTATCGGTACCCGGCGCATAGTCGCGAATGGCAATGGCGAGGTGGCGACTGGGGTAACCCGCCCGGCGCGAGCGGTTGTCTTCGCGCTCGTTGTCGCCACGATTCAAATTTTCCAGCGTGGTAGTGACAAATGGCACGACATCGGTGGGAAAACCATAGCCCGGCAGGAACCCCAGATTGGCCAACTCGCCCAGCAGATATTCGCCGCGCAGGCGCTGCAACTGAATGGCAACGGCCTGTTCGGGTTTGCTGTTGCCCTCGCGGGTCGCAACGATCTTCTGCTGATCCAGCAGCGCGTCCAGTTCCCGCCGCCAGCGTTCGGCAACCCGGCGCATGACCTGAGCAGCGCGGGCCAGCAGGTACGCGGTAGACCGGCCCGCCAGCACGGTGCGATGGGTCAGGGTGGCCAGCCCTGCGGCTATTGGGTCAGTGGATGACGCTTGCTCACACCAGTCGACGAAACGTTCCCAAGGCGCTGAAGTAGCTGCATCGGTGGATTCAAAGAACCAGCCGGTGTGCAGGCGGCGAATATCGGGCGTGCGGTCGCGCAGAAAAGCAGCCAGCGCCAGGGCGTTCAGGTGGCGTTGCACGATGGGTTCGCTTTGCAGGGCGACCCGTGGCAAGCCCAGCCGGCTGACGAACGGCCAGAGCGGATTTTGAAACACCGCTTCGCCCTGGGGCGTGGCCTTGCACAGGGTAAAACTCAGGGCAGCGGTTTCACCCCGGCGTCCGGCCCGTCCGGCCCGTTGCAGGAAATTGGCTGGATGCGGTGGCACATTGTTCATGGCGACGGCGGTCAGGCCGCCGATGTCCCCGCCCATCTCCATCGTGGTGGAACAGCTCAGCAGATTGATCTGGCCGGCCTTGAACGCGGTTTCGCGACGGGTCAGCTCCGGGCCGGCAATTTGCGCCGAGTGTTCCATGACGCGAAGGTAGCGGCGATGCCGGGCCAGGCGGTCGCTCAGGTCGGGCCAAGCGCCCAGCGTCCGCAATGCGCGAACCTGCGGATCGGATTCCAGCCAGGCATCCGCTTCTGCAGGATCGCAACCCAGCCAGAACGGATGTGGAACGCGGGGCATCGCTACCCGCTGGCATCGGGTCAGTGTCTCGGGTGCGGGCAGCGCCGGCAAATAGGGCGTGGTCTCGCGGAATGCTGCCGGCAGCAGTCGGCGGGTCATCGGACAGAACCAGGCTTCGCGCACTTCGGTCAGCACGGCCTGCTTGTCCAGTTCCAACTGCAAGCCGTTTTCGGTCTGGGCAAGCAGGGGGCGGATGCCATCCCAGATGGCGATGAGCATTTCGTCAATCTGGCCACGCTGTTCCGCATCGTCAATATCCAGGCGGAACACATGAACAAGCAGACGAATCAGGCGATTGCGTTTGGCCCAACGGGAATTGGCTGAAGGCCAGGAGCGTTGAATATCTTTGATTTTGTTCGCGCTTGGTGGCAACAGGACACTGGGACGACTGGAATACCCGAACCAGCGAACGACATCCGGTGCAGCGGCGATGGGTGGGCTGCTGCTACGTAGAATGTTGTCCACAGTGACTTGCAGCAACACCCGCCATTCTTCCGGTTTGACGCCGCGCTGCTTCATCACCGCTGGCGGATCAGCCTTTTCCAGAACTGGATAGCACAGTTGCACCAGCCCCAAACCTTCCAGCGAGAACTGCCGCTTGGGGCGCAGGAAGAATTCCCGCAACAGGCACAGCCTGACCAACAGCCGGTCGGACAATAGGCCAAAGGTCAGTTCCGTGAGCGCCGGCAACAGCCAACGATGGAAGTCGTCGGAACTGAACAGCTTGTTCTCGGCTTCTTCCCATGTCAGGCGGCCCAACGGTGGTGCTTCCAGTTTCGCCAGTTTTTGGCGCTGTCGCGCAAGCATTTCTTTCAGGTCGGGTACCAATTTGACTGCTTGTTCCAACTTGGCAATATCAGCTTGGATTTTTGCAATTTCCGCCGAAGCAGCCGGTTGTGCGCTGGCGATCAGGGAGTGGTAAAGCAAACTCCGCACATAGTCGCGTTCGCTTTCCTGCTGCAATTTGGCGGCAAAGCGGGCGGTGCCCTGGCGGCTGTCGGTAAAAGTGATCAGCCGCCGCCCATCGAGCGGCCGGGGTTCCTGTCCCTCGGTCAACGGCGGCATGGCTTCCAGCAGGGTCGGAATCGCTGTGCCCAATAGGAACGGCGCTCCGATCCGAACGGGCCGGAGCAGTTGCCTATTGCGTTCTTTTTCCCTGCATACCGGGCACTCCAGGCCATCATCTTCGGAAGCCGGCAGGCGCAAGTGGAC
>DAITNL010000095.1:8542-11660 GCA_036834665.1 Candidatus Competibacteraceae bacterium | reverse complement strand
CTGGTGGCAACTGCCCGGTAACGTCCGGCAATGATGGCTGCGCCCCGGGTTCGACTGCGGTCCCGATATTCGGCGGGCCACCACGCGCCCGACGCAGCCAGCCCAGCACCCGCCGCTCCAGCGCTTCCTGGCCGCTCGGTGACAGGTCGCGCACGATCAGCGCCCCCGCGCCCAACAGCAGCGTCAGTCCTCCCAGGAAGGTCACGAGCGGTTGCATGAAGGCGATCGCCAGCAGTGCCCCCAGAGCGAGCAGAATGTGCCTGATTTTCACGGGCGCGGCCCTCCAGTTACTTCGATCGGTTACACCGCCGGGCGCGAATCCGCCGAACCGGCTTGTGGCGAGCTATCGCCCGTGGTCGTACGGCGCAGCAGGATCACGGTGCTGTTGTCATCGGGTTGACAGCCCTGCGCGCGAATGGTGTCGGCCAGTTCGGCCAGCAGGCGATCCAGCAGCAGATCAAGGGTCTGTTGTGGCTGCATGAGCAGCGCCGACCAGCGTTGCACAAAGACCTGCGGCTGATGCAGATTCCACAGACCATCGCTGGCCAGCAAGTAGACCCGGTCCTCCTCCAGCGTGAGCGCGCGCCGATCACCCAACCCGTGCAGGAACAGCGGCATGTTGCCATCGTTCAGGACGAACAGGGAGGCTTCAATGGTCTCGGCATATAATTGCGGCACGCCCAGGGTACTGCCGAGTATGAAGGCCTGACTGATCTCGGAGCTGCGCTGGGCATGGACCAGTTGCCGCCACTGAGCGCTGCCCATCAGGCCGAGCATGGCCATGTGCGTGGCCGGGACATGATCGACAGTCAGGCAATCGATGCTGTCGGCGCTGATTGCATACAGGCGCGAGTCCCCGACATGGCACAGCAGCGCCGGTCCACGGGCGGGAATCTCCAGCAGCACCAGCGTACAGCCCGATTCCAGATCGGCGGCGCGAAAGCGTTCGTGCAGCCGATCGTGCAGCGCATCGAGTGCCCGCGACAGCGTATCCAGATCCGTGCTGGCTGGGATATTGAGCAGGCCCTCGACGGTTTGTTCAGCCGCTTCCCGGCCATGGCTGTGGCCGCCCATGCCATCCAGCACCGCTACACGCCGGTGCCCGGCCGGCCAGTCGGTCAGTCGCAGGCAGGTTTCCTGCTCGGCCCAGAGCAGCCGGGCTTGTCCATGCTCATCGATGATCAGGTAATTATCCTGGTTTTCGCGGCGGCCCTGGCCAGTCGGAGAGCGCAGCGAGCGCACGGCGATGTCCAGCGCGGGGACAGTAGGGGGAATATCCAAGGGGTGCATGATCGATGTGTGATGACGTGGCATGGGTTCTGCTTAGGTCCTGGTCGCAGGCGTTCGGGCGAGCCGGTTAAGCGCATCAAGCACTGTGTGTGCTGTGGCGCCTACCGGTAGTGAGTCGCCGCTGGATGGTTTTTTGCTTCTGCTAGACTAGAGAATAATACCGCAGCAGCCGTTTAGGACCCCATGCTCGGTGCGACTTTCGGAGTCACCGACTCGACGCAGGACCTATGGACCAGGAAACGCATCTCAAAAAATCGGCACAAGCCTACGCAGATGGACAGCTCGATGCGGAAGCACTGGCGCGTCGACAGGATGAATTGCTGGCGGCGGGGGCCGCGGCGCCAGTTGCTGCGGGCGCGGACACTCTCGCGCCGGGCATGATCATCGGTCCATCCGGCAGCCGCTTTCGTCTGCTGCAGGATCTGAGCGGCAGTGGTCGGATCTGGCTGGCGTGCGCCGACGAAGTGCCCGCCGACAGTTCCTCAGCACTGAATCTGCGTGCGCTGAAGGTGTTTCCGCCGCTGAGCCATGCGCCGGCCGCTGGGCGCGGCGCGATCCGCGAGGAACGGGCGCTGCGCGCCGATCTGGTCGGAGTGCGCGCCTATTTGACCAAGGTCCGGGCACGGGTCGAACTGGCCGCCAAGCTGCGCCATCCACACATTGTCACCGTGCAGGGCTGGCGCAGCGGCGCCGATGGCTGGCCCTTCGCCGAGATGGACTATGTCGATCCACTGCGCTATCGCACCCTGACCCAACTGCTCAGGGAGCAGGGTGCGCAGGGGTTTCCCTGGGAGACGGTATCGCGCTGGCTGCGTCCGGTCGCTGCGGCGCTGGACTATGCCCGCATCGAGCACCGCGTTGCCCATCAGCATCTGGATAGCGACACCGTATGTGTGAGTCCGCAGGGTTCGGTGCTGCTGCTGGGCTTTGGCCTGGCCGTCGAGCCGCGCGAGCCGCGCAGCGTGCTGTTTGGTACCACCGGACTGAGTGGCGATACGAGCGCCGAGGGTAGCAGTGAAGCGGTGGCTGCTGAGACGCTGTACCGCCGCGATGTCTATGCGCTGGCGCTGCTCACCTATCAACTGCTGTCCGGGCGCAATGCCCATGAAGTCGTGGCCCAGTATCCGAACGTGGTAGCGCGGCCGGCTGGCCTGACTGATGAAGCCTGGCGGCGTCTGCGGCAGGGTCTGGCTTATCCGAGTGAACTGTGTCCGATCGAGGCGGGCCGCTTCATTGCCGATCTGGACGCCGCGCAGCGCCCGGATCAGATGCATGAATCGAAAGCCGTGCTGTCTGCGTCGTGGCGCTGGGGCGCGGTTGCGGCGCTGCTGGTGCTGGCACTGCTGGGCGTCTACATCTTCATGGTTCGTGATGGGACGCTGCCGCTGGAAGCGTCCACGGTCACCGGGGCTCCTGTCGAGCCGTCGGCGCCGGCGCCTGAATGGTCGGCGCCGTTGCAGGAAGCGGAACGCGAAGCCGATCGGCGCGCGTTTGAAGCCGCGCGGCGGGTGGGTGACCGCGCCGCCTATATGCTGTATCTGCAACGCTGCCCGCGCTGCGGTTATGGTCAGGATGCGCGCGAGATGTTGCGTCGTCTGGATGTCGGGGAACAGGCTGGCGTGCTGCGACGCCGTTTCGAAGTGCTAGTCCAGACTCTGGAGCAGCAGGGGCGCGGCGAAGCCGGCGATGAGGCGCTGACACGGCTGGAAGCACTGGAACGCCTGATACCCGACGATCCACTCAAGATCAGCGGCCGGCAGCGGCTGGTGCGTGGCTGGACCGTGCTGGTCCAGCCACGCACCAGCCGCTGCCGGCCGCTGATCTTGAG
>DAITNL010000095.1:0-8532 GCA_036834665.1 Candidatus Competibacteraceae bacterium | reverse complement strand
GCGGTCGGCAGCGGCTGGTGCACGGCTGGACAATGCTGGTCCAGCGCAGCCTGGAGCAGCAGGATCTGGCCAATGCTGATCGCTGGCTGCGCAAGGCCCTCGCCCTGCAGCCGGACGCACCGGAATTGATCGCCCTGATACAGGAGCTGCGGCGCGCCGAGAGCGTCGCACGCGAGCGTCAGCAGGATCGTGATGCGTTCGCAGCCGCGCGACGGGTTAACACCCGCCGCGCACTTTGGACTTATCTGGATCGCTGTGGCACGGCCTGTGGCTATCGCGCCGAGGCCGAGGCAGCACTGGAGCGCTTGGCGCCTGGCAATCCGGTACTTCGTGACCGTCTCGGCGATGGCTCGCCCGGGCCGGAGATGGTGATCATCCCGGCGGGTAGTTTCCTGATGGGCTCGCCACCACATGAGCGCGGCCGCTACGAGGACGAAACACCGCATCCGGTGCGCATCGGCCGTCCGTTTGCCATCAGCCGCTACGAAATCATGTTTCATGAATACGACCGCTTCGCCAGCGCCTCTGGGCGGCCGCTGCCTGCCGATCAGGGCTGGGGACGCGGCCGGCGCCCGGTGATCAACGTCACCTGGCAGAATGCCGCCGACTATGCAGCCTGGCTGTCGCAGCAGACCGGCCAGCGTTATCGCCTGCCGACCGAAGCGGAATGGGAATACGCAGCGCGCGCCGGCACCACCAGCAGCCGCTACTGGGGTGACAATCCTGATCAGGGCTGCGCCTATGCCAATGCCGCTGATCTGGACGGCAAAAAGGTATTCGTCGGCTGGACGGTGATGCAGTGCCGCGATGGCCAGGTCTACACCGCGCCGGTGGGCAGTTACCGCAGCAATGATTTTGGCCTGTACGATATGGCCGGCAACGTGCTGGAATGGACCTGTACTCTATACGATCCTGGCTATCGTTCGCCGGTGCAAAGCTGCGAAGAGCCAGCGGGTGATGCCGCCTTCGTTTCCCGTGGCGGCTCCTGGAATGACGAGCCGCGCAATGTCCGCTCGGCAGACCGACACCGGGGCCGTACCGATTTTCAGGACTATTTTCAGGGGTTTCGTCTGGTGCGGGAACTGCCGTGAACCGCGTGGGCACCGGCAGAATTGTCCGTCCGGGCGACAGTCCGGACCAGCACTGCTGGTGTGCGTGCGCAGCAGAGACCGTTAAAATAGGGCATTCGGCAGGCTTGATCGAGGTGATCGGAGTTTCTGGGGTCCGGTTGCCAGCTTTATGCGCTGTTGCGCCACGATCGCGCCGCCCCCAACCGGGCGCCTCGCAGCGGCCATTTTCACGATAGGATGCCATGATCAAGAAATCCAATACGCTGCCCGTCGGTTATCGCCTGCACCAGTACCGGATCGAATCGGTGCTCGGCGCCGGCGGGTTCGGCATCACCTACAAGGCTGTGCACGAAGCCCTGCGCACCCGTGCAGCCGTTAAGGAATATTTTCCCGTCGAATGGTCCTACCGGGATCGCGACGAGATCAACGTTCTGGCCAATACCCAGGGTGCCCTGCCGACCTCGGAGGTGGGGGAGGAGGCCTGCTACGCCTGGGGCCTGGAACGTTTCCTCAACGAGGCGCGCATTCTGGCGCAGGTCAATCACCCCGGCGTGGTGCGGGTGCGCGATTTCTTCGAGGCGAATGGCACCGCCTACATCGTCATGGACTATGAGGATGGCGAGCCACTCAGTCAGGCCCTGGTCAAGGAAAGCACCCTGCCCGAAGAGCGGGTGCGCGCCCTGGTCAATGATGTGCTGCCCGCGCTGGATGCGGTGCATACCCTGGGCTATCTGCACCGGGATCTGAAACCGGCCAATCTCTATCGGCGTTCGGATGGCCGCACCATCGTGATCGACTTTGGCGCGGCCCGTCAGGCGCTCGGCCGGCGCAGCAAGAGCGTGACCAGTGTGTTTTCGCCCGGCTACTCGCCGATTGAGCAGTATCTGGTCGATGGCAAGGGCTATGGGCCCTGGACCGATATCTACGCGCTCGGCGCGGTGCTCTATCACTGCGTGACCGGTCGTCCACCGATCGAGGCGCCGGCGCGGGTGCTCGATGATCCGCTGCAACCGGCCGAGGAAGCCGCCGCCGGCCGTTACAGCCCGGCGCTGTTGCGCCTGATCGATCGGGCGATGGCAGTACGGCCGGAAAAGCGCTTTCAGTCGATCGCGCAGATGCGCGCCGCGCTGGAGGCGCCCATCGCCGAGGATGATGGCGAGCGCACGGTGAAACTGGATCTATCGCTGCGCTCGGAATTGCACCGCAGCGGCGAGCGGCCCCGTGCGCCGCTTGGCCCCAGTGTTAACCCGCCGCCGGCATCTACGCCCTCGTCTACGCCTACGCCACGCCGGGCCTGGATTCTGGCTGCAGCGCTGGCTACCGGCCTGCTGGGCGTGGGGGGCGGTGCCTGGTGGTGGTGGGGCGCCGCGCCGGAACCCGCGCCGCCGAAGCCGCTGCCTGAGCCGGTAGAGAAACCGGCGCCCAAGCCCACTGTCAGCCGACCGGCCGCGCCCACGCCGGGGCAGAATTTTACCGAAAAGCGCACCGGCATAGCCTTTGTCTGGGTGGCGCCGGGCTGCTTTGACATGGGCAGCCCCGAATCCGAGAAGGATCGCAGCTCCAATGAGCGCCTGCACCGGGTGTGCCTGAATGGCTTCTGGATCGGTGCCACCGAGGTGACTAACGGCCAGTACCGGCGCTTCAACTCCAACCACGACAGCGGCCGCTACGAGTCCTATAGCCTCAACGAGGATAATCAGCCGGTGGTGCGGATCAGTTGGCGCGAAGCCGCCGCTTATGCTGCGTGGCTGAGCGGGCAGACCGGGCTGCGCTATCGTCTACCGACCGAGGCGGAGTGGGAGTATGCGGCCCGCGCTGGACAAACCGCTTCGCGATCCTGGGACGAGGATTCGAACCAGGCCTGTCGCTATGCCAATATTTACGACGAAACCGCACGCAAGTCCCAGCCCTTCAATTGGGCCAACTATCCCTGTGCCGATAGTCAGGTAGTGGTAGCGCCGGTGGGCCAGTACGCCGCCAACAGCCTGGGCTTGTATGACATGCTCGGCAATGTCGCCGAGTGGACCTGTTCGGATTACGACAGTGGCTATGGGGGTGGCGAGAACCGCTGTGCCGAGGCCACTACGGTGGCAGGTGGCCGACGGGTGCTGCGCGGCGGCTCCTGGTCCGATTATCCGGGACTGGTGCGCTTTGCTTATCGGTTTCCGGCGGCGCCGGAATATCGCAAATTCGACCTGGGATTCCGCTTGGCCCTGGAACCGTGATGTAAGAGCGGCTGGCCGGTGTGGATTGCGGAGGAGGGATGATGGGCCAAGTCCTGCTGCGGTCTCTGTTGTATTCGCTGCTCTTCCTGTTGGCGGCGCCGCTGCCGTGGCCGGTGCAGGCTGCCAGCGCGCCCGCCGCGCCACGCATGACCGCGACGGTGGTCGAGTTCAGCGTGCGTGGTGATTTGCCCGAACAGACCGGCGCCATCCTCGCCGATCTGATGGTGGCGGCGATTGCCAACACCGGGCGCTTTACCCTCAAGGATCGCCTGTCGCTGCTGGCGGTGGCCAAGATTGCCAAGGCCCAGGAGCTGGGTTCGACCGGTCTGCTTGATCCGAAAACTGCTGCTGAACTGGGTCGCCGCTACGAAGTGGATGCAGTCGTGATTGGCGAGGTGTCCAAGCTCGGCAACCTGATTAACGTCACTGCACGCCTGATCGACACCCGCAACGCCTCGCTGCTGCGCAGTGGCCAGATCCAGGGCAAGAATCTCGACGCCATCCAGATCGAGGTCAATCAGCTGGCCTCAATGATCATTGCGCCGCCCGAGCCACCACGCACCTTTGCCCTGACCGTGCGCAGCGAGCCGGCCGATGCCCGGGTGCGCTTGCTGAACGTGCCGCTGACCTATCAGCCGGGCATGCAACTCAGTCCCGGCGAATATCAGGTCGAGGTGACCCATCCCGGCTATGTGACCCATACCGGGCCGGTGCGCATCGAGGATCATGACGCCACCCTGAATGTGGCCCTGCGCAAGGCCCTGTATGCCCTGACCATCGAGCCGCAGCCGGCTGATGCCCAGGTGCGCCTGGCCGGCAACGCGCCGCCCTATCGTCCGGGAGTCGCTCTGGAGCCGGGCGAATACCCGGTCGAGGTCAGCCGCGAGGGTTATGTGACGCGGCGCTTTCCGGTGCGGGTGGTCGATGGCGAGGTGCGGGTGCCGGTGGTGCTGGAGAAGCAGCCGCCGGTGGCCAGCGCGCCGCCGGGTGGTTACCGGCTGAATGTGTATACCCATCCCGAAAAGGCCACGGTGCGCCTGCTGGACAGCAAGCTGGCCTATCAGGCTGGCGGGCGCCTGCCGCCAGGCGAGTATCGGATCGAAGTCGCGCTGGACGGCTACGAGAGCAGCACTCTGGCGGTGCGCATCATCGACAGCGATGTGACTGTGCCAGTCACGCTCAAGCCGGTCGAGCGGCCGACCGTCTATCGACTCACCGTGCAGGCCCGTCCGGACAAGGCTCAGGTGCGCCTGGTCGATTCCGCATCCACCTATCAGCCCGGGGTGCGGCTGGCGCCGGGGAATTATACGGTGGAAGTGGCCGCCACCGGTTATGCCACGGCCACGGTGCCGGTGCGCATTGTCGACAGTGATGTGACTCTGCCGGTCACGCTGAGCCGCGAAGAAGCAACCGCGGAGCCGCCACCGCCACCGCCGCTGACCCAGTACCGGTTGACGGTGCGTGCCGATCCGGCCAATGCCCAGATACGCCTGCTGGGTACTCGCACCCGCTATCAGTCTGGGGTGCGGCTGGCGCCGGGGCGTTATACGGTGGAAGTGAGCGCCAGCGGTTATCAGACCCGGCAGGTCGCGGTCACGGTTGCCGATGCCGATGTCGCCCTGCCGGTGAGCCTGGTACGCGAACCGGAACCGCCGCCGCCGACCCAGTACCGCTTGACGGTGCGCGCGGACCCGGCCAATGCCCAGGTGCGACTGCTGGGCACTCGCACCCGCTATCAGCCTGGGGTGCGGCTGGCGCCGGGGCGTTATACGGTGGAAGTGACCGCCAGCGGTTATCAGACCCGGCAGGTCGCGGTCACGGTTGCCGATGCCGATGTGACTTTGCCGGTGAGCCTGAACCCGACCCCGGAGCCGGTCGCGGCGCCAGAAGCGCCACCGCCGCCGACTCAGTACCGGCTGACGGTGCGTCCCAGTCCGTCTGGCGCCCGGGTGCGGCTGGTGAATTCGCCCTATACCTATCGAGCCGGGGTAGCGCTGGCACCGGGTCGCTACACGGTGGAAGTGTCGCGCAGTGGCTATGAGGCGCAGCAGGTGGTGGTCAATATCCGTGACAGCGACGTGGTGTTACCGGTGACCCTGCAAGCGCTTGAATCGGCACCGCCTGCGGCGGGCGCCTATGCCACAACGCGACCTGGCGAATGGCGCATCAGCGTCCAGATTGATGGCGCGCTTAGCGGCGTCGATCGCTCCGAGGTGCAGAAAATCGTAGGCCGCTATGTTGGCCAGACCGTCAACCGCGATGCCTTGCTCAATGCGGCGACGCAGGTTTATCGCAGCACGGGCATCACGCTGCGCTTCGTGGTGCGTAACCGGCCTGGTGGCGCTGAGTTGCACGCCCAGGTCAGCCGCGTGCAGCGGCGCACCTATGAAAGTTCGGTGCCGATCATCACCGGTGGCCAGTTGGAAAACAGCGGTTTTGGTGTATCGGTGGAATAGCTCAGGAGAAGCCTGATGAGCCTGCCCGAATCCTTAATCAGTTTGTCGCTGGATGAGCCGGTCTGGGAGCGCTGTTTTGGCGTATTTCCGCTGGTGCTGGTGGGTACCCGGGAAGCGGATGGCAGCCATGATCTGGCGCCCAAGCATCTGGCCATGCCGCTGAGCTGGCGCAACTGGTTCGGCTTTGTCTGCACCCCGCGCCATCGCACCTACCAGAATGCGCTGCGCAGTGGCGTCTTCACGGTCAGCTATCCGCGCCCGGAGCAGGTGCTGATCACCAGTCTGGCGGCGGCGCCGCGCTGTGGCGAACAGCAGCAGGACAAGCCGACCCTGCAGGCGCTGCCGGTGTTTCCGGCCACGGTGGTCAATGGTGTGCTGGTCGAGGGCTGCTATCTGTATCTGGAATGCCGGCTGGAGCGGACCCTGGATGAGCTGGACGGCAACAGCCTGCTGATCGGGCGGGTGGTCGCGGCGCATGTGCATGTCGATGCGCTGCGCGATGAGGATCGCGAGGATAACGAGCTGATTCACGACCATCCGCTGTTCGCCTACCTGTATCCGGCGCGCTTTGCGGTGATTGATCGCAGTCAGGGTTTTCCGCTGCCGGCGGGATTCAAGCGCTGATGAACGCCGCGAGCGCTGTACTCGATGTGCTGCGCGACCGGCGTGAGGCGCTGGTCGAGTTCCTGCAGCGCCTGGCGCAGCGGTGGGCAGCTTTATGCCCGGCCCCGTGCGCGTCGTCGCGCCCAGACGGCGCAACTGCTGCTCGGCCATATCGACACGGTCTGGCCGCAGGGCACCCTGGCAACCATGCCGGTTGAACGCGAGGGCGATCGGCTGCGCGGCCCGGGGGTATACGACATGAAGGGCGGGTTGACTCAGATGGTGTTCGCCCTGCGTGCTCTGCGCGAGTTGGGTCTGGAACCGGCGGTGACGCCGCTGGTGTTCGTCAACTCCGATGAGGAAATCGGCAGCCGCGAATCCACCCGGCGGATTCGCCGTCTGGCGCGCACCGTCAATCGCGCCTATGTGCTGGAGCCTTCGCTGGGCGCCGATGGCCGGCTGAAAACCGCGCGCAAGGGTATCGGCCGCTTTACCCTGACCATCAAGGGCAAGGCGGCCCATGCCGGGTTGAATCCGGAGGCCGGCGCCAGCGCGATTCTGGAACTGTCGCACCAGATCCAGCGCCTGTTTGCGCTCAACGATCCCGCCGCAGGCGTCACGGTCAATGTCGGCATGATCGACGGCGGCATTGGCCCGAATGTGGTCGCACCGGAAAGCCGGGCGGTGATCGATGTGCGCGTGCCCAGCCACGAGGCCGCACGTCAGGTGGAACAGGCGATTCGCGCTCTGACACCTGTGACGCCGGGTGTCAGCCTGCGCGTGGAAGGCGCGATTGGCCGGCCGCCGATGGAGCGCACCCCGGCGGGTCAGCAGCTTTGGCACATGGCACAGACCCTGGGTCTGGAACTGGGGCTGCATCTGGAACAGGCCGCCGCGGGTGGTGGTTCCGATGGCAACACCACCAGCCAGTACACGGCGACCCTGGATGGCCTGGGGCCGGTTGGCGATGGCGCCCATGCCCATCATGAATTCGTGCATATCGACCGGCTGGTTGAGCGTACCGCCTTGCTGGCCTTGCTGCTGCTGGCGCCACCGCTGCCGGGAACGCCGGTGCCGTGAGCGCGCTGATTCGGGCCTCGCTGAGTCGCATCGCGTCGCTGCCGACGTTTACGGTTGAGCCATTGCCCCACGCGGATTGGGCGACGGGCGATTATGTGCTCGGCGAGGTGAGCGGACTGCCCGGGCAGGGTGTGGGTATCGAGTTGACCGATGGGCGGATGATGCAGGTTGATCTCGGTGATCGGGTGCTGGGCGCGTTTGGGGTGCGTTGCGCGACCCTGGAGGCGACCGGAACCTGGGAGGGGATTGGCGCCGATGGCCGGATGAGCGCGATGACCGCTGCGGGCCTGTTTGGCCGGCTGACTTCGCGCTCGCCGCTGATTCCAAACCTGATTGAGCTGTGCTATCGCGGCCATGTGCGAGTGGACGGGCGCAAGGCGACCATGGGTGCCTTTGCATTGCCGCACAGTGGCCATGACTTTACCCAGCCGGTGCTGCTGGTGATCGGCAGTTCGATGTCGGCGGGCAAGACCCGCACCGCGCAGATTCTGATTCGTCGCCTGCGCGCGCTCGGTCTGCGGGTGCTGGCGGCCAAGCTGACCGGGGCCGGCCGCTATCGTGACCTGCTGGCGATGCGCGATGCAGGCGCCGAATGGGTGTTCGATTTTGTCGATGCCGGTTTGCCGTCGACGGTTTGCCCGGTGGCTGAGTATCGGCAGGCGGCTACGGCGCTGCTGTCGCGGATGGCGCTGGCAGCAGCGGATGTGGCGGTGATCGAGGCCGGCGCGTCGCCGCTGGAACCGTATAACGGTGATGTCGCCGTTGCATTGCTGGAGCCGTATCTGCGCCTGACCGTCCTGTGCACCGCCGATCCCTATGCGGTGGTGGGGATGATGCAGGCCTTTGGCCGCCGCCCGGATCTGGTCGCCGGTATCGCCTGCAACACCGATGCCGGTCAGGCGCTGATCGACAGGCTGACCGGCTTGCCGAGCCTGCGCCTGCTGGACCCGGCGACCTGGCCCTGGCTGGATGGCCTGCTGCGCGAGCGCTTTGCCCGCGCCTGAGCACGGGGACGCTCGCCGGGCAGCGGCCTGGCTTTACTTGCCTTCCTTGTTATAACCGGGGTGGTCGATCATCGCGGTGTGGTCGCCGCGCACG
>DAITNL010000094.1:0-11705 GCA_036834665.1 Candidatus Competibacteraceae bacterium | reverse complement strand
GTCGAGGGGCAGCGGATCGTCGAGTTGCCAGTCGATGCACAGGCGTTCGCCCATACGCAGTTTTTCGATGGCCAGATAGCGGCGGGTCAGATTCAGTTCTTCGGCCAGGGTGATGGTCGAGCGTTCGGCGAGGGCCGAGCGCAGCAGATCGGCAAGGTCGAGCACCGCCTGTTCGGCCTTGTCCGGGGCACCGGGAATCAGGCCGGCGATGGTGTTGAGGGTGTTGAACAGGAAGTGCGGGTGGATGCGGGCTTGCAGGGCGCGCAGCCGGGCGTGGGCTTCGGCTTCGACGTGGTGCTGCCATTGGTAGCGCATGTAGAAGTAGCGCAGGGCGATCAGAGTGATGATGCCGCTGATGGCCAGATTGCGCGCGGCGAGGCCGGGTGGTGGCCAGTCGAGGCCGTCGGTGTTGAGCCAGCGCCAGCCAATCACGGTACACAACAGGGTGATGCTTTGGGTAATGCCGAGCACCAGCAGGGCGGCGGCACTGGTGTGGAGCTGGCTGAGCAGTTGCTGGAGCAGGGCGAGTACGGCGGCTGAACCGAGCGCGACCCATTGCACGAACAGCGAGCTCAGGGCCAGCCGGTTCCAGAAGTCGTTGAGCCGGTCGGTTTCGCTCAGGGCGAGAATCATGGCGAACAGTTCGGCCAGCAGCACCAGCAGGAAGATGGTGCGGTTGGCGCGAAAGTCGGGCAGGAAACCGGGCAGGGCGGCGTGCACGGCGGGATCCAGGTTTTATTTAGGGGTGACGATGGATCACCAGCATTTGGCGACGTCGGCCTGCTGGGCAGCGGTATTGCTGCACTTGCTGCCGCCGAGGATGCATTTCACACCCAGTTGGTTGATGCTGAGGGCGCCACAGGCGGTGTCTTTATCCTGACCCTTGCCGGTGACGGGTGTGGCGGTGAGGACATAGGTGCTGACGCGACCGGCAGCGGTGGTAGTCGCCAGGGTCAGGTCGTAGAAGCCATCCGGGGTGCGGTAGGTGGTGCCGGTCATGGGCGAGAAGTTCAGACCCCCATCACCCAGAGCCGTCGTGTATTGGTTGCGTTCGGTGTAGAAACGCTCCTGACGCTGGGCGGCTTCGAGCAGGATGTTTCTGGCATCGGTGCGCCGTGATTTACGCACATGGTCCTGATAGCTGGGATAGGCGATGGCGGCGAGGATGGCGACGATGGCCGCGACGACCACCATTTCGATCAGGGTGAATCCCGCTGCGGGTTGCGTGCGCATGTGTGGGTTCTCGTTTTGAAGTGATCATACGCCGGCCGGATTTGCATCCGACCGGTTTATCATGGCATGAGGAGTGGGCTGCGTGGGGCATCCCTGCCCATGAATCTGGTGCTCCCTGGCCTATTCAGCGTTCAGTTGCCGCCAGGATTGCCGACTGCTGGAGGCTTTCATGGCGAAGGTGTTGATACTGCCGGTATTGGCATTGCCGACCAGAATGTAATCAACATTATCCTTGCCCTTGCTGACCGTGGGGCCGGTGGCGACGCCATCGATCGCCTTGCTGCTGGCGGCGACGAGGTCACCACTGGCGTTCTCGACCAGCACCGGCTCGCTTTTACCCTGCGCATCCACGTTATAGAACGATTCCGTCAGGCGCTTGCCGCTGAGCGCATCCAGCATATTCAGCCAGCTCTTGCCGCCACCGGGCTTGGTTTCACAAGGCTCGATGACCGTATTGCTGCCGGCCTGTGGAAAGGCCTTGCTGACGAAGATGATGCGCCCGGCGCTCAGTTGCGAGTCATCATAAACGCGCTCGCCACCCTTGTAGTTCAGGAACGGCAGGTTGATATACCAGCCCCGCTTGGGCGTTACCGTGTACTTGGTGCCCTGGGTGACGCGCCCGGTTTCGGTATCGCAGCCATTGGCCTTGTTGCAGGTAAATTCACAGCTCTTACCCGTGCCCGACTCCCAGGGCGTACTGTTCCAGCAGATTTCCATGGCGGTCGTGGTGCGGTAGGTTTCCGTGCCTACCGTCACATCGCTGTCGAATTTCTGCTGGAGCAGACTGCTGCCATTCTCGGGATCGACGGTTGAGAACGGAATATCCTTGTTCTCGTTATCGCCGCCAACCTTGTTATCCCAGCCAAGCGATTCCTGATCCCAGATCGCATAGTAGCTCTGGGTATCGGTGTTGCTTTGATCGGTTTGGCCCAGATACCGGCCAGTACCGAACAGCACCAGCGTACCGCCATGCGGATGACCGACGACAATCGGCGCAGTGGTGATCGGCTGTGGAATCGGCTTCGGCGGCGTACTGCTGTCCTTCACCAGAGTGCCACTTTGATCGCGAACATAGGCGGTGAACAGCAGTTTCGCGGTCCACTGGCTGCCGGAGCCGATATTGCTGACATAGAATTTCCACAGATTGCCCGCCACATCGCCTGCATAAAACCAATCGACCGGCTTGTCATCCGCGACATTGCCCTCGACATAGACATCGTAGGGATAGGGCGAAGACAGACCACTGCTGATCACGGTTGACTTGGTGCTATCAGCGGCTTCCACCTTATGGGTTATCGTGCCGGTCCCGGCATTAAGCACATACAGAAAGCCCTTGCCACTGCCTACGCGCCTGTCGGCATTGGGCCGATCTGAATCCGGGTCAGCGCTGTTATAGCCATTGCTGAATACGACCGACCATTGGCCATCGACCTTCTGCATGACGGATTTGCCGAAGGTATAGCCAAGGTCGGCATCATCGGCATCGGTGAACTCCCAGAGCACGCTGCTGGTGGATATCGCACTGGGATCGGTGATATCCAACGCAAAGACGCCCTGACCGCCGGCGCCGAGGCGACCGACCAGCAGCGAGCGCCATGCACTGCTGAGAATCACATCACTGACGATAATCGAGCCATCCACGTAATAGTGGTGTTTCGAGGCGTAGGTCTGATCCGTCTGTGTTTGTGTATCTCCGGTCTTGGTGTTGTAGCCCTGATCGGTTAGAAGCGCCAGATTTCGATAGACCACGCTCGGTACATAGGCGAATTTTTCCTTGCCATCGGCGGCATTGAATGCGTGCAACATGCCGTCATTGGACCCGGCATAGACGATTGGCGTGCGCTGATTCTGGGCATTGCGGAATGTGGAATACGCCGGGCTGTCCAGATCATCGCGGTAACGCAGGATAGGACGACCGACATAGACCGGACTGGAGTTGACGATATCGCCCAGATCGGAACTGCGCTTGCGATATTGGCCAGTCTCTTCACCTTCATTGCTGTTATCACCGCGCAGGAATGCCAGGCGTTTTTTGCCTTCGACATAGTCACGGGTGATGTTGTCAGTTTTCAGCGGACTGAGTGCATCCTGCTGAGCGGTATCCAGTTGTGCCCAGTCAAACACGATGCCCTTGTCCGTCGAGGGCTTGTAGCTCAGGATTTGCCGCTCGATGGGCGTCTGCTTGTTGATTTCCTTGCCTGCATCCCACTTTTCCGTGGCCTGCAGGGTGCCGGTGGCTAGATTGGCTGGCGTTAGAGCCAGCACTTGGCCGCTCCAGTCTTCGCTATTAAAGCGGGCTTGGTAAACATCACCATCGCCAAACGCCTTGCCCGCATCGACCGCGACCACTGCCGCCGAGCCGCTCTTGCTCTGGATTGCGGAAAATGCCTGACTCAACTGTTTCTTCAGGGTGCCCGCATTGGTCACCAGATAATAGTTATCAGGCACGCCGTTGCCATCGCTATCCCATTCAGCTGTGGTATCAGGCAGGCTGTTACTGTCCTTATCCGCGAACCCACCCCACTTGGCCGCATACCATAGCGGGTCGTGCTTGATAAAAGCTGCGGTACTGGCGATTCCCGATTGAGCGGGCTGGAACAGGCGCGTGGCCGTTGTCGGCAGCATGACGCTGTCCTTATAAGCCGTGCTTGACCACTCACTGCGCTTCTTGGTCATGCCGCTAGCATCCGTGGTCGTGGACACTGGCGTATCCAGGTAATAATCCGGATCGCCGCTGCTTGTATCCAGATCACGCACATCCAGATAAATGCCATCCTGGCCATCGGTGCCGGAGATCACATAACCCATGTGCTGGATAATGCCACCGGCGGCATAGATCGAATCCAGCGTGACCTTGATCGTATTGTCCGCCTGCAGCCAGAATTCATAGCGAACAATGGCGTCCATGTCGTGGTCGGCGCCCTGTTCCACATCCTCGTAATTGATACGGAAGATGCCATGCGGACGACCTTCGTTATCAGTGGCATCCTGATTACCCGGCCCAGTGTTGGCGATCTTCTCGACATAGAAATCAACAATCTGGTCAGTAGGCTGGAAATCGCCCTGTTTGGCGCTGATACCGGAACCGCCGACCGATTTGGCGAACGGCACCAGAGTCACCATGCTTTTTACCGTGGCATTACCAATGGTCTTGGTAATCGGAATCTCGATGCGCGGCAGCGGCGATGCCACTGCAACCGACATTGTTTCCACGCGCTGCTTGCCGGGCTTGCCGCCGATGCCCTTGGCATTGCCGAAATAAGCCACCGACGCTGAATAGTAGCCGCCCTTCTTGGTCGGTTCTTCCGGCGACAGGCCACGGATGCGGCCCAGGCTGGTGACGGTCTTGGGCGTGGGCGCACCGTCATAAGTCGGCGTATTGTCGAGCGATTCACCGATAAACGCCGGATTGGATTGCTCCTCGTTGGCCCAGATGGTTGCCGCTTCCGTGGCCACATTCAGACCGGGCAGGGTGCTATCGATGCTGTTGGTGAAAGCACTGCCGGGAATCTGGTCGGTATCAAACGACGGATTAATGTCGCTAATGGTCATCATGAAGCATTTGGCGCCTGAATAACCACCGGCCTCATTACGGAATGGATATTTCCAGGTGGGTTTTGGCAGAGTGACCGTGGCATCGGTATCGGTCGAATAGTTGTAGGTCGTGCTCGGTGTCGGCGCGCTTTTGCTCGGTTCGCCGGCAAAATAGCGCAGGGTTTCATAGAGCATTTCGCCGATGGGATTGCCCCACATGCGGCATTCACCTTCGTTGATGGCGCGGGTGGTGATCCAGCCGCATCCCTTGCCATCAACTGTTCCGTATTCGTAGCTACCGCCAAAGCCGATGATCTTGAAATTATCAAGGGTTTTCACAATGCCCGAGAAACTGCTGAACTGGCCGGTGTCGCGGTTGATCTCATTGCCGTCATCACCGGTCTTGCTGAAGGGGCCAATGTTCTTGCGCAGCACGCCGCCTGAAGTGTTCTTGGCATAGGAACCACTCAGCAGACCGAACGCCATCCGTTCCGGCTCATCTTCGCCATACTGTTGCAGCAGGCCGGCGGGCTTGTAGACAGTGGGATTGCTGGCTGGATAGCCCCGGCAGTACTCGGAGGAATCCGGGTTGTTTTCAATACGCAGGCCGGCGATACAGGCATCCACCCGGACGACGTAGTCAGTGCGCGATGATGCCGCTGTATTGAAGCTGTAGGTATTCTGAACCAGATTGGCAAAAGCGGTAGTCGGTACTTTTTGCCAGTTGTTGAGACTGTCCGGACCCTTCCACCATAGATAGTAGCTGTCGCCGCCGGTAGCTTCCTCGTGACGGAATTCCAGGGTGTGGTTACCGGAGGTGAGGGTCACTGGAGAATTAGTACTCTTGGTGGCGCAATTACAGGCACCGTGTCCACCATAATAGCCAGACACGACCTGACCATTGATCAGGACTTCAACTGCATCGTCACCATCAACTGCAAACTCATAGGTGCCCGCAGCAATGATCTTGAGCGTGCCTTTAAAGATTGTCAGATAGTTATCAGCTTTGTTGGCATTTTCATCAATCTTGGTGACTGATTTGGATTCGGTCAGATTGCTTTCATTGGCATAAGGCCCAACCAATTTGGTTTGAAAATCGTTGGCATTGGCGGGATGACCTGGATGGGTGTTGCCGCCTGTGGTGGTGCATGAGGAACCGCCGCTACCGTGCAGGCACTTATCCCCCGCAACCGGACGCTCAATGGAGACCCATTCCCAGATGCGGTAGCTACTATCATTAATCACCCGCAACAGGGGCTTGGTAGTATTCAGCGGCGTGGTGTTGGCGAACAGATGCCGAGTGCCGGTCTTGGGCTTTTTCATCGGCGTATAGTCAGCGATGTCATAGCCGTCATATTCAACACTGAAGTATTCCTTACCCCAGCTATGTGCATCCTGCGGAATATAGGAGCGCTCCAGTACCGTGCTGCTGGCGGTATCGGTCGAGCGGTAGCCGCCATAGAGCACCTTGCGCAATGCATCCATGCGCGAGGTGGTCAGGTAGTTGAGAAAATCACCACTCCAGGCGCCCGAACATTTCTTGCTGGAGGCTTTGCTGATCGGCGTGAATTTCTCCGAGCCATAGCTGTAGCAGAGGTTGGAGTCGAAGAGTCCGAAGTAGTCGATCTCATTAGGCTTGTATTTGGTGTCAAGTACACCATCGCCATTGAGATCGGAGGCATCGTTATAGGCTTCGTAGTAAAGCTTGTGATCACGGCCCATCACCAGCATGACCAGTGGTGTGCTGCCACCACCGAGAAACAGCGGCACCTGGGAGATATCCAGCAAGGCCGCCTGTGTGGCTGGAGATGCAGTCAAGCCCAGCAGAAATACGCCCAGCCAAAGCTGGAATTTTCGCAAGAGTAGGTATCGTTTCATGGTAGTGTCCTGAACATCAGGCCTCCACAGTTGTGCTACTAAAAATCGAATAGGGTTTGTCGCACGGTTCAGTTGGGAAACCGGATTCATTTCTTGTAAATACTTTGCAGGGTCACCCGTGCGATGGGTTGACCACTGCTGTCAAGGGTCTGTCCGTAGCCTTGCGCAGTGATGCGATACAGACCATCATAGATCGTCGCGTTGGGCACATTGCCGGGACTGATATCCTCAATGATATAGCGCGGTTGCCGGGCGACTGAATCGGTGGGAAAGGATGCAATCGTCACCCGGCTCTTGCTCCTGAAGTCTTCATCCTTGAATTTTTCCGCGCCATAGATCAATGCCGGTCCGGTGTAACTGCCATCCGCCTTGTTAACTCCCCAGTCGATGCTTTCCCAGATCGGCGGATCGTCGAGCTTGCCTTGGCACTGTGGAACATTACCCAATGCGGTACTGCACACCGGGTTGCACAAACCCTGATTGGCACAGTTGTTACTGGGGTTGGGCTTAACCAGATTCTTGGCGACTTCCTCGCCGCGATTCAGCGCCGCTTCGGCAGCCTGGAACGCGATGTTGAATTCGCGCAGATTGGCGACCATCTTTTCCTCGCTGGTCGTCACCTGGATGGCTGTCACGCCCAGCAATGTCATGATCACCAGAATGATCAGGCTGACGACCAGTGCGGCGCCCTGTTGCGCGCGCGGCAATCCCTGCGGAAAGCGGCTGGACATGGCAGTCACCGTATGCACATGGATATGGAAACAGTATTGAGCATTCATTGCGTGCAACCCAGGGTATTACGCAAGGCAATCGTGCTGGTGAAGACCCGCCGCGAACGCCGATCCGTCGGCGTGATGGTTTCATCGATGCCATTGTCATCGGTATCGAAGGTATAGGGCTGCGGCTGGGTATTGATTTGATCGGCAGTGCTCATCAGCAACCGCACCTGAAGCGTATCGATCTCGCGCATGTTGGTGACCTGATTGGCGCTCAGATAAGCCCGGTTGCCACCGGCCATCTTGCGTCCATAACGCACCTGCATATTCTCGACGCCATCCAGCAGGGGCTGCGGAGTAGGATCGGTGCCATCGCTATGCACGGGATCGCAGTACAGCGCCAGCCGCTGTGTTGCTGGATTAGTGGCGATATAGAACCGGTTGTTCGCCAGAGCATCCCGCGCCGCGCCGGCCTGGCCTACCGAATTGCCCAGGCAATCGGGCAGACGCAGATCAGTCACATTCGCCGTGGTGGTTGGCTTGCGTGGGCTTTGAAAAGCAACACTGATGGTATCGCTTTTATATTTGGCGTCACCACTATCATTGTTGGTACCTGTCAGCGGTGACATGGTCGGTACGCTGCCCTTGTAATAAACACGCTGCCCGAAAACATTATCGATGCGATCTTCGCACTTCTGATCGTAGTAGCGGGTGCTGTAGACTGTTTCCGAACTCAGATAACCGGCTAGGCGTACATAACGATTCAGCAGGTCGATGGCGAACCGGCCATCTTCCTGCAGGCGCGACAGGTTTTCCTGGGTGCGATAGGTTTGCCGATTGATAATGAAGATTTGAATGACGCCACCGAGCAAAAAGACGCCCAGCATCAAGGCGATCAGGACTTCAATCAGCGACAAACCCCGCTGAGGGTGTAAAGAAAGGCGGTTGCGTATATTCATGGTCAGTTCCCCAGCATTCCGAGACTGGTCGCATAGAACTTGACATTCGGCTTGCTGGTATCAGCATTAGCCCGGCGCTCATCTTCAATCCACCAGATCTTGACTACCCAGGCATTGTCGGCATTATCGCAACCGCTGTTGCTGATTTTGTCGCCTACCACATCAAATACGCCATCCTGTGGCGTGCTATCGCGACAGACAATACCCGCGCCGCCCGGCAGATTCGCCCGGTTCATCTGATTCCAGCGATACAAATCGTTTAGCGCCATATCCTGCGCGGTGCAACTATCGAGCTTTTCGCAACTGGTATTTGCGGTGCCCAGTTGCGCGAAACTCTTGCGGGCGTCATCGAATAGATAGCTATTGGCACCAGCCGTATTGACCCTGATCCGGTCGATGATATCGGCAGCCTGCATCGTGGCCTGCCCACGCAGATACGCCTGATGGTTATAGCGCAGGCTGGTCACCTGCAAACCCGCCAGCCCGAGCAGGCCAATCGCCACTACGATCACCGTGATCAGTATTTCCAGCAGGGTAAAACCGTACTGCGTTCTGCCGGGTTTATTTAAAGGGAATCTGGACATGGAAAGGAATCCTGTACTGGAAAGAGCTATGGACAGGTGGGGCTGGCTGGCCTCTCGACCTGAATCCGCCCAGGATTATTCAGCGTGATCGTGCGCGCCTTGCCACTCTTGCACACCGTCAAGACCGTATTGGGCGGAATGCGGTTACCATCATTGCCGGTAAAGGTGCCGTCCGAATTAAAACCAATTAATTTATCGACAGCCGAGGCTCCAGTCAGCGTCATGCCCTCTGGCATCTTCTCGAAAATACGGATGACCTCGTCATTATTTGGCTGCCCATCGCCGTTGGTGTCGCGGAACAGGATCCAGCCCTGATCGTAGCCCCCCGAAGTGGCGCATGTGCTGCCGGCGCTGATGCACAGCACTACCCGCCGTCCGCTCTTGATCGCCTCCGAACGGGCCAGATTCAGGCTGGAGACGAAGGTATTGGTGTTGGCAGTCAGGCGATTTTCGCGGATGGTGTCCTGAAAGGATGGGATGCCGATTGCCATCACGATAGCCGCGATGGCTACGGTTACCATCAGTTCCATCAGCGTAAAACCATTCGGCTTCATCAGGGGAATTCTCTAGGCCAAGTGAAGATAGCTCTAAGCCTAGCCCTGTGCCGCGCCGCATGCACCACGCTCCGGATCAACGGTAGTGATTTATGGACCAGTGGCGCAACGGCCCAGCAAGACCCCCTACAGGCATGTTGCCTTGACGGTCCGCACGCGCCCGACGCTGCTCATTACGATCTGCCGCGCCTCGGGCGTACTGCAGACCGTCAGCGTCCCGGCCTGGAAGGCCCCGGAGATCATCTGGCTGAATCCAATCGGACTGAAGGACAGGTAATGGGCAACGTTCTTGTTGCCACTGAGTGTGATGCCATAATGTGCGGGAATTGCCTCATGGATCCGCACCAGATCCTCACCATCATCGCGCTGCGCGTTGTTGTTGGCATCGGTGAACACGATCCAGCCCTGCTCGAAACCACCACTCGTGGCGCAGTTCGATCCATCCATGCTCTTGCACAAGGTAACCCGCGAACTGCGCTTGATCGCTTCTGAGCGAGTCAACTGGATCGCGGTGACCAGTTCATTGACGGTTGTGGTCAGGCGTATGTCGCGAATCAGTGCCTGAAAGGACGGGATGCCCCAGGCCAGCACAATGGCTACCAGTGCAACGCTAACCATAAGTTCAAAAAGAGAAAAACCTGAAGACTTGCTGATCATATACCGATGTCCCTCCATTCAAGGTGACAAGGATGATCAAGTATAGTCTTTAAAATATGACATTGTCAGGACAGGCAATGCACTGCGTAACAGGCTAATGTCCCATTATCCGCATATGGGACAAGGGGGCAGTCTGGGCGATGTGGATGTGGGTCCTGCGTGACCACGATGGAGCCGCTATAGGCCGGTCAGTCTGGGAGATGTGGATGTGGGCGCGCTGGCACCCACGTCCGACGAGAGCAGAGTTGAGGGCAGGGAAAGCGGTAGATTAGCCCTGTTCCAGGGCTGGCAGGCTATCCAGCGGCCAGCGCGGCCGCACTTCAATGGCGGTATCCTCGCCGCTGCCTGCGGCCAGGCGCCGCCAGCCGGCATACGCAATCATGGCACCGTTGTCGGTGCAGAACTCCAGTCGCGGATAATGCACCTGTCCACCCATCGCAGCAGTCATCTCGCGCAATCGCTGGCGCAGTCGCCGGTTTGCGCCGACACCGCCAGCAATCACCAGACGCTGCAAGCGAGTTTCGCGCAAGGCCCGCTGGCATTTGATCGCCAGCGTTTCCACCACGGCGTCCTCGAACGCATAGGCAATATCAGCGCGATTTTCCGGTGTCGGCTCCAGCGCCCGCCATGCGGTGATTGCGGCGGTTTTCAGGCCGCTAAAGCTGAAATCACAGCCGGGCCGGTCGGTCATCGGCCGGGGAAAGCTGAAACGTCCCGGCGTGCCCTGCTCAGCCAGTTTCGCCAGTGCCGGCCCACCCGGATACGGCAGGCCGAGCAGCTTGGCGGTCTTATCGAACGCCTCGCCCGCAGCATCGTCCACGGATTCGCCCACGATACGATACTGACCAATGCCGTCTACCCGTACCAGCAAGGTATGACCACCGGACACCAGCAGCGCCACGAAAGGAAAAGGTGGCGGGTCCGCCTCCAGCATGGGCGCCAGCAGGTGACCTTCCATATGATGCACGCCGATGGCCGGCACGCCCCAGGTCCAGGCCAGACTGCGGCCAATCGCTGCACCGACCAGCAGCGCGCCAATTAGCCCCGGACCACGGGTATAGGCGACGCCATCGACCGCGCCCGGCGCAACGCCTGCAGTACGGAAGATCTCGTGCAACAGCGGCAGGGTTTTGCGTACATGATCGCGCGAGGCCAGTTCCGGCACGACGCCGCCATACTCGGCATGCAGCGCGATCTGGCTGTGCAGGGCGTGCGCAAGCAGACCACGATCGCTGTCATAGAGGGCAACGCCGGTTTCATCGCAGGAAGTTTCAAGGCCCAGGATCAGCATGACGGTCCACGCTTTTGCATTTGGCGGCAGGGGTGATTACAATTCAGCATTTTACTATTCTCCAACCCCAGTGTCGTCCAGATCATGAACGAGGTGACGGTTTAATGCCTTCCGTGAAAGTGAAAGAGAACGAGCCGTTTGATGTCGCGCTGCGCCGCTTCAAGCGCTCCTGCGAAAAAGCCGGTGTGCTGTCCGAAGTGCGCCGCCGCGAGTTTTACGAGAAGCCCACCCAGGAGCGCAAGCGCAAACGTGCTGCCGCCGTCAAGCGCCACCTGAAAAAGCTGTCCCGGGAAGTTGCC
>DAITNL010000093.1:0-11724 GCA_036834665.1 Candidatus Competibacteraceae bacterium | reverse complement strand
CCCACCTGCGGCCGCGCCAGCGAGGGGTTCGCGCCGCGGCCGCAGGTGGGGAAACGCCTCTCCCTGGGAGAGAGGTGTGGTTGCTCGGGGTATCAGTGCTCGAAATAGGTTTTGGCGATGCTGGCGTGCAGCTGACCAAGACCAATCTGCAACTGGTCGATGAACTCGTGCATGCCTTCACGCGCTAGGTCTGGCACGGCGGCCGTGTTTAGCTGCTGCTGGAGAGCGGCGCTGGTGGCGAGCGCGGTATCGTTGCGTGGCAGGGTGCGCAGCGAGCAATCCAGTTGCTTAAGGCAGAACGAAATTCCGCGCGGGAAACTGTCGTTCTGCAGCAGGAATTTGAGCACGTCGGGACCGCCAACGCGGGAGCGTACCTGCTGCCGATACATCTGGTAGGCGGTGAGCGACTTGAGCACGCTCATCCACTGGATGTTTTCGAACGGATCCTGCTCGGTGCGGTCGCTGGGCGTGCTCTGGGACTGAGACTGATCCGCCGGTTCCTGCGGCGATCCGGCCGGCTGACCGCTGCGCGGCAGCAGGTTGGCTGAGCGCACGTCAACGATGCGGGTGGTCATGTCGGCCCGTTCCAGATAGCGGCCCATGTGCACGAACTCATAGGCGGCGGTGCGACTCATCGCCCCGTCCAGCAGGCCGCTGATCTGCTGGGTGTTACGAATCACCTGGCGCAGGAATTCATAGCGGCCGCGCCGGGTGGGCAGGTGGTCGCGGGCGTAGATGTACAGGCCGTTGATCTGCTCCCAGGCTTCCTGCGGCACGGCGTCGCGGGTGGTGCGCAGGTTTTCGCGGGCAGCGGCCAGGCTGGACAGGATCGAGCTGGGGTGGTCGCGATCGCTGATCAGGAACTTGACCACGTTGTTTTCATCCGCCAGCCGCTTGGGATCCTTCTCGAAAAACAGATCCTCGGCGCCAACAATGAAAATCAGCGGCAGCCAGCCAAAGGTGGTGTTGCGCGGCAGATCTAGCAACAGGTTGCTGTTGACATTGATCAGGCGTGCGGTGTCTTCGGCGCGCTCAACATAGCGGGCCATCCAGTAAATATTCTGGGCAACGCGTGACAGCATGATTAGAAGCCCTCGGTATCGACGATCCAGGTGTCCTTGCTGCCGCCGCCCTGCGAGGAGTTGACGACCAGCGAACCCTTGCGCAGCGCAACGCGGGTCAGCCCGCCGGTGGTGACGTAAGTGCTTGGCCCCGACAGGATGAACGGCCGTAGATCAACATGGCGCGGTTCCATCTGTCCTTCGCACAGGGTCGGCGAGGTCGACAGCGACAAAGTCGGCTGGGCGATGTAGTTGCGGGGATCCTTCTGAATCAGCTCGGCAAAGCGCTTGCGCTCGGCAGGCGTGGCGTGCGGCCCGACCAGCATGCCATAGCCGCCGGATTCGTTGGCCGGCTTGACCACCAGCTTGTCCAGATTGGCCAGGACGTATTCGCGGTCCTTGTCGCGCATGCACAGGTAGGAGGGGACGTTGGGGATCAGCGGATCCTGGTCGAGATAGTACTTGATGATCTCCGGGACGAATGCATACACGACTTTGTCGTCGGCGACGCCGGCACCAGGGGCATTGGCCAGGGCGACCTTGCCGGCCCGCCAGGCGCGCATCAGACCCTTGACGCCCAGCGTCGAGTCTGGGCGGAAGGCTTCCGGATCGAGGAACAGGTCGTCGATGCGCCGGTAGATGACATCGACCCGCTCCAGCCCTTCGATGGTGCGCATGTAGACGCAGTCATCATCACCGACTTCCAGGTCACTGCCTTCCACCAGTTCCACACCCATCTGCTGGGCGAGGTAGGAATGCTCGAAATAGGCCGAGTTGTAGATGCCGGGGGTGAGCACCACTACGGTGGCTGCATCGCCCGGGCGCGGCGACAGCGACACCAGCATATCGTAGAGGCGCAGGGTGTAGTCGTCGACCGGCTGGATGCGCTGGTATTCGAACAGCTCCGGAAACACCCGCTTGGTGACCACGCGATTTTCCAGCATGTAGGACACGCCGGATGGCACGCGCAGGTTGTCCTCAAGCACGTAGATCGTGCCGTCCTTGTCGCGCACCAGATCCGAGCCGCAGATGTGCGCCCAGATGCCGTGCTGCGGCGAGACCCCGACGCACTGTGGCCGGAAGTTGACCGACTGCGCCAGCACCTCGGCCGGGAACACGCCGTCCTTGAGAATCTTCTGGTCGTGGTAGAGATCGTCGATGAACAGGTTCAGCGCCTGGACCCGCTGCTTGAGGCCGGCGTCGGTACGATCCCACTCATGCTTGGGGATGATGCGCGGCACGATGTCGAAGGGCCAGGCGCGGTCGATGCTGCCACCTTCGGTATAGACGGTGAAGGTGATACCCATGACCATAATGGCCAGCTCGGCAGCGGTCTTGCGCTCGCGCAGATCGCCATCACTCAGGGAGGCCAGGTATTCGCACAGGGTACGGGATGCAGCGCGGGGCTGCGAGCGGTCGTCGAGCAATTCGTCGTAGCAACCAGGGGAGGCATACTGTTTCCAGTCGATGGTCATCGGGTCATTCCTTTTCATCCTCGCGCGCGAACGCAGTCATACGTTTTGTAGGATCATCTTATTGTAATCCCCAAGTCATGCGCGCAAAACTTAGCAATATCTAAGCCAGTCGCCGCAGTGGTTCCATGTTAATGCTACTTGCCATTCCGTGCACTTTTGTCATCACCATGCAGGTAGCAGTGACTGTATTTAGTGCAGGAACAGTATTTTTATGCTCTTTTTTAGGGCAATGGTGAGACTGCATTGACTCTGCATCAGGGGTCGGCTACGGTGCGCTCGCGTTATGCCCATGTCCGATTCATTCATGATCTCTGATTGAATAGCCGCGCTTGTTCAGCGCGCCGCCCGCACCGACCGGGCCGGTGTTCACGAAAATCACGAAGATAATAATGCGGATGCCCTCGCCATGACCCCGACCTCCGATTCTGGTGTTTCCGAACCTGTCTGTCCGCTGTGCGGTGACCCGATGCAGCCCTGGCTGCGCGTGCCGGTTGATTGGCTGCGGCCACGGATGAGCAGTGGGCCTTTTCAGCTCTACTGGTGCGAGCGCTCGCAATTGGGGCGTCAGCATCCGATGCCGTCGGCGGAGTTCATCGCCAGCCTGTATGCAGCCGAGCACTACTACACCCACAGCGTCGAGACCGTGCCGGCCACCCCAGCGAGCGCGCCGTTCGCCGATCGCCTGCTGGCGCATCTGGCCTGGCGGCTGGATCGGGGCGTGAACCTGTCGGCGGACTGGGCGCGGCGGCGTTTTGGCGAGCGCCGCCTGGAGGTGTGCGAGATTGGCTGCGGCAATGGCCGCCTGCTCGGGGAGCTGCAGCGCGCCGGCCACACGGTGATTGGTGTTGAACCCGATCCGCAGGCGCAGGCGCTGGCGCTGCGCGAGTTCGGCGTGCGCCTGCTGACCGGTACCCTGGAAGCGCTGCCCGAGGAAGTGACCGCGCGCCAATATGACCTGGTCCTGATGTCGCACGTGATGGAACACACCGTAGACCCGGAACTGGCGCTGGGCAACGCGGCGCGGCTGCTCAAGCCCGGCGGCCATCTGGTGGTGGAAACCCCCAACAACGCCGCGCTGAGTCTGGCCTGGTCGGGCAGCACCTGGTTTTGCCTGCGTGTGCCCGAGCATCTGCAGTTTTTCACCCGCCGCAGCCTGCAGGGTTACTGCGAAAAGATCGGCTTGCGGATGGTCGATGCCGAATTCAGCAACTACTGCCGGCAGTTCATGGCCGGCTATATCGAAACCGAACAGCGGATTCATGATGATTTCGTGGCCCGGGGCACGCCAGCGGCCGCACTGCCGGCGCGCCATTCGCGTGGACGGGCCTGGGCGCTGTTCCTGCGCTCGCTGTTCGTGGCCAAAGAGCGGCGCTACGACTGCGTGCGGGTTATCGCCGAGCGCCCACGCGATCCAGGTTGATCCGCAGGTCCATGCGCGCCGGGCCTTGCACCGAATTTGCATGGCCCGGCGCGGGTTTTTTGATTCATTTCCACTTCAAGATTGCACTATCGACACGAAGGATTGGCCATGGCCATACGCGTTGCCCTGCATCACCAGACCTCCTACCGCTTCGACCGTCCGATTGGCGTCTCGCCGCATGTGATTCGCCTGCGGCCCGCGTCGCACGCCCGCACCCCCATCCATGCCTATTCGCTGCGCATCGAGCCGGCAGGCAAGTACTTCATCAACTGGATGCAGGATCCGTTTGGCAATTTCCAGGCCCGGCTGGTGTTCCCTGAGAAGGTCCGCGAGCTGAGCATCACCGTCGATCTGGTCGCCGAGATGACGGTGATCAATCCCTTCGATTTCTTCGTCGAGAGCTATGCCGAGTCTTACCCCTTCACCTACGAGGCGACCCTGCGCGGTGAACTGGCGCCTTATCTGGAGGTGCAGGAAAGCGGCCCGCTGCTGAAGGAATGGCTGAGCGCAGTCAATCGCGAGCCGGCGCGGATCGTTGACTTCCTGGTCGGTCTGAACCAGCGTCTGAGCCAGGACATCGGCTACATCATCCGCATGGAACCCGGGGTGCAGAGCTGCGAGGAGACCCTGGGCAAGCGCACCGGCTCCTGCCGCGATTCGGCCTGGCTGCTGGTGCAGATCCTGCGCCATCTGGGTCTGGCGGCGCGCTTTGTTTCCGGCTATCTGATCCAGCTCACCGCCGATGTCAAGGCGCTGGATGGTCCTTCCGGTACCGATGTGGATTTCACCGATCTGCATGCCTGGGCGGAAGTGTTCGTGCCTGGCGCCGGCTGGATCGGTCTGGACCCGACCTCGGGCCTGTTCGCGGGTGAGGGCCATATTCCGCTGGCCTGCACGCCGACGCCACCGAGCGCCGCACCGGTCACCGGCTACACCGACAAATGCGAGACCGAATTCGGTTTCGAGATGCACGTCACGCGCATCCACGAGGATCCGCGAGTCACCAAGCCCTATACCGAGGAACAGTGGCAGACGATTGAAGCGCTCGGCCACACCATCGATGAGCAATTGCGTGCTGGTGATGTGCGCCTGACCATGGGCGGTGAACCGACCTTCGTCTCCATCGACGATATGGATGGCGCCGAGTGGACCGTGGCCGCCAGTGGCCCGACCAAGCGCAAGCTGGCGGGCCGGCTGCTGAAAAAGCTGCGTGACCGTTTCGCGCCCTATGGCTTCCTGCACTACAGCCAAGGCAAGTGGTATCCGGGTGAATCGCTGCCGCGCTGGGCGCTGTCCTGCTACTGGCGCACCGACGGGCTGCCGCTGTGGCATGACCCGCGCTGGATCGCCGATGACGAAGCGCCGCAGGGCTTTGGTCCCGAACAGGCGCAGCGTTTCGCCACCGAGCTGACCCAGCGTCTGGGCGTGAGCGCCGAGCACATCATTCCCGGCTACGAGGATGTGTATTACTACCTGTGGAAGGAGCGCACCCTGCCGGTCAACGTCGATCCGCTGCAATTCGATCTTAAGGATGATGAGGAGCGGCGGCGGCTGGCGATCCTGCTCGAACGCGGCCTGAACACCGTCACCGGCTATGCACTGCCGATTCGCTGGCATCACAGCCCCGAGGGTGGGCACTGGATGAGCGGTGCCTGGGTGCTGCGCCGCGAGCATCTGTATCTGATTCCCGGTGATTCGCCGATGGGCTATCGGCTGCCGCTGGCGGCGCTGCCCTGGGTCGAGGACACCGAAAGCGAGATCCCGCATCCGCAATCACTGTTCGATTTCCGCACTGCGCTGGGCGATACCCACGGCGAGGTGATGCGCCGTTACAGTGATTTCCTGCTCGGCGACGCTCAAGCGAAGCGCGACGACTTCCAGGAACAGCCGGAAAAGGACGACAGCGTTATCGTGCATACCGCGCTGTGCATCGAGGCGCGCGAGGGGCATCTGTACATCTTCATGCCGCCGCTGGGGCAACTGGAGCACTATCTTGACCTGCTGGCCTGCATCGAGCAGACCGCCGCTGCGCTGGAAATGCCGGTGCTGGTCGAGGGCTACGCGCCGCCGCAGGATTGGCGCTTGCGCAAGTTTGCCGTCACGCCTGATCCGGGTGTGATCGAAGTCAATATTCACCCGGCCGCCGACTGGGACGAACTCAAGCGCAATATCGAGGGCCTGTACGAGGATGCCTGGTACTCGCGGCTGGGTACTGAAAAATTCATGCTCGATGGCCGCCACACCGGCACCGGCGGCGGCAACCACGTCACCCTCGGTGGCGCGACCCCGGCGGACAGTCCGTTCCTGCGTCGGCCCGAACTGCTGCGCAGCCTGCTCACCTACTGGCAGCACCATCCGAGCCTGTCCTATCTGTTCTCGGGTCTGTTCATCGGCCCGACCAGTCAGGCGCCGCGTATTGACGAGGCGCGCAACGACAGCCTGTATGAGCTGGAAATCGCCTTCCAGCAGATGCCGCCCGGTGAAACGCCACAACCCTGGCTGGTGGATCGGCTGCTGCGCAACCTGCTGGTCGACCTGAGCGGCAACACCCATCGCGCCGAGTTCTGCATCGACAAGCTGTATTCGCCCGATTCCGCCACCGGCCGGCTGGGTCTGGTGGAAATGCGCGCTTTTGAAATGCCGCCGCACGCACGCATGAGCCTGATGCAGATGCTGCTGCTGCGCACCCTGGTGGCGCGGTTCTGGGAGCGGCCCTATCCGAATCGCGAGCTGGCGCGCTGGGGCACGCAGATTCACGACCGCTTCATGCTGCCGCACTACGTCTGGGAGGATTTCAAGGATGTGGTCGACGATCTGAACCGTGCCGGCTACCCCTTCGAAAGCGACTGGTTCCTGCCATTCTTCGAGTTCCGTTTCCCGCACTATGGCAACATCGTCCAGCGCGACATCGATCTGGAACTGCGTCAGGCGCTGGAACCCTGGCATGTGCTCGGCGAGGAGCAGGCCCTGGGCGGTACCGCCCGCTATGTCGATTCCTCAGTGGAGCGCATGCAGGTCAAGGTGCGCGGCATGATCGGCGAGCGCCATGTGGTGGCCTGCAACGGTCGGCGCTTGCCGCTGCATCCGACGGGCGTGGCCGGCGAGTTCGTCGCCGGGGTCCGCTATCGCGCCTGGCAGCCGCCGTCAGCCCTGCACCCAACCATCCCGGTGCATGCGCCGCTGGTGTTCGACATCGTCGATACCTGGAATCAGCGTTCCATCGGCGGTTGCACCTATCATGTCGTCCACCCGGGCGGGCGCAACTACGACACCTTCCCGGTGAACGCCAATGAAGCCGAGGCGCGGCGTTTCACCCGCTTCTGGCCGTATGGCCACACGCCGGGGCCGATGAGCGTGCCGGCTGAAGAGCCCACGACCAACTTCCCGTACACTCTGGACCTGCGTCGTCAGGGCCGCTGACGCTACCGGTTCATTCTTCCTTCAATCCAGTCCCAGTCCGCAGGCCCTGCCGGGCCTTGCGGGCGCGGCATCTCAGCCACCGGTAGTCCGCTGCCGGTGGCTTTCTTTTTGGCGCGTCGCCCTGTGCATTCAGCAGACGAATCCCAGCCATCGCCGGATCCCGGCATTCCTGCGCCCTGGTTTTTACGTCTTTTTTGACATGTCTTTTTTGGATTACAATAATTGCAGGACATGGAAAAGGCATGGTCAGGCACATCTAGTTCATTGTATGGAAAATAAATAATTTGAATTTTTATCGTGCTTTCGGGCCTGCATGAAGTGTTGGTGTCGCACATGGATGGCATGGTGTGCGAATTACAGTGATTTGCTTTCTCATTAAACAGTTAACCTAGGGATTCTCTATCATGGATTTTGGAGTCTACATCCGGCGCGTGCGTGAGCGGCTCCGGGCGGTTAATCCCCGCTATTCCATTCGGCAGACAGCAGAGCGGGTTGGACTGGATGCGGGTTATCTGGGCAAACTGGAGCGCGGCAAGGTGCCGCTGCCCTCCGAAGAGGTGATCCGACGGCTGGCTTTCGATCTGGACCAGGATCCCGATACGCTTCTGGCGCTGGCTGGGTATCTGCCCGAGGATGTCTGTGCGATCGTCATGCGCCGGCCGATTCTGTTCGCCGAACTGATTCGTGGCTTGGGCGATGTGTCCGAGGAGGAACTGGATCTGTTGGTGTGCCAGTTGCGCGACAAGATGCCGTAGGCACGGTGGCGATGCCATGCCGTGCGGCGATAATTCTAAATGTGCATGAGCGTGCAAGCGGAGGCGCTGCGGATGCTGAAAGTGGTGCAGAGCTGGGACGATGGTGTGGTTGAAGATGCGCGGTTGGCCGAACTGCTGCGCGGCTACCGGGCACGCGCGACCTTCAATCTCAATCCGGGTCTGCACCGGCGCCAGCGCTCATTCGGCTGGCGTTGTGGCGATCAGGAGGTGTGGCGGCTTGGTTGGGATGAGCTGCGCGAGGTCTACGCCGGTTTTGAGATTGCCAATCACTCGCTGAACCATCCGAACCTGACTGAGCTGGCGCCGCTGGACCTGGAGCGCGAGCTGCGCGATAGCCGGCGACTGCTGCAGGACTGGTTTCAGCAGCCGATCCGGGGCTTTTGCTATCCGTTTGGCGGGTTCAATCCGGCGGTGAAGGCGGCGGTTCGCGCTGCGGGTCATGACTATGCGCGCACCGTTACTGAAGTCGAAGCGGTATTTCCGCCCGCCGATGCGCTGGAACTGGGCGTGAGTTGCCGCTTCAGTGATCCCGCCTTCTGGAGCCGTTACCAGTGCGCCAGGGACAAGGGCGGGGTGTTCCTGTTCTGGGGCCACAGCTACGAACTGCGCAGTGCGGCACTGTGGGCCGATCTGGAAGCGAAAATCGCCCACATCACCGCTGATCCGGCGGCGGAGTGGGCGAGTCTTGAAGCGCTGCTGGCGGTTCAGGAACAGAGCGACGCCTAGGGACAGCGCGCCAGTTCGGCAATCGGTGTGTTCGGGACCGCGAAGGGTTCGGTGAATGGCTGGTCCATGCCGGCCAGCAGGATCAGAGTCACGGACATGGCGATGGAGAACACCGTCAGCGTGATCGCCTGACCGCGCGGTGTGTCGAGTTGCACCAGGCTGATGGCGATCTGGGTCATGAAGCCAAGAAAGATCACCAGTACCCATTTGCCGCTATGGCTGTGGCTGCCGCTGAGCTGCAGCCGGTTCATCCGGGACTGGCGGATCTGCTGAAAGGCACTCAGCATCTCGCGGCGCAAGGTGCCATCCACCTGGCGGATGAACTCCGGTGTCACCATTGCCTGCAGGATGCTGTCCAGAGCCGCCTCGGCGCTGGTTGGGGTCCGGCCATGGCCCAGCATCAGCGGCCATTCCTCCTGCACCACCGCCTGGGTATAGGCGCACACAGCCTTGGCCAGTGGCTGGGTGGCCGGTGCCAGGCTATCGGCCAGACTGTTCAGCAGTTGCAGCTGGCTGGCCTCCTGCAGCACTGCCTGTTGCGCCCGCTCGCCCCGTTGCCAGATGTCGGCGCCCATGAAACCGACCGACAGGCTGAACAGAATGCTGACCGAGGAAAAATACGGACCGACGATGCCAAGCTTGCCACCCCAGAAGGGTGCCAGCGAACTGCGCTGGAAGAACCACCACAGCGCAGTGGCAATGCTCAGCCAGAAGACGGTCATGCTGACCGCCGCCAGCCAGATCGGCCAGTCAAGCCAAATCTGAATCAGGGCAGCCATTATTCGTTATCCGGCTCGTAGCCCAGATTGGGTGCCAGCCACTTTTCCGCGTCCGCCAGGGTCCAGCCCTTGCGCCGCGCGTAATCAGCCACCTGATCGCGATCCAGCCGGCCAACGCCAAAATAGCGCGCTTCGGGATGGCTGAAATACCAGCCGCTCACCGCCGCTGTCGGGGTCATCGCGAAGTGCTCGGTGAGGTGAATGCCGGCGTTGCGGTCGACATCGAGCAGTTGCCAGAGCAGCGCCTTCTCGGTGTGGTCCGGGCAGGCCGGATAGCCGGGCGCGGGCCGGATGCCGCGATAGCCTTCGGCAATCAGATCCTCGTTGCTCAGTGCTTCATCCGCCGCGTAGCCCCAGAATTCGGTGCGCACCCGCTGGTGCAGGCGCTCGGCGAGCGCTTCGGCGAGGCGGTCGGCGAGCGCTTTCAGCAGGATGGCGCTGTAGTCGTCGTGGGCGCGTTCGAAGGCGGCCACCCGCTCATCAATGCCGATGCCGGCGGTCACGGCAAAGGCGCCCAGGTAATCGGCGACCCCGGATGCCTGCGGGGCGATCCAGTCGGCGAGAGCGTAGTGGCGCTTGCCGTCCGGTTTCGGACTCTGCTGGCGCAGGTGGTGCAGGGTCATCAGGGCGTGTTCGCGGCTCTCGTCGCGGTACAGGGCAATATCGTCCTCGCCGACCCGGTTGGCCGGGAAGAAGCCGAGCACCGCCCGTGCTGTCAGCCAGCGTTCCGCAACCAGTTGCTGCAGCATGGCCTGGGCATCGGCGAACAGGTGCCGGGCCTGCTCGCCCTGTTCGGGGTCGTCGAGAATCGCCGGATAGCGGCCGCGCAGTTCCCAGGCTTGAAAGAACGGCGTCCAGTCGATGCGCTCGACCAGTTCCGTCAGCGGGTAGTCGGCAAAGCTGCGCACGCCCAGGAAGCCCGGCCGCGGCGGCGCATAGTTCGACCAGTCCAGCGCCGGGCGATTGGTGCGGGCCTGGGCCAGCGGCAGCAGTGCCTCGCGCTGGCGCCGGTTGGCGTGCTGCTCGCGCTTCTGGGCGTAGTCGGCCTTGGTGCGGGCAATGTAATCAAGCCGGGTATCGACGCTGACCAGATTCTGCGCCACGCCTACCGCCCGCGAGGCGTCCTTAACGTAGATGACCGGGCCGGGGTACTGCGGGTCGATCTTCACCGCCGTATGCATCGCCGAGGTGGTCGCGCCACCGATCAGCAGCGGTACCGTGAAGCCCTGCCGCTGCATTTCCCGGGCGACGTTGACCATCTCATCCAGCGAAGGCGTGATCAGCCCGGACAGACCGATCATGTCGGCGTGATGCTCGCGCGCGGCATCAAGAATCTTCTGTGCCGGGACCATCACGCCCAGATCGACGACCTCGAAGTTATTGCACTGGAGCACCACGCCGACAATGTTCTTGCCGATGTCATGCACATCGCCCTTGACCGTGGCCATGATGATGCGGCCATTGCTGCGCCGCTCGCCCTCGGCCTGTTCCGCTTCGATGAACGGGATCAGGTAGGCGACTGATTTCTTCATCACCCGCGCCGATTTCACCACCTGCGGCAGGAACATCTTGCCGGCGCCAAACAGGTCGCCGACCACGTTCATGCCGTCCATCAGCGGCCCTTCGATCACTTGCAGCGGCCGTTCGAACTGCTGGCGGGCTTCCTCGGTGTCGGCTTCGATGAAGGCGTCGATGCCCTTGATCAGCGCGTGTTCCAGACGCCTGGCGACCGGCCAGGTGCGCCATTCCTGTTCCTGTTCGGGGGTGGCCGCCGCCTCGCCACCCTGATAGCGCGGCGCGATGTCCAGCAGGCGCTCGGTGGCATCGGCGCGGCGGTTGAGAATCACGTCCTCGACCCGCTCGCGCAGCTCGGCGGGAATCTCCTCGTAGATCGCCAGTTGCCCGGCGTTGACGATGCCCATGTCCATGCCGGCGGCGATGGCGTGGTAGAGGAACACCGAATGGATCGCCTCGCGCACCGGGTTGTTGCCACGGAAGGAGAACGACACGTTAGACACGCCGCCGGAAATCAGCGCGTGCGGCAGTTCCGCCTTGATGCGCCGGGTC
>DAITNL010000092.1:0-11915 GCA_036834665.1 Candidatus Competibacteraceae bacterium | reverse complement strand
CGCAGGGTGTTGTTGAAGCGCTCGATGTGATTTGTCGGGCCTCGTTTGGGGTAGCCGGCACATTCAGGGCTTTTTTTCAGCCAGGCGGCGCGACATGCCAAAGGTCCGGCTCAGCCCCGCGCAGGCTGCTGCGTTCTGCATAAGCGCGCAAAATGGTGTCCCGCTCAGCCGCTGAATAGGCATTGGAACCGGGGTTTTCGCGGTGCTAGTCTCCGGTGCATCGCCCTAGCTGATTCCATAGCACCTGGTATTTTTCGTGGCGTTCTTTCTGCAGCATCTTGATGGGCGAGCCGTACATCCGGCCAGCCCATCAGAGTTTCAGCCAAGACTCTCAGAAATTGCTCGCTTTAGATGGCTTTCTTGATGTCTTCCTTCAGATCGCCATACTCTGCTTGGACTGTGCCGCCGATATGTTGAGCCTTTCCCTCCTGTTCCAATTCCTTATTACCGACGACTTTGCCAGTGACCTCCTTGACTTTGCCTTTTGCTTCTTCGATGCGGCCTTTGACCTGATCTTTGTTCATGATGCTCTTTCTCCTGATGATAAAAGTTGACGATGGCTTGGAGCGCCTACTCGGTTTTCAACGCTTATCGTGGATAATGAGCATAAAACTCAACGTTATCTGTGCGGTGGCACACATAGCGATTGAGACGTAAATATCAGGCGCATTATGGTATCGTGCCTGATCTCATCCCAGCCTACCCGATTAAAATAAAACTCACTTAAACCTGGTATGTGGTGGAAGGTTGGAGTGCTATCAGCGACCGTGTTTTTATGTGTGCTACCGTACAGATCATCCTAGGCTCGTTCAATATACTGTTTTTGAAGTTTCGATACGGAGTAAGCGGTTTTTTCGTCGCAACCTCGAATCGAGGCTTGAATACCATTCAACCATCATTTCATGTCCTCATTCATCATCCAAAGGAAGAGCTAATGAATAAGACCAATATGACCGCAATCGTCGTCGCAATCGGCCTCGTTTTCAGTACTGGCTCGATGGCGCAGAGCCTGTCGAAAGACGCCTACAAAGCCGCCGAGGACCGTATCACGGCTGAGTACACGACCGATAAGGCAAACTGCGACGCGTTATCCGGTAATACCAAGGATATCTGTATTGCTGAGGCCAAGGGTAAAGAGAAGATCGCCAGGGCTGAACTCGAAGCGCGTAACGAACCCACCGCCAGCAACCACTATAAGGCGCTCGTGGCCAAGGCAGAGGCGGATTACGCCATAGCCAATGAAAAATGTGATGACAGGACCGGTAACGATAAAGATATCTGCGTGAAGGAGGCGAAAGCAGCGGAGACTCGCGTCAAGGCCGACGCCGAGGCGCGGCTGAAGACTTCGGAGGCGAACAAGGCGGCTAGCGATACCTCCACCGCAGCGGGTATGAAGGCGAGAGCAACAGGCGCCGAGGCGCGCCAGGAAGCGGCAACGGACACCCGTGACGCAGATTATGCGGTGGCAAAGGAAAAGTGTGACGCTTTGACGAGTAGCGCCAAGGATCGTTGTGTAGATGAAGCTAAAGCGAAGTACGGCAAGTAACAGACCACTTTCAAACGGATGGGTAGAGATACCCATCCTGATTTCTGACAGCGAGGTATTTCAGTGAAAACGATACGAAGAGTTGTAGGCAGTTCGGTGGCCTTGGCCGTGTTGATCGGCTTGGCCGGTTGTAGCGGAATGACGAAACAAGATCAGAATACCGCAGTCGGTGCCGGCGTCGGTGGCGTAGCGGGCGCCGTCCTGACGAAGGGCAGCCCTGTTGGCGCCGTCGGCGGGGCTGT
This sequence comes from Candidatus Competibacteraceae bacterium, assembly GCA_036834665.1. GTDB lineage: Bacteria > Pseudomonadota > Gammaproteobacteria > Competibacterales > Competibacteraceae > RXIX01. The sequence continues at coordinate 10,127 of DAITNL010000092.1, read as the reverse complement.
AGTCGGCGGTGTGATCGGCCACGAGATCAGTACGGAGGATGATAACAGGAATAAAAATCACAGGTAGACGACTGAGTCAGGGACAGAGTTAAAGATGGAGATGGGTCGCGGTTACTGATGCGAAAACCGGGAGGCGGCCACGGCAAGGACTTGCGACCGTGGTCGATGGGGGTAGGGGGCTACACTCGGTCGAACGCATATCTTTCACACGGATACTCGAAACAATCCGTCACTTTCAGTGCCCAGTATGTTGACCAGAAATCAGCATTTCTGAATAACGATTTCTGAAAATTTAATATCCAATAAGCTCTGCATCGCCGACTTGAATTAATTATTTTTATAAATTCCGGATCTGGATTGAGCAGGGGTGCTGCCTCGTTATGTGGTGATTTCTAACTTTTTATTTAGAAAACAGGATCCATTTTTAATGGATATTAAAATCAAACCCAAACAAATGATTGTTCTGGTTTTTTCGAGCATACTGGCGATCGGCTCTTATTGGATTCCGCTGTCACCCCGCGCTCTGGTGCGAAACCCGGAGTTATCCAAAAAGTTAATGCAGTCCATGCCGATGAAGTCGGAGATTCTCGCCCGCAAACCGGTGATGACCCGGCGATTCCGGTCATAGCGCGAGTTTTTCACGCCATTGCCTGACCGATAATGCGGAGAAGCGCCCAGATACCCTGAATCCTATCGCCCTCCCAGGTGAAAGCCACCATGAACGTCGAACCCGAGCCCACTGCATTCACCTCCACAGCGCCAGACGCTACCCCTTCTGGGCACGCGGTCGGCATCACTGTGGACGTACAGGGGTTGGCGCTGGTCATACTGGCCACGATCGCCGTGGTATTTGCGCTGGAGTGGGCGCAGAGTTTTTTGATTCCCCTGTTGCTCGGGATTCTTCTGGCTTACACGCTGAACCCCCTCGTCGTATGGTTGGAACGGATCAGGATTCATCGAGTGGCGGGCACCTGCCTGGTGATTTTGGCTGTTGTGGGTGCGCTTGGGTTCGGAACCTATTCCTTGCGCGGGCAGATGCAGACGATCGTCGAGCAGTTGCCCGAAGCCGCGAGTCAGTTGGCCGCAGGTCTCGTCAAACTGGGGGAGGGCCAGTTCAATGCGATGCAGAAAGTACAAACCGCTGCGAGCCAACTCGAACAGGCAGCCGGCCAAGCGACCGGCATTCCCGCTACCCCAAAAAAACCCGCGACGCGCGTCGTCATCGATGATCCGTCCGCCTTCAAAATGGGCAATGTCCTCTGGGCGGGCTCCAGGGGAGCTGTGGGTTATATGGGTCAAGCGGTCATGGTGCTCTTTCTGGTCTTCTTTCTTCTGCTGTCCGGCGACACCTATAAACGCAAGCTGGTACGACTCACCGGGCCGTCGCTATCGAGCAAGAAGATTACGGTGCAGATCCTCGGTGATATCAATCATTCCATCCAGCGCTACATGTTTATGCTGTTGATCACCAACGTGCTCGTAGCACTGCTCACCTGGATAGCGTTCCGCTGGATCAACCTGGACAATGCAGGCGCCTGGGCCGTCGCGGCGGGTTTGCTGCATATCATCCCTTACCTGGGTCCTGGCCTTACCGCTACCGCCACCGGGATGGTGGCCTTTATTCAGTTCGGCTCGTTTGCCACGGCGCTGTTGGTCTCGGGGGCATCGCTGGTGATCGCCCTCTTTGTCGGCACCTTGGTCACGACCTGGATGACCGGGAGAATCGCCAGAATGAACTCGGTGGCCGTTTTCGTCTCGCTGCTGTTCTGGGGCTGGCTCTGGGGTGTTTGGGGCATGCTGCTCAGCATTCCAATCATCGTCATCGTCAAGGTCGTGTCCGAGCATGTCGAACAGTTGCAGCCCGTAGCGGAACTATTGGGAGAGTAGGCGGAAGATTCGCGCTGAAGGGCGAGCTTTGCCGCGCAACTGATCAAGCACCCCTTGGCGGCTGCTGCGCAAGCGGCCATCGGTTCGGCTCGGCGAAGCAGGTGCTCTGATCAGCAAGACCAGAAATCCTCCTGCAGGCCGGGAAGGATGTCAAAGCGGCAGTATGGATCTATCAATTTCATCGTTTGCTGTCAGCCATGCGGACAGCGAGTCAAGCACCTGCTGACGTATCACTTCGTGCTCCTGCATCGCCACTGCCTTGCTCGGCGGATCCACACCAAGTTCGGCGAAACCAGCCACCTCCAATCAATAGCGAGCATGTTTCATGCTGTCCAAAGCCGGCGCAGCCAGCCGGACGAAATGCATATCGGCCAGCGCCATGAAACAGCCGGCGAAGGCCCAGGGTCCAGAATCACGCATGGTGAGACCGATTTCGACCGCAGGCAGCCAGTGTTCCAGATAGATGTGTATTGTTGCGGCTGAAAAAGCAGTCGATCAGTGCATGGATCGGGGCGCCTGGCCATGGATAGGGCGCGCCCCGGGCCGTGCCTGCTTTAGGGATTGGGCTTAAGCTGCCGAAACAGGTCAGCGGGATCGTCGGGCGCCGGACTGGATACGGGTGTGCCGGGATCGTCGGGTGGGGCCAGCAACTGCACCGGCACAGCTTCGTGGATATTGACCGGGCGATCCAGGCCAAAGGTGACCAGCGCCGGGAAGGCAATGATCAGCGCCACCATGATCAGTTGCATGACCAGGAAAGGAATGGCGCCCCAGTAAATTTCGCTGGTGCGCACGGTCGGTGGCGCGACGCTGCGCAGGAAGAACAGCGCGAAACCAAACGGCGGATGCATGAATGAGGTTTGCATGTTCACGCCCAGCAGAATCCCAAACCAGACCAGATCAATACCCAGCTTTTCCGCCACCGGCGCCAGCAGCGGCAGGATGATGAAGCTGATTTCGAAGAAATCGAGGAAGAACGCGAGCAGGAAGACCAGGATATTGACCACGATCAGGAAACCCAGCGCACCGCCCGGCAGGCCGAGCAACAGGTGTTCCACCCACAGATCGCCGTTGACACCGCGAAACACCAGGGTGAACACGCTGGAACCGATCAGAATGAACATGACGAAGCTGGTGATCCTGGCCGTGGCCTGTGCGGCCGAGCGCAACAGCGCCTGATCGAGCCGACCCTTGATCAGTGCCAGCAGCAGCGCCCCAATCGCGCCCAGCGCGCCGCCCTCGGTCGGTGTCGCCCAACCGATGAAGATGCTGCCCAGCACCAGAAAGATCAGCAGCAGCGGCGGCACCATTGCCGCCAGCGCCCGCCGCACCAGCGCCCAGCCGTGCAGGGTGCGCGCTTCCGGGGGTAGTGCCGGCACGGTGTGGGGCCGGAACAGCGTGTTCAGGAACACCCACAACACATACAGTCCGGTCAGGAGCAGGCCGGGAATGAACGCGCCCTTGTACATATCGCCCACCGAGCGACCGAGCACCTCGGCCATCACGATCAGCACCAGCGACGGCGGAATAATCTGCGCCAGCGTGCCCGACGCGGCGATCACCCCGGCAGCCAGCGCCTTGTCATAGCCATAGCGCAGCATGATCGGCAGCGAAATCAGCCCCATGGCGATCACCGAAGCGGCAACCACACCGGTGGTCGCGGCCAGCAGCGCGCCGACGAAAATCACCGCATAGGCCAGCCCGCCGCGCAGGCCGCCAAACAGCTGGCCGATGGTATCGAGCAGGTCTTCGGCCATGCCGCTGCGTTCCAGCACCAGACCCATGAAGGTGAAGAACGGCACCGCCAGCAGGATCTCGTTCTTCATGATCCCGAACACCCGGTCGGGCAGCGCCTGCAGCAGGTTGGGCGTGAGCAGACCCAGATGAATGCCGAGCAGGCCAAACACCATACCGACTGCCGCCAGCGAGAAGGCCACCGGATAGCCGATCAGTAGGAACAGCACCAGCGCCGAAAACATCACCGGCGCCAGGTTGGCGATCAGGAATTCGGCCATCTCAATGTCCTCCGCGCCGCGTGGGCAGTGGCCGATCACCGGTGAGCACGGCGCTATTCTTGATGATCTCGGCGACGCCCTGCAGGCTGAGCAGGCCGAAGGCCACCGGGATGGCCAGCTTGAGCGGCCACCACAACAGCCCGCCGGGATTGGGCGAGGCCTCGCGGGTCTGATAGGCGATCAGGAAGAAATTCCAGGCATCGACCATGATCAGCAGACACACCGGCAGCAGGAACAGCAGACTGCCGAAAATCTCGATCCAGGCCCGGGTGCGCGGCGCCAATCGGGCGTGCAGGATGTCGATGCGCACGTGGCCATTGTCACCCAGGGTCCAGGCTGCGCAGAACAGGAACACCAGGCCGAATAGAAACCACTGCGCCTCCAACAGAGCGTTTGAACCGATGTCGAAGGCATAGCGCAGGGTGGCGGTCAGGCCACTGATCAGGGTACAGAGCAGGATCAGCCAAGCCGCTGCCCGGCCAATGGCAGCGTTGAGCGCATCGATAAAGGCGGCGATGCGAAGCAGGATAGTCATGCGCGTTCCTTCAAGACGGGCGGCGGCGCAGATGCGCCAGACCGCACTGATGATCATGCGCGCAAGTTTAACCGAATCCATCCGGGGTAAGCCGGCCCGGTGCGGGCGGGATGTTTGTGTTCAGGCTGTTAAAATGCCGTTTTTATCGTGCGGCGCGCCCGGCCCTTGGGCAGCCCGTGGAGATGCCAAAATGCAATACAAGGATTTGCGCGATTTTATCGCCCAACTGGAGCGGCTCGGCGAGCTGAAGCGGGTGAGCGTGGCGGTCGATCCGAAGCTGGAAATGACCGAGATCTGCGATCGAGTGCTGCGCGCGGGCGGTCCGGCGATCCTGTTCGAGAATCCCACCGGCCACCGCATTCCGGTGCTGGCCAATCTGTTTGGTACGCCGCGCCGGGTGGCCTTGGGTATGGGCGCCGATGATGTTGAGGCCCTGCGCGAGGTCGGTCGTTTGCTGGCTTTTCTCAAGGAGCCCGATCCGCCCAAGGGCATGCGCGATGCCTGGGAGAAACTGCCGATTTTCAAGAAGGTGCTGGACATGGCGCCAAAAAGGATCAGCCGGCCTCCCTGTCAGGAACGCGTCATCGAGGGTGCGGCAGTCGATCTGGCGCGGCTGCCGGTGCAGCACTGCTGGCCGGACGATGCCGGACCGCTGATTACCTGGGGGCTGGTGGTGACCCGGGGTCCACACAAGGCGCGGCAGAATCTGGGTATTTATCGCCAGCAGGTGATCGACCGCAACAAGGTGATCATGCGCTGGCTGTCGCATCGGGGTGGCGCGCTGGATTTTCGCGAGTGGCAGCAGGCGCGGCCCGGTGAGCCGTTTCCGGTCGCGGTGGCGCTCGGCGCTGATCCGGCTACCATTCTTGGCGCAGTGACGCCGGTGCCGGATACCCTGTCGGAATATGCCTTTGCCGGTCTGCTGCGCGGCGCGCGTACCGAACTGGCGCAGTGCCTGGGCAATGAACTGCAGGTGCCGGCCAGTGCTGAGTTCGTGCTCGAAGGGCACATCGCGCCCGGCGAAACCGCGCCGGAGGGACCGTTTGGCGATCACACCGGCTATTACAACGAGGTCGACCGGTTTCCGGTGTTCACCATCGAGCGCATCACTCACCGCGAGCAGCCGATCTATCACAGCACCTATACCGGTCGGCCCCCCGATGAACCGGCCATTCTTGGCGTGGCGCTGAACGAAGTGTTCGTGCCGATTCTGCAAAAGCAGTTTCCCGAGATCATCGATTTCTATCTGCCGCCCGAGGGCTGTTCCTACCGGATGGCCGTGGTGGCGATGCGCAAGCAGTATCCGGGGCATGCCAAGCGGGTGATGCTGGGTGTCTGGTCCTTTCTGCGCCAGTTCATGTACACCAAGTTCGTGATCGTGGTCGATGAGGATATCAACGCCCGCGACTGGCAGGATGTGATCTGGGCGATGACCACGCGCATGGATCCGGCGCGCGATACGGTGATGATCGAGAATACGCCCATTGATTATCTGGATTTCGCTTCGCCGGTCTCGGGGCTGGGGTCCAAGATTGGCTTCGACGCGACCAATAAATGGCCCGGCGAGACCAGCCGCGAGTGGGGCCGGCCGATCACTATGGATCCCGAGGTCAAGCGGCGGGTCGATGCGCTATGGGGTGCACTGGGCCTGTAGAGACCGCCGGAGCGGTTCCAATTGAATGACTGAATCCTGCCAGAGAGATGCGATCCACATGCCTTATCACGTTAGCCTGCAGCCAAGTGGCCATGAATTCGCCGTTGACGACAATGAAACCGTGCTGGATGCCGCGCTGCGCGAAACAGGCGGTGTGCTGCCCTACGGCTGCCGCAACGGCACCTGTGGTGCCTGCATGGGCACGCTGGTATCGGGTACGGTGCGCTATGCCGGTGAACGGCCGCCGGGCCTGAGCGCGGCGGAACAGGCGGCCGGCAAGGTGCTGCTGTGCCAGGCTTATCCCTGCGACGATCTGGTGATCATGGTGCGCGAGGTCAAGAGTAGCGGTGATATTCGCGCCCGGCTGCTGCCGTGCCGGGTCGAGCGGCGCGAACGGCTCGCGCCGGACGTGATGCGCCTGTATCTGAAGCTGCCGAACACCGAGCGCCTGCAATTTCTGGCCGGGCAGTACGTCGATATTCTGCTTGCTGATGGCCGGCGGCGCGGCTTTTCGCTGGCCAATCCGCCGCACGCTGATGAGTTGCTGGAACTGCATGTGCGGCATGTGCCGGGCGGTTTCTTCACCGGTTTCGTGTTCGAGCGGATGAAGGACAAGGCGCTGCTGCGCTTTCAGGGGCCGCTGGGCACTTTTTTCCTGCGCGAGGATTCGCCGCGACCGATCATCCTGATCGGCGGTGGCACCGGTTTTGCGCCGCTGAAAGGCATGCTGGAACATGCCTTTCATAGTGGTCTGCAGCGGCCCTTGCACCTGTACTGGGGCGCGCGGGCCCGGGTGGATCTGTATCTGGATGACTTGCCCCGGCAGTGGGCGGCGCAGCATGCGCATTTCCGCTATACCCCGGTGCTGTCGGAACCGGGTGCCGGGGATGATTGGCCGGGACGCAGCGGCTGGGTGCACGAGGCGGTCGCCGCCGATTATCCGGATCTGAGTGGCCATGACGTGTACATGAGCGGTCCGCCGGCGATGATCGAAGCGGCCAAGCCGGTGTTTGCCGCCCAGGGTCTGCCGGCGGAGCAGCTGTTCTACGACGCATTCGATTTTGCGCCGCATTGAGGGCAGCCCAGCAGCGGGCGGGGTGCCGTTTACCCCGGTCGGCAGGGTAAACGGGGATTGCCGTATCAGTTCGCCGCGACGCTGGCCGCGAGTGGCGCGCTGATTTGCTGGGATGTTTCGGCGACGGTGAGCATTGCGCCCTGCTTTTCCTGCGGCTTGCCGACCAGCAGGCGCAGGCCGGCATGGAAGCACTGCCCGGCATGGGTCAGTTCGTGCAGGGATTCGAGCAGCTCGCCCAGTTCCTGATAGGCGTCCGGCGTCGGCATGATCTGGATGCTGCGCTCCAGATAATCGCGCGCCTTGGCCGGCTGCTGGCAGCGCTTGGCCAACCGGCCCAGGGTCAGCAGCAGATAGGGATCCTCGCCATGCTGCGTCAGCCAGCCCTCGGCAGTGGCCAGTTGCGCCACAGCATTGCCGCGGCCAAGCAGCCCATAACCGACTACCAGCCGCGGATTCCAGCGCCGGTTGAGCGCTTCGCGCAGCAGCGCCTCAGCATCGTCGATCGCATCGCAATCGCACAGTGCGCTAGCGTAGGTGACCAGGAAAGTCTCGTCCTCCTCGCGCAGTTTCGCCGGGGCCTGTTTCCACAGCGCGCGCAGTTTCTCCAGCGAACTGGCGGCCGCAGCGCTTTCCATCAGGGCCTGGAAGGTCTGCTGCTGCAATTCGGCAAGCGGTTCCGTGCCCAGTGCTTTCTGCCGTTGTACCTCGGGCAACAGCTCGCGCAGCGCTTCCCAGGCCTGCAACTGCTGGTAGGTGCGCGCCAGCCATTGCAGCACGCCGGGATGGCGCGGATTGAGGGTGCGCAGGGACTCCAGGATGGGTCGGGCCTGGTCAGCCTGCTGGTCGTCGATCAGAAATTCGACATGGGCCAGCTGCACGGAGATCTTATCAGCATCCGGCGCATCCTCAGCCCGGCGCAGGTGCAGATCACGACGCCAGCGCGCTTCGTGGAGATGGTGGGCCGCGCGCGCCGCGCCCAGATAATGCAGCGCTGGCGTTTCGCTGTGCTCAGCGCCCTTGAGCAGGGTTTTTTCCGCCGCCGCCCACTGGCCGGCCGCCAGTTGCCGGGCACCCAGGTTGAACAGGCGCCGTGCCCGCTTTTCCCGGCGGCGCTGGTTGGCGGCCAGGGTTTGTCCGGGGGTCTGCCACAGGCGGATCGCTAGCCGCGCCAGCATGTAGAACAGCACGAACAGAATGGTCAGGAACAGGGTGAAGAAGGTCAGGCTGGTCTCAACGGTCCACTGGCCGCTGCTGAGCATGACGTAGCCCGGATCCTGGCGCAGCGCCAGCGCCATCCAGACCGACACGAACAGGGTGACGATGATGCCGAGCAGCAATCTCATGACTGTGCTCCCTCAGTAGCAGCCGGCGGCTCTGTGGCTGGCGGTTCCGCAGCCGGCGCGACGGGCTTGGGCGCGGCCGCAGGTGCTGCCGGGCGCACGGCGCGCACCGGCTGGCGATGGGCGAGGAATTCAGCGAAGGATTGGCGTAGGCCGGTCAGGTCGGGGATGTAGGTGTTGAAGGGTACCGCCTGCAGCGCCTGCAACTCAGCCAGGAAGGTGCTGACCTGGGCGTCCTGGGTGTCGAAATAGCGCTCGGTCCAGTCGCGGGTCAGGATATAGGCGTCCTGATAGCTCGTGGCATCGCCACGCAGCAGCGCCGCGCGCATGCTGTCCAGTTCCAGACGCAGGTTCTGCCGCAGGAAGAATTCATTCTCCATGGCGATCAGCGGCGGGGCCTCGCTGCGCTGGTGGCGAATCACCACGATGCCCTTGAACTGATTCCAGACCGCCTCGCTGCCGCGTTCCCACCAGGAGCGTTCGGCATCATTGCTCAGGGCGACGCTGGTGGCCGGCTTAACCTGATTCTTGATGTCGGGTACCCCGGAGTTGAGCCGCACCGGCAGCTTGTCGAGGGTGTCCTCCATGCTGACCAGCTTATGAGCGAGGGCGCTGTAATCGGGCAGCTTGACGCCGCGCAGGCTGGCGATGGCCTCACTGAGCTGGGTCTGAATGGGCGCCAGGCCGGTTTCATCCACCGCCTTGAGCCGCTGTTGCGCGCTTTCCAGCGCCAGGCGCGCGGTCGTAACGTTGCGCTCCAGTTTCAGCTTGCTGTCAGCCAGGCGCAGCAGGTAATCCACTTCGGCCAGCGGAAAGGCGTTGACATCACCACCGCGGGCCGCCACCGACTTGAGGGTTTCCAGATTTTCCTGCAGGGCACCATTACTGAGCTTGAGACTCTTGAGCTGCTCACCGAGCGCGGCCAGTTGTTCGCGCTGTGCCTTGAGCTGCTGTTCAAAGTTCTGCTTCTGCTGCTGGACGGTGGACTTGTGGGCGTCGTGGCTTTCGCGCAGCAGCTTGTTTTCGTTCTTGACCACCTCGGTTTCGCCCTGGCCCAGGGTGACGGCGTTCTTGAGCGGTTGCAGGTCACCGCTCAGGCCGAGCATCTGCTCCTTGAGCGCCTGATTGTCGCTGCGCAACTGCTCGAGTCCGCTCTTGATCGCCTGCAGTTGCTGGACCTGGGCCTTGAGCGCCTGAAACTCGGGATCGCGCTGGGCGATGGCCTGCTTGATTGCTGCATCCAGACGGTTGGTCTGGGCAATCTGTTCCTGCTGGCCGAGGTACCACAGATAGCCGCTGGCACCGCCAGCGCCCAGGGCGACCAGCAGGGCAAAGGCAGCCAGGCCACGGCCACTCTTGGGTACCGGGGCGGGTGGCGCGGCGGCGAGCAGTACAGGCGCGGCGGTTTTCGCCGGGGCGCCGGTGGTTGCAGTATTGGTTTGCTTGTCTGTCATATCGTGTTACCGGGCAGTGAAGAGGGGTGCGCCGTCAGGCTGAGCAGCACGGCGGTGAGAGCTGCGTCGCTGGCGTCCTGGGCGAGCAGGAGGTGGCGACAACCGTATTCTGTGGCGGTTTGCCGGGTGCGGGTGCTGACCACGATTAAAGGCGTGGCGCGTAAGTA
>DAITNL010000091.1:9898-12351 GCA_036834665.1 Candidatus Competibacteraceae bacterium | reverse complement strand
AGATTTTTAACTGCCATATTCTAGTGCGCAAGACCGGAAGTGCCACGATTCACTGGATCGGCAAACGCGGCTATACCGGCAAACGCGCCGACATGAAAGCCAAGACCGCCAATCTGAATGTCGGGCCCTACTTAACAGCGGGCCTTGTGTGCTCGCCGCTGCTGCGTCCCGAAGCATTCACAGCTAATCGCCTCGGGGAGGCCCGCAAGGAATGGCTGAAAAGCTGCCATTTAATTACCGAACCCCCGCATGGCTTCGATGATGACCGACAACCAATCGGCTGTCACACGTCCTATATGCTGCAAACCGACCCGCAGCATCGGCATTACGGCTGTGTTGCGCTGGTCGAAATGGGTTTGCTGATACCGCGTTATGTCCATGGTGATTACGATCTCTACATGCTCATTCCCGCTAATCAGCCTTTTAATCCCAATAAAATCTCCGTGCGCCAATCCAGTCTGGTTTCAACCATGTCACCGAGCAGTCTGAGCATGAATGAACAGGCGCGCATGCCGGCGATGAATGTACAGCACAACCATGACTCGCTACCGCCCAGTCTGATCTTACCCGGACAAGCGCGCATATCGGTGCCGAATTATGAAGGTCCGTTATCCTTTCAGGTGGCGAATTACATCAATGTCTGCATCGCCAATACCGGCCCGGACCTGCTCGGCGCCTTGATGGTGAATCATGGCGAACAGAGCAATATTGGAGAAAAGGGTCTGACTTACGAACCGGTGCTTGCCATCATGCCCAAGCCACGCCAAGGTCAATACTTCTGCATCTTGGCCACGCGGGACGCGCATGAGGAGTTTTACAGGAACGCCTAAGCCTCATTAATCAGAGTCGAGCATGACTCCACAACAACGCTTGAGCTCCATTAAACACTCGACATGACCCGGAGAATCGCATCGTGCGTCTGCTGCACACTTCGGACTGGCATCTTGGCCAGACCCTGCTTGATTTCGACCGTAGTTACGAACACCAGTGCTTTCTCGACTGGCTGCTCGACACCCTGGACAATGAACAGATTGATGCACTGCTGATTGCCGGCGACATCTTCGATAATCCCAATCCGTCCGCAGCAGCACAAAAACAGTTCTACCATTTTCTCAGCAGCGCCAAACAGCGCCTGCCTCATCTGCATACGGTGATCATTGCCGGCAATCACGATTCGCCAGGACGCCTGGAAGCCCCCGCGCCTCTGCTCGATGAACTTGACGCTACGCCGGTCGGCTATATCACGCGCGATGCCGAACAGCGCATCGAGCTGGATCGCCTGGTAGTACCGTTGCGCAATCGCCACGGTGCCATTGCCGCCTGGTGTCTGGCGATTCCCTTCCTGCGTCCCGGCGATGTCCCAAAAATCGATACGACGGGCGATGCCTATCTGGATGGGGTCCGTGCCCTGTATCGGCAGGCACTGGATCATGCCCTGACGCGCCGCCAAGCCGATCAGGCGCTGATTGCCCTGGGTCACTGCCATATGCACGGCGGCGAAGTGTCCAAGGATTCCGAGCGGCGCATCGTCATCGGCGGTGCCGAAGCTTTGTCGGTGGATACCTTCGATCCCGCCCTGGCCTATGTCGCCCTCGGCCATTTGCACCGCGCCCAGCGTATCGGCAATCAGGAGCGGGTGCGCTATTGCGGCAGTCCATTGCCCCTGTCCTTCAGCGAAGTCCACTATCGCCATCAGGTGCTGCGCATCGAACTTGACGGTGCGGTGCTGCGTGAAGTCGTCGCCCTGCCGGTGCCGCGCCCGGTGGAACTGCTGCGCATTCCCACGCAACCGGCGCCATTTAACACAGTTCTCGATCAGTTGCGGGCCCTGACACTGCCCGAGCGGCCGCACGCGCAACAGCCCTATCTGCAGGTGCGGGTTCTGAAAACTGCGCCGGAACCGGGCCTGCGCGCCCAGGTTGAAAGCGCGCTGCACGGCAAATCAGTGCGGCTGGCCGGCATCGAAACCCATTACCTCAGCAGTGGCCCGGCCGATACCAGCCACCCGCAATCGCTGGATGAACTGCGGCAGCTGCAGCCGGATGACATTTTCCGCCAGATCTATCGGCGCAAACACACTGCAGAACCGGATAAGGCGCTGCTGGATGCTTTCACCGAACTGCTATCGAGCACCGATCCGGAGTCCGCACGATGAGAATTCTCGCCATTCGCGGCAAAAATCTGGCCTCGCTGGCGGGTGAATTTGCATTGTGCTTCCAGGAAAAGCCGCTCGATCGCGCCGGCCTGTTCACGATCTGCGGGCCGACGGGTGCCGGCAAGAGCACCCTGCTTGATGCGCTGTGCCTGGCACTGTACGACCAGACACCGCGCCTGTACCACGCCACCGGCAGGAATGTGAATCTGCCCGATGTCGGCGCTGACACGCTGACCCCGCAGGATTCGCGCAATCTGCTGCGCCGGGGCGCCGGCGACGGTTTCGCTGAAGTCGATTT
>DAITNL010000091.1:0-9888 GCA_036834665.1 Candidatus Competibacteraceae bacterium | reverse complement strand
ATCGGCAACGATGGCCACGGCTACCGGGCGCGCTGGAGCGTGCGGCGTGCCCGTGGCAAGGCGCACGGCAGACTGCAAAGCGCCGAAATGCTGCTGGAACGGCTTGACGACACAGGTCAGCCCATCGAGCGCATCGGCGGGGTCAAGACCGAGGTCGGAAATGCGATCCGCGAGCGTATCGGTCTGGATTTCGCCCAGTTCACCCGCGCCGTGCTGCTGGCACAAAACGAATTTGCCGCCTTTCTCAAAGCCAAGGATGACGAGCGGGCAGAACTGCTGGAAACCCTCACTGGCCTGGATATTTACACCAGCCTATCGATACGCGCCTTTGAGCGCGCCAAGACCGAGCAGCAGGCGCTGGAGGAACTGCAGCGGCAATGCGCCGGACAGCAGCCACTGGACGAGGATGCCCGCACCACGCTGGAACAGGCCCTGCGCGATGCCCGCGCCACCGTGAGTGCACTGCTGCAGCGCAAAGCCGAACTGGAAAGCCAGCAGCGCTGGCATCAGCGCTGGCAGGAGCTGCAGCAACAGGAACAGCAGGCCATGGCCGGTGAGCGCGCCGCCCACGCCCGCTACGAGGCCGCCGCGCCGCAGCGCCAGTATTTAGACCAGGTTGAAGCGGTGCAGGATGCCCGGCCATTGTCCGAGACCCTTGATCGCGCCACGGTTGAACTTGAGCAAAGCCAGCGTGCCGTACAGGCCAGCACGCAACAGCGTGACGCGATGCACCAGCAGCAGGAGCTGGCCAAAACGCACCGCGATCAGGCCGCGCAGGCCCTGGCCGCCAGCGAACAGCAGCGCCTGGATGCCCGTGCCGATCTGGAGCGCGCCCGCAACCTCGATAGCGAAATCAAGGCACTTGCGCCCGGTTACGAGGCCGCGCAACAGGAACTGCGCCAGGCTGAACAGGCTGTAAAAGTCGCCCAGCAGGCACTGGCCACGCGCCAGGCGGAGCGCCAGCAGCGTGATCAGCAGATGCAAACGACCCGTGACTGGCTGGCGAAATATCAGCCCTTGCGCCTGCTCGCCGAGGATTGGCCGCGCTGGGATGTGCTGCTCAGCCAGGCAGCACGCCTGCACAGCGATCTGCAGGCAGCCCAGCAGCGGGCCCATGCCAGCCAGCAGGAGGCTCTGCAGACCGGGCAGGCACTGGATCAGGCCAACGCACACTGCACCCAGGCGGAAGCAGCACTCGCGGCGGCGGAAGCCCAGTTACAGAGCACACAGGCCAAACTGGCCGGCTTCGATGATGAAGCGCTAGCGGTCCAACGGCAGACTGTGCAACAGCGCGCCGATCAACTGGCCACGGCCCAGCGACTCTGGGAAAAGCTCGATGCCGCCCGCACCCAACAGCGCAGACTGGACGATGAGCAACGCGCCCGCCGCGAACAGTGCGCCCAGGCGGAAAGCGCCTTGCAGCAGCTTGCCGCTGAACAGCCCGTCGTCCAGGCCCGTCTGGAACAGGCCGGGAAAGCGCTGCGACTCGCCGAGATTGCCTGCGCCGATACCGTGGAAAACCTGCGCGAGCATCTGCAACCCGGTTCGCCCTGCCCGGTGTGCGGCGCAACCGCGCATCCCTATGCTGCCGGGTCGGCGCCTTCCCGCACCCTGCTCGCCACGCTTGACGCGGACGTGCGGCAATACCGCGAGCAGCTTCATCAAGTGCATGCCCGACAGGCCGCGCAGCAGACCCAGCACGACCACGCTCATCAGCGGCTGGCGGTTCTGGATCAGGAACAGGCGCTGCTGCACACGGATGTGCAGCGCTATCAGGCCGACTGGGATGCGCAACCGCTGGCGTTGGAACTGCATGCCTGCGCTACCACGGACGCGCCGCGCTGGCTGGCTGAACAGCAGCAACAGGCCCGCCAGGCACTGGATGAGCTCACGCAACAGGAGAACACACAGCGCCAGCTCACCCGGCAGCGTGCGGATGCCCAGAAAAGCCGTGATCAGGCCCAGCGGCAGCATCTGGCCGCGCGCGATACCCTGAACACGGTCCGGATCGCGCATGAGCGGGCCACGCAGGCGGTGCACAGCGCCACTCAGCAGCAGGAAGACTGCACGCGGCAACGGGCCGAGCGCCTTGATGCCCTGAACGCGGCTTTTGCCGGTCATGACTGGCGACCGCTGTGGCAGGCCGATCCGAACCAGTTTCACGCCCAGCGCCGGCAACGGGTTGAAGAGTGGCAGCGGCAAAGCACAGCGCTGGAACAGCAGCAGCAGCGACTGGGCGCGCTCGATATTGAAATCAGCGCCCAGATCACCAGTGTCGCCGACAAACTCGCCGTGCAGCAGCGCATCGCCGCGCACTTTCAGCAGCTTGAGCGCGAACTGCACGGCCGGCGCCAGCAGCGGCAGGCTCTGTTCGGCGGACTCGCACTCACCCGTGTGGAAGGGCGGCTCGATCAGGCGATTCAGGATGCGCGCGTCATGCTCCAGCAGTGCGAACAGCGCCTGCAACAGGCCATCCAGCATCGGATCAGCGCCGATACCACGCTGCAGCGGGAGCAGGAAACACTTGCCATGCGCCAGCAGGCGATGGAACAGGCCACGACGGCTTTGCAGCACTGGCTCGCCGCTTTCAATATCTGCCATGCGGATCGCCTGCTGGATTCTGGCGCGCTGCACACCCTGCTCGCCCATGACAGCACCTGGCTGAGGACACAACGCGAATCATTGCAGGATCTGGCGCAGGCCGTCAGTCAGCAGGAAGCCGTGCTGCGCGAACGCCAGGCGCAACGGCAACAGCATGAACAGCAGCGCGCCGGCGCGGCTGAGCTGAATGCGGTGCGGGATGAGCATCTGCAGATTCAGGACCGGCTAGCCGGCGCCCAGCGGCAGGCGACCGAGGCCGCACTGCATCTGCGTCAGGATGATGAGCGGCGCGGGAAAAACCGCGAGCTGCAGGAACGCATCCGCCAGCAGGACGCCGTGACCCGGGTGTGGGGACAATTGAGCGAGCTGATTGGCTCGGCGGACGGCAAGAAATTCCGCAATCAGGCCCAGCAGTCCACCCTTGATGTGCTGCTCGGCTATGCCAATCGCCATCTGAGTGATGTGGCGCGCCGCTATCGCCTGGAGCGCATCCCGGACACACTCGGGCTGATGGTGGTTGATCAGGACATGGGCGACGAAACCCGCTCGGTGCATTCTTTGTCCGGCGGTGAATCCTTTCTGGTATCGCTGGGGCTGGCGCTGGGTTTGGCGTCATTGTCGTCAAACCGGGTGCGGGTGGAATCACTGTTCATCGACGAGGGCTTTGGCAGCCTCGATGCCGGTACGCTGCAGGTGGCGATGGATGCACTCGACAGCCTGCAGGCGCAGGGACGCAAGGTCGGGGTGATTTCCCATGTGCAGGAAATGACCGAGCGCATTAGCGTGCGGATTCATGTGCAACGCGAGTCCAGCGGGCGAAGCCGGATCGAGGTGCGCGGCGGGTAGTTCGGCGCTTCAGGCCGCCAATCCCGCTACCACACCGGTCAGCACCAGCGGCAGCGTCACCAGGGCCAGCGCCGTTTCCACGCTGACGATGGCCGCGATCAGCGGCGCATCGCCACCCATTTGCCGCGCCAAAATATAAGCGGTCGATGCGCCCGGCAGCGCCGCGAAACTGATCAGCACCGCCGTTTCCAGCGCACCGGCCCCAAGCAGCGCGCACAGCAGCGCCGCCAGCAACGGCAGGCCCAGCAGCTTCAGCGCGCTCGCCGCGACCAGCAATCCGGGCCGGCGCAGACCCTCCAGGTGCAAGCCCGCGCCTACCGCCAGCAGGCCCAGCGGCAGCGCCGCCCGCGCCAGAATCTCCAGCAGTGCCGCCGTGCCCCAGGGCAAGCCGATACCGCTCAGGCTCAGCGCAATTCCCGCCAGACAGGCCAGGATCAGCGGATTGCGCAACAGGCCGCGCGTCACCCCGCCCAGCGTCGCCGTACCACCGGCATGCACGCTCAGCACCAGCACGCACAGCACATTGATCAGCGGAATCATGATCGCCATGACCAGCGCCGCCACCACGCCCCCAGCCGGTGGCAGCACCGCCAGCACCACTGCCAGCCCGACATAGCTGTTAAAGCGAATCACTCCCTGATACACCGACGTAAACGCCGGACCATTCACCCGCAGCCAGGGCCGCAGCAGATACAGCAGGGCGCTCATCGCCAGCAGCATGCCCACGATCACGCCCAGCACCGGACCAACCGCATATTGATCCAGTCGCGCCAGCGCCAGCCGGTGCAGCAACAGCGCCGGAAACAACAGGAAATACGTCAGGCGTTCCGCTGCGGGCCAGAACTCATCACCGGGAAAACCACTGCGGCGCAGCCCCAGACCCAGCACAATCAGCGCGAATACTGGACCCAGCGCGCCCAGCACCACCGACAGATGCGCCATGGCACGGCGTCCTTAATCAGCGCGCACGCAGAAACGGTCGATCAGGGCGCGCAATACATCCAGGGTCGGCGCAATCGCCGCCAGCGGCAGGAACTCATCGGGCTGATGCGCACAGTCGATACTGCCGGGACCGAGAATCACCGTATCCATGCCCAGCGCGTTCAGATACGGCCCTTCCGTACCGAAACCGACCACGCCCGCCGGCGCCCCGGTCAAGTCCTCGGTAGCACACACGATTGCCGCCGCCGCCGGCGTATCCAGCGCTTCGACACCCTCGAACAGCGGTGTAAAACTCAGTTCCAGAGCGCTATTGAGCAAGGACTGGCCAAGACGTTGATGCAACTCACCGCGCAAATCGTCCAGGCGCATCCCCGGCAAAGGGCGAATGTCGATGTGCAGTTCGCAGTCGGCGCAAATCCGGTTGGGATTATCGCCGCCGTGAATATGGCCCAGATTCAGCGTGGGCACCTCAACCTCGAACAGCGGATTGCGGTAACGGGTCTGCAGTTCCGCCCGCCAGCGCAGCAGCTCGCCAATCAGGGCGTGCATACCCTCCAGCGCGCTCACGCCCAAGGCCGGATTACTGGAATGTCCGGAGCGGCCTTTCAGACGGATTGCTTCCATCAGAATGCCTTTGTGCATGCGCACCGGTTTCAATCCGGTCGGCTCACCAATCAGCGCATGCCGGCCCAGCGGTTGCCCGGCGGCGGCCAGCGCCCGCGCTCCGTCCATGCCGCTTTCCTCATCAGCGGTGGCCAGAATCACCAGCGGCCGCTGCAACTCGCGAGCGCGGAAGCTGCGCGCTGCCTCCAGCGCCAGCGCCAGAAACGCCTTCATGTCGGCGGTGCCCAAACCGTAGATGCGCTCGTCGGCAACCGTGCCGGCAAAGGGATCATAACGCCAGCGCCCGGCATCGAAGGGCACGGTATCGGTATGCCCGGCCAGCACCAGCCCGCCTGGCCCACGGCCGAGCGTCGCGATCAGGTTGGCCTTGTCCGGCCGCCCGGGCAAAGGCTCGATGCGCACTGCGAAACCCGCGTCCTCCAGCCATTCGGCCAGCCGGTCAATCACCGGGCGATTGCTCTGGTCAAACTGTGGCGACACGCTGCTCACCGAGGGAATGGCCACCAGTTGACGAATACGGTCCAGCAGCGGCATGGCGAAAGAACTTGGCATGGTGATTTCACTGGCGATGGCAATGGATACTGCGTGATAATACCGCATTCACCGGTTGGTCCCCCGCGCTCCTGGCCACCCTGGCCAAACCGCCTTATCCCGATGCCGTTCGCCATACTTCATCCATTGCCGTTTCTGGAACCGTTTTAAACTGCCATGCTGCGTCACGCCACCCTGAACGATCTTCCCGCGCTGCTGGCCCTGGAAACCCTGTGCTTTACGAGCGATCGCCTGACACGGCGCAGTTTCCGCCACCTGCTGACCCGCGGCAATGCCATCACCCTGCTCGATGAGGAACGCGGCCAGTTGCGTGGCTATGTGCTGCTGCTGTTCTCGCAGGGCACCTCGATGGCGCGCCTGTACTCGATTGCCGTGCATCCCGAGTGCGCCGGCCGGGGCATCGGTTCGCAGCTGCTGCAGGCCGCCGAGGCCGCCGCGCTGGAACAGGATTGCGTGTCGATGCGCCTGGAGATTCGCCGCGACAACGCCGCCTCACTGGCACTGTTCCGTCACCACGGCTATCGTCAATTCAAGGAAGTGCTGGATTACTACGAGGATCACATGGACGCGCTGCGCTTTGAAAAGCGCTTGCTTCCGCATTTAAAAGCCGACCTGGTGCGCATTCCCTATTACCAGCAGACCCTGGATTTCACCTGCGGGCCGGCGGCGCTGATGATGGCGATGAAGGCGCTCGATCCGGGCCTGGAGCTGAATCGCACGCTGGAGCTGCGCCTGTGGCGCGAAGCCACCACCATTTTCATGACCTCCGGCCATGGCGGCTGTGGTCCCTATGGTCTGGCGCTGTCAGCCTATCGCCGCGGCTTCGCCCTGGAAATCCACGTCAACGAGGACAACGTGTTTCTGGTCGACTCGGTGCGCTGCCCGGAAAAGAAGGAAGTGATGCGCCTGGTGCAGGAAGACTGGATCGCGGAACTGCGCAACCTGCCGGTGCTGCTCTGCTATGGCAGCATGAGCGTCGATGATCTGCGCCGCAAGTTCGAGCTCGGCGGCATTCCGCTGGTGCTGATCAGTTCCTACCGCATCTATGGCGAGCGTTTCCCGCACTGGGTGGTGGTCACCGGTTTCGATGAGCGTTTCATCTACGTCCACGATCCGCTGGTCAATGCCGAGGACGGGGAAACCGTCACCGACTCGGTGAACATGCCAATCCCGCACCGTGAATTCCAGCGCATGGCCCGCTATGGCAAGGCGGCGCAGAAAGCGGTGCTGATTCTCTACCGCCCCGACCACCGCGCCGATTTAGCAAGCGCAGCCCTGGCTTAAACCGCATCACCCCCTGCTGCAGGAGTTTCGTTTTACACCGATGGCCGATCACATCATCCTGGTGGAAAACCCCACCGACTGGAAAACGCATTTTCCCAAGCTGCCCGTGGTCGCCGCCAAGGATTACCTGGGCAAGCCCGAATACGCCACCGGTCGCAATGTGCGCGTGCTCAACCTGTGCCGCAGCTATCGCTATCTGAGCGTCGGCTATTACTGCTCGCTGCTCGCCGAGGCACGCCGCCACCGGGTCATTCCCAGCGTGCGCACGCTCAATGACCTGAGCCGCAAATCGATCTATAGCCTCGATGTCGAGGATCTCGATGACCGGGTCCAGCAGGTGCTCGGCAAGCCACGGCCCGGTTTCACCGCTACTGCCTTTGAGCTGGATATTTTCTTCGGCCAGTGCGCCACCAAGGAATTGCAGGATCTAGCCCGGCAACTGTTCGACGTGTTCCGCTCGCCGATGCTGCGGGTCGAATTCCGCCTGCAGGGCAAATGGCGCATCGCCACCCTGAAAGCCCTGCACCTGCAATCGCTATCAGCCGAACAGGAAGATCTGTTCCTCGGAGCGCTGGCCACCTATCTGAGCCGGCGCTGGCGCCAACCGCGCACGCGCAGCAATTACCGTTATGATCTGGCGATCCTGCACAACCCCAAGGAGGCCATGCCGCCCTCCAACACCAAGGCCCTGCAGCAGTTCATCAAAAGCGGCCGCGAGTGCGGGGTCAATATCGAACTGATCGAGAAAAAGGATTACGGGCGGCTGGCCGAGTTCGATGCGCTATTCATCCGCGAAACCACCGGCATCGACCACTACACCTACCAGTTCGCCAAGAAGGCCGAAAGCGAAGGCATGGTGGTGATCGACGATCCGGACTCGATCCTCAAATGCACCAACAAGGTGTATCTGGATGAACTGCTGCGCAATAACCGGGTACGCACGCCGCGCACGGTCATTGTCCGGCGCGATAATCTGGAGCGGGTCGACAGCGAGATCGATTACCCGATCGTGCTCAAGATTCCCGATGGCTCATTCTCGCGCGGGGTGTTCAAGGTCAATGATCGCAGCGAACTGCTGGACATGGCCGGCAAGCTGTTCAAGTCCTCGGATCTGCTGCTGGCGCAGGAGTATCTCTACACGGAATTCGACTGGCGGGTGGGGATTCTCAACAAGACGCCGCTGTTCGTCTGTCAGTACTTCATGTCCAAGGAACACTGGCAGATCTATAACCACGAACCGGGCGAAGGGCGCGTGACCCGCGAGGGCGATTCGCGGACCTTCCGTGTTGAAGAAGCGCCAGATGTCGTGGTCAAAACCGCGCTCAAGGCCGCCAACCTGATCGGCAATGGCCTGTATGGCGTTGACCTGAAACAGACCGCCAAGGGCGTCGTGGTGATCGAGATCAACGACAATCCCAATATCGACCATGGCATCGAGGACGCGGTGCTCAAGGAAAGTCTATACAGCACGCTGCTGGAGGATCTGGTCTGGCGCCTGGATCGCAAGCGCGGCAAATAGACGATGGGTCGCGGGGTTCAATGCCAGACTGACAACAGCCGCTCAACAAAAACCCCGCCCCAGCCAAGGCGGGAACGGGGTTTTATCCAGCCAGAGCGCAATCAGGCCGGCTTCTTGGCCCAGGCGGTGCACCAGCCCTTGGCGGTGACCAGCTTGCCCTGGAACAGGGCACAGGGACCGCTCGCCTCGCCGGCCTTGCCCGAGTAGAAGTTGCAGTTGCTGCACACCGCGGTGGCATCGGTGCGCTTGGCGGCCTTGGTGGCATCCGCAACGTAGCCCAGAGCAGCAGCCTGCGGATCGCTCTCACTGACGGCGTCGGCTGCGCTGGCAGCGCCGCTGAGCAGGGCATTGGCAAACGGCGCAGCGGCCAAGCCGATCGCGGTCAGTTTGATGAAACGGCGGCGGCTGTTATCGGGAGCATGTTCGGCCATGAGAGTTCCCTCGAAGTTATTGTGCGCGGTTGAAACCCGCGCCGGATTCATCTGCGACGGTCGGCGCGAGCTTCATTGATGATAGCACGCGCGCCCGGCACCCGACTTGACATCCAGCAATGACAAGCTGCCGCGTCAGAACCATCACGCTTTCCCCGGTACGGCTGCCCATGGGACACTAGCGCACCTGTTTTCTCGTCGCTTATCTGCCCCGGAGACCCCGCATGGACACCCAAGAGCTACTGGAACTGCGCATCAACGAGCGGCTGGCCGAGACCAGCGCGCCCGCTGATGTCACGCTCACCCTGCCCTTCGAGGCCCGCCAGAAAAGCCGCCTGCGCACCTGTCTGGACAATGGCGCCGATGTTGGCCTGTTCCTGCCGCGCGGCACGGTGCTGCGCCATGGCGACCGGCTGCGCGCCACCAATGGCCTGCTGGTCGAGGTACGCGCAGCGGCGGAAACCGTCTCCACCGCGCGCGGCAGTGATCCGCTGCTGCTGGCTCGCGCCGCCTATCACCTTGGCAACCGCCATGTCGCCCTGCAAATCGGTCCCGGCTGGCTGCGCTATCTGCATGACCATGTGCTCGACGACATGGTGCGCGAACTCGGTCTGGAGCTGTGCTGCGAGCAGGCACCGTTTGAACCGGAAGCCGGCGCCTATGGCGGTAGCGCGCATCATGACCATGCCCATTAGCGCCGCTGCCCTGCCGCGCCTGCTGCAACTGTGCAGTCCGGCGCTGCCCGTGGGTGCCTATGCCTATTCGCAGGGACTGGAATGCGCGGTGGATCGCGGCTGGGTGCGCGATGAGGCCAGCGCGAGCGCCTGGATTCTCGGCCTGCTCAAGCACAGCCTGCGCTATCTGGATCTGCCGGTCTTTGCCCGCCTTTACCAAGGTTGGGCGGATTCCGATCAGGAGCGGGTGCGCTACTGGACTGCCCGCCTGCACGCCGCACGTGAGGCATCGGAATTGCAGCGCGAGGATGCGCAGCTTGGCGCAGCACTGGCCCGACTGCTCAGCGATCTGGGCATCGACGAGGCACACCCCTGGCGAAGCGCGCCGCGGGTCTGTTTTGCCACTCTGTTCAGT
>DAITNL010000090.1:0-12393 GCA_036834665.1 Candidatus Competibacteraceae bacterium | reverse complement strand
AGGAGGAGACACATGGAACCACAAGCACAAGGCTATGCAGCGGTACTGGACGAGACGGGTATCGCTGCTGAAGGAATCGAGGCTGCGGCGCCCGCACAACCGCAACTGCTCAGCGCTCAGGATCGCTGCTGGGTGCGCATGGATGTGCCCGGACAGCCGATGGTGGTCAGCCTGGTCCTGCTGCTTGAACGACCGCTGGCGCTGCAACAGGTGCGGGCGCTGTTGCAGGCGCGCTTGCTACCGCTGGCGCGCTTTCGGCAGCGGGTGCGCGAGGTGGGCGGGCGGTCCTGCTGGGTCGAGGATGGGCCACTGGACTGGGCGGCGCATCTGCAGGCCCTGCGCCTGCCGGAGCCGGCCGATATCCACGCTCTGCAGGTTCTGGTGGGGCGCTGGGCCGGTGAACCCTTACCCGGTGATCGGCCGCTGTGGCGCTGCATTCTGGTGGAAAACGTCGGCACGGGCAGCGCTCTGGTGTTCCGTGTCCATCACTGCATCGCCGATGGCGTGGCCCTGCTGCGCGTTTTCCTGGCGCTGGGCGATGTGCCGCCAGGTGCGGATCCGGTGCAATGGCGGCACGAGCAGGCGCGGTTGGCGGCCAGGACCGGGCATGCGCCGGTGCCTCCGCCGGGACGCTGGGGCCGGCTGCGCTGGGGTCTGGCCAATGCCGGAGCAATGTTGCGACAACTGCTGCTTGGGCCGGATGCGCGCACCCTGCTGCGGGGTCGGCTCAGGGGCGATAAGCGGGTTGCCTGGTCGGTGCCGATCCCGCTGAGCGCGATCAACGCCGTGCGCCAGCACAGTGGCGGTCGGGTCAACGATGTGCTGCTGACGGTGGTTGCCGGAGCGCTGGCGCGTTATCTGCGCGATCGGGGCGCTATGCCGCCGCCAGCGCTGCGCCTGCTGGTGCCGGTCAATCTGCGCTCCTATCAGGAAGACATTCACGTCGATAACGAATTTGGTGCGGTGCTGTTGACCCTGCCGCTGGGCATCGCCGATCCGCTGGCGCGGCTGGCAGCGCTGCGAGCGCGCATGGACAGGATCAAGGGGACCCCGGAAATGCTGGCCAACCGTCTGTTGCTGAGCGTCGCCGGCTGGCTGCCGGCAGTGGTCGAGCGGCTGCTGCTGCGCGGCTTTGGCCTGAAGGCGACTGCGGTGCTGACCAATGTACCCGGTCCGGATCAGCCGCTGATCCTGGCTGGGGTGCGGGTCGAGCGGGTGCTGGCCTGGGTGCCGCAGATTGCGGGAATCGGGGTGGGGATCAGCATTTTCAGCTATACCGGGGCGATCACCGTTGGTGTGACCAGTGATAGCGGCGTACTGGCCGATCCGCAGCTGCTGGTCGCGGCGATCGAGGCTGAATGGGCAGCATTGCTTGCGCGGTTGCCGGCCGGGTCGATGTCGCAGGCTGCCGCGAGTCCGTGACGGATTTTCAGGATGCGCTTAAACTGATGCGGCTTATTACCGGATCGGACGCGAGGCATAGATATGTACACGGCCTATTTCGGCTTGGATCACAAGCCCTTCAAGTCGAAGGATCCGCGGCATTTCTACCGCAGTACCCTCCTGGATAATACCTGTGACGCGCTGCTGGCGGCGATCCGGCAACGGCGTGGTTTTGTTCTGCTGACCGGTGAAAGCGGTGTTGGCAAGACCATGCTGCTGCGGCGCTGCATGGCCGAGGCCACCGATATCCGTTTTGTTCTACTCGCCCATGCCAGCCTCGACTTTCCGGACATGCTCAGCTACCTGTGTGCCAATCTCAATCTGCCGGCCTCGCAGATGAGCACTGCGCAGCAAAGTCGTCTGGTGCAGGATGTGCTGGTCACCGAGGCAGCCAGCGACCGGGTGATTGCCCTGGTGCTCGATGATGTCCAGGGGGCGAGTGTCGATGCGCTTGGTCAGTTGCTGGCCTTCTCGGAGGCGCTGCCGCCAGAACAGCGCCTGCAGGTGATGCTGGCCGGCCTGCCCGATTTCGAGGGCAAGCTGCGCCAGCCAGAGTTGCAGGCGTTGCAGGCCAGCATCGCGCTGCGCTGCGGTCTGGAACGCCTGCCGCCGCACGAGGTTGGCAATTTCATCACCCAGCAGTTACGGGTAGCCGGCTACCCGGATGAGGCGCTGCTGTCCGCCGCGACCATCGCCCACATCGACAGCCATTGCCAGGGGGTGCCGCGCGCGATTGCCATGCTCTGCGATGCCCTGCTGATGTTTGCCAGCCTGGATCCTGGGCGCGGCATTACCCCGGAGCTGGTCGATGAGGCGGCGCAGAGCTGTTTTCTCAGCGAAAGGCCGCGCACCCCGGATGCCGCGCAGGCACGCAAGGTGCTTGATAGCGGGCTGGCACTGGGCGCGGCTGATCTGGATCTGAGTCTCGATTTCACTCTGGAACCCGAGGAACACGCGCTGGCGCTGGTCAACACACCGGAGCCGGTGGTGGCTGCAGTCCTGCCGCCGGTGGCATCACCTGTTACCGAGTCGATTTCGCTGGCGCTGCTGCCGCAGTCCTCGACCCTGCGTGAGTTTGCCACCCTGCTCGATGAAGTCGAGACCAAAAGTCAGGGCGCCGACGCCCGCGATCGCGCGGTGCTGCACTACTTCCGCGCTCGTTATCTGCTGCTGCTGCGCGGCGGGGATGCGACACAGATTGCCGAGCTGGAACGGCGTGTGGCACGCCTGCTGGAATCACGCCAGCCGGTCTTGCTGGAGCTGGTGATTGCCCGCTGCACCGGCGCGTCGCCGACCGGCACGCTGTGCGCCCTGGTGCTCAATCCGAGCTGGTGGCAGTACCGGGAAATCCGGCTGCGCGTGGAAGGGCCGGATCTACTGTTTGCCGACGATGGCCGCTTTGCAGCGCTGCGTCTGCTCGATGGCCGATCGGTGCAGCCGGTCTACGCTGAGTACCGCTGCCCGCAGTCCGACTTGCTGCCGACCACGCTGCATCTGCGGCTGGAGCTGTGCAACCACCGCGGCGAATGGAGCGCCTACGATGGCTGGGTAGAACTGCGCCCCGATTTTCAGGGGTACACCCCGGCGCGGGTAGCCGCCCAGCACATCGGTGGCGAGCTGCGCCTCGACTACTTCCGCGCCGAGCCGCCGGCCGAGCCGATGACCGGTGCAGTGGGGGCCTGGCTGCTCGGTGCGGGCATGGCGCACGGTACGGACGCGGTCGGCGGCCTGGCCTATACCTTGCCGCTGGAGCTGGAACCGGATAAGACCTACGTTGATCCGCTGGTTGCGGCGCGCGCCGCCAGTCAGATCCTCAGTCGCGGTTCACAGCTGAGCCGGGCGCTGCTGCTGGCCGCCGACCCGGCCTGTGCCCCGGCGCGCATCGAGCTGGTGTCGCGGCCTTTCATGATCTTTGGCCGCTATAACACCGAGACCGGCAAGGGTTTTGGCGATTTCGCTCTCGGGTTTACCGCCGATTACACGCGCATTTCCCGTCTGCACTGCGTGATCTGCGCACTGGGCGACCAGCTGGCCTTGATGCCGACCAGCGATCTGGGTCATACCTACACCGGGCGCAATGGCCAGCGTTTGGAACGGGGTAGCTGGCATCTACTGGAAACCGGCGATCAGCTCGACATCTGCGATCTGTACCTGCTGCGCCTGACGCTGGCCTGGGATGAGCGCTCGCAGCCGGAAGCCCTGGATTGGGATATTCACGCCCCACGCGACAAGTTTGGCCACTATCTGCTGGAACTGGTGGAAACGCTGCGTCAACTCGATCAGCGCAAGGATATGGATGATCTGCGCGCGGCGTTTCGCAACCGTTATCTGAATCTGCTGTGCATGCAGGACCGCCTGGCCGAACTGAGCGGGGTAGGCAGTCCGGGCGCGCTGCTCTATGCCCGTTTCGAGCGCGCTGGCAACGGTGGCGGGCACAGCCCGGTGGTGCATTATTACCTGCCCAAGTGGCTGCCGCTGGGCAGTGCCGCCGATGCTGGCCTGCGCATCACCGCGCCCGGCGTCGAGGCGCACCACGCTGAGCTGTTCTTCCGCGATGGCATGTACTGGGTGCAGAACCTGGCCGGGCCGGGTGCGGTGCATATCGGCTGTCACGGGCTGGCCACCAACGAGGTGCTGGCCCTGGAAGCGGGCGATCAGATCCTGATCGGCGAGGCGCGCTTCAGTTTTGAGAGCTACTGACGGGATCGGGCGCTGCGGGCAGGGGACGCGGCAGGCGCACCTCGGCCAGAAAACCGCCCAGCCCTCCCGAGCGGCCCAGGTTCAGTGCGCCGCCATATTGGGCGACGATATCGCTGGCAATCGCTAGGCCCAGGCCATGGCCGGCGCGTGATTCATCAATGCGCATGCCGCGCTGGCGCAGCAGCTCCAGTTGCTCCGGCGGGCAGCCGGGGCCGTCATCCTCGATACGCAGGCACAGAACCTCCGGCTCCAGCACGGCGCTAAGCTGCACCGTGGTCCGGGCCCACTGGCAGGCGTTGTCGAGCAGGTTACCGAGCAGCTCCAGCAGGTCATCACGATCTCCGGAAAACACACCGCCCGGTGGCAAATCGATCTCGATGTGCAGCGCGCGCTCCCGGTGAATACGCTGCAGGGTAGCGATCAGATCAGCGATCTCCGGCGCCAGCAGCACCCGCAGGCCCGGTGCACCGCCGCCGGCGATGCGCGCCCGTTTCAGCTCGCGTTCGGTGAGGGCGCGCACTTGCTGTAACTGCTGACGCAGGTCCTGCCACCAATCCTGGAGGGCAGCCGGTGGCGGTGGCTGCTCGGCGAGCTGGGTCAGTGCGGTCAGCGGCGTTTTCAGGGCATGGGCCAGATTGCCCAGCGCATGGCGGGCGCGGCGCTGGCGCTGGTCGAGCAGGGTCAACAGGCGATTCAGCTCGACCACCAGCGGTCGCACCTCGGCGGGTGTTTCCAGTGACAGCGCGCTGATCTCGCCCTGCGCCAGGCGCGGCAGTTCGCGGCGGATGCGTTCCAGCGGCGCCAGACCATGGCGCACCAGCCACCGCTGTGCCAGTAGCAGCAGGATAAACAGCGCCAGCGCAATCAGTGCGAATTCCAGCAGCAGCCGGTGCAGTCCGGCGCTGATCGGGGTGAAATCCTCGGTCACCGCCATGCGCACCGGCTGGCCCTGTACCTGAAAGGCGCGCCCCACCAGCAGCAGGCGTTGCGCCTGCGGACCGCTGATAAAAACGCGGGTGAAGCGCGCTCCGCTCAGCGGTGGCAGCGGCAGTTCGGCATCCCACAGCGAGCGCGAGATCAGCTCGCCGCCGGGCGTTTCAATCCGGTAATAGTGGCCCGAATAGGGCTGGCGGAAGGAGATGCCGATCTGATCGGTGAGCAGACGCGGCTGGCCATGGGGATCGAATTCCAGCGCCGACAGCAGCGTTTCCAGATCATGCTCCAGGCGGGCGGCAACGAAATCCTCAGCCAACCGGCGCAGTGAGTAGCCGCCCAGGGCAATCGCCAGTGCCAGCAGCACGGCCAGCACCAGGATCAGGCTGGCCGACAGCCGTGTTTGCAGCGAGATCATGGCGTGCCGGGGCCAAATACATAGCCCTGGCCGCGTCGGGTCGCAATCAGGTCGCGGCCCAGCTTGCGGCGCAGTCGATTGATGTAGACCTCCAGCACATTGCTGTCATGCTCGGCGGCGAAGTCATAGATCTGCTCGGCCAGATGGCTCTTGGACAGCACCCGCCCCGGATGGAACATGAAATAGCGCAACAGGCGAAACTCGGTACCGGTCAGAGCGATGGGCGCATCGCTGCCGGATGGACGCACGGTCTGCTGTTCCTCGTCCAGTTCCAGACCGGCGACCTGCAGCCGGCCATGTGGGCGGGCGACGCCACGGCGCAGCAGTGCCTGCAGACGTGCGAGCAGTTCGGCGGTGTGGAACGGCTTGCCGAGATAGTCATCGGCACCGGCCTTGAAGCCATCGACCTTTTCATGCCAGGCATCGCGCGCCGTGAGAATCAGCACCGGCACCGGGTTGCCGACAGCGCGCCACCGGCGCAGCACCTCCAGACCCGGCCGGCCCGGCAGGCCCAGATCAAGCACCACCAGCGCATAAGGCTCGGATTCACCCATGAACTGGGCATCGATGCCGTTATCGGCCAGATCGACAGCAAAGCCAGCCTGTTCCAGCTCCGGGCGCAGGCGCGCGCTCAGCGGGATATCATCTTCCACCAGCAGCAGGCGCATCGTCTTAATCCCTATTTCTGTTCCAGCGACCACAGTTCACCACTGCGCGCGTCGTATTCAAATTCGCGCACCACGCCATCGTCATCGAGGATCTTCAGATCGTACACATAGCGGCCCCGCTCCTGTTCCAGTTCCGCTTCCAGTAACTGGCCGCCGGGGTGCTGGCGACGATGGCGCGCGATGATGGTTTCCAGGGCGAGAATTTCCCCACGGCTCTGCAGGCGCCGGATATCGGCGTAATCGCGTTTCTCAGCGCTGGCGGGAGCGCCATGGACCAGCAGGACCGCCAGCAGGGACAGGGCGGCATGACGGTGGGGACATGAGGGCATGAGCGTATGTCGCCGGGGCTGGCTCAGCCGCGCTTGCGGCCGGTGATCATGGCGCGGGCCAGATTCTCGCGATGCAGCAGGCTTTCCCAGAGCACGCCGAGCAGATGGCCGGCTATCAGGAACACGGTGAAGTTGGCGCAGAACTCGTGGACTTCCTCCAGAATCTCGATGGTTTCGTCGCTGCTGTTGGCCATGAGTGCGGCCAGCGGACCCAGGCCCTTATCAGCACCGTACAGCAGCAGGCCAGCGGCCACGGTACCGGCCAGGCTGAGCAGCAGGACGACGATCATCGCGCCACCGGCCGGGTTATGGCCCAGGTGACGGGGTGCGCGCAGCAGCAGCACATCCTTGACATAAAGCAGGGTTGCGCGCGGTCCACGCACGAAATCGCTGAAACGGGCATAGCGCGGCCCGACGAAGCCCCAGACCAGTCGAAACAGCAGCAGGCCGCCCAGAACATAACCGGCCCAGACATGCATATCCTGCAACAGCGCGCCATCCAGTTGATTCTGCAGCGCCTCGAAGATCTCGCTCTGGGTGGAATAAGCCAGAACAAATGCGCCGACCAGAGTCCAGTGGAACAGGCGAACCAGTGGATCCCAGACGACGATTGCGGTGTTACTGAGGTTATTGGTGTTGTTGGCGCTCATGGGCAGTATCTGGAGTAGCGCTCCCCGCGCATTACGGGGAGACGCCGATAAGGAAAGGGGAAATACGGCCCGGTTTACTTGCTCTTGGCGTCAACCAGTTCGCCGGTCTTCATGTCGTAATAAATCTCCCACTTCTTGCCGTCTTCACCATCGATCTTGACTTCCCAGGTCTGCTTGCCCTTGTGCGTATCTTCATAGGCCTTGGTGACCTTGCCCGGATGGGCCTTGGTGGCCATCTCCACAGCCTGTTCCTTGGTGATGGGGGCGGGAACGGCGGCAGCCGGTGCAGTCGCCGGTGCGGCCGGTGCAGCCGCCGGTGCAGCCGGTGTATCGGCGGCGAAGGCGGGAACGGCGGCGAAGGTGGCGGCAAGGGTGGCGGCGATCAGCGTGGCGCGGATTTTCATTTGAGTGATACCTCATCGGTAACGGGGGTGAAGGGCTGCCCGGTTGGTCGGGACCTGTGGCCGCAGAGAGCAGCGACCTTGAGCCCTAGTCTAGGCTAGGCAGATTAAACCAAGCTGAAACCGGACAGTCGCGTGGTGCGGCGGGAATGGATGGATTGCATTGTCTGTCTATACTCGAAAGCAATCGACTCTGGATTGTTCACTCTCGTCCCACCCGCAGTGCATATGCCAGGAGGCTAATGTGAAAAAACCGTCCCGTTTCCCCGTTTTCACCTCGCGCGCCGCAGTGCTGGCCTGCCTGCTTGGCGCTGGCCTGGCGACCGGGCTGGCCGGGTGTGGCGATCGGACCACTGATCTTGAATACCTGCAGCGTGCCCGTGAGTATCACGCCAAACAGGATTGGTCAGCCAGCGTCATCGAGCTGAAAAATGCCCTGCGCAAGAACCCGGATAACCGCGATGCGCGCCTGCTGCTTGGCCAGATTTATGTCACGACCGGCAATGGCGCGCCGGCTGAAAAAGAGCTGCTGCGCGCCCGTGATCTGGGCGCAGCTCGCGAGGCCTGGCTGGTGCCGCTGGCGCGTGCCTATTTGCTGCAGGATCAGAATCAGAAGGTGCTGGATCTGACCCTGGATACTGCTGATGCGCCAGCCACGCAGGCCGGCTTGCTGGCCTTGCAGGGTCTGTCGGCGCTGGCGCTGGCCCAGCCGGACGTGGCCCGTGGTCTGCTGAGTCGCGCCCTGACCCTGCAATCGGGACAGGTTGATGCCCTGCTCGGCCTGAGTGAACTGGCCCTGATCGGGCGCAATTACAGCGAGGCCGACGATCTCGCCAGTCAGGCCAGCGCTGGCGCACCGGATGATCTGCGGCCCTGGTTTATCAAGGCGCGGCTGCGGCGCCTGCAGAACGACGATCCCGGCGCGCTCAAGGCTCTGCAGCAGGTGCTGACCCTGCAGCCGCAAAATGCCACGGCCCTGCTGGAGCGCGCCGAGATTCGCATGGCCCAGGGCCAGCAGGACGAAGCACTGGCCGATGTCGAGGTGGTGCGCAAGCGCCTGCCCGATTCGCCCCAGGCCAACTACCTGCGCGGCAGTATCCTGTTCCAGAAAAAGAATTTTGCCGCTGCTCAGGATGCTCTGCTGCAGGTGGTGCGGGTACTGCCCAATCATCCCGGCAGCCAGTTTCTGCTGGGTTCGATCAATTATGAACAGGGCAATCTGCAGCAGGCGGATCAGTATCTGGGCAGCTTCATCATCCGCCAGCCCAACTATTTGCCCGCGCGGCTGCTGCTGGCAGCGACCCAGCTCAAGCTGAATCAGCCGCAGCGGGCGATTGACGTGCTCAAGCCGGCGTTGGCACAGGCGCCCGATGATGCCCAGTTGCTGGCCCTGCTCGGCAGCGCCTATCTGCAAAATCGCGACTCTGCCAAGGGTTCCGAATATCTGCAGAAAGCGGCAAACATCGCCCCCGATGCCACCCAGATTCGCACGCAACTGGCGCTGGCGCGCATGAGCGAGGGCAAGCCCGGCGAGGCCGTGCGCGAGTTGCAGGGACTGGTCGAACTCGGTCAGGACGTGTTGCAGGCCGATCTGCTGCTGGTACAGGCCTATATCCAGCAGCAGGACTACGCGCGCGCTGTGGCTGCGGCCGATGAATTGGTCAAGAAAAAGCCCAATGATCCGGTGGCCCGCAACCTGCTTGGCAGCGCCTGGATGGCCAAGGGTGACGATAATCAGGCCCGTGCTGCGTTTGAGGAGGCGCTGCGCCTGGATCCGAAATTCAGCACCGCCGCGCTGAATCTGGGTCTGCTGGAGCTGAAGGCCGGTCATCGCAGTGCCGCGCGTGCCCGTTACGAGAGCGTGATTACCCAGGATCCTGGCAATCTGGGCGCGTTGCTGCGGCTGGCGGCGCTGGCCGAGCAGGCCGGCCAGACTGAGCAGACACTGCATTTGCTGGAGCAGGCCTGGAACAGTAATCCTGCTTCCCTGCAGGCGGGTCTGGCGCTGATCGGCCAGTATCAGGCGGCCGGACTCAATCTCAAGGCGCTCAATGTCGCCCGGGGTCTGCAGGCGGCGCATCCCGGGCAACCGGCAGCGGAGCGCACCCTGGGGCTGGCGCTGCTCGCCGATGGCCGCATGGATGAGGCGCAGAGTGTGTTTCGCAAACTGAGCGAAGCGCAGCCGCAATCGCCTGAATCGTGGCACCTGCTGGCCTTGACCCAGGCGCGTGCCCAGGATTTCAAGGGTGCGGCTGACTCGATTCAGCGGGCGCTGGCGGTGCAGGGTGATTACCTGCCGTCGCGGGTGGCGCAGGTCGAACTGCTGGCGCAGCAGCAGCAGTTCAAGGAAGCGCTGGCGGCCACTAAGACCCTGCAGAGCCAGTTTCCCAAGCTGAGCGTTGGCTACCAGTTGGAAGGCAACCTGTATCTGCGGCAGAAGGATTTCGCCAAGGCGCTGAGCGCCTATCGCACCGCGCATGCCAAGGCCGCCGACAGCCAGACCGTCTTGCTGCTGGCGGGTGCGCAGCAGGTCACCGGTGATGGCGAAGGCGCGTTGAAAACCCTGCGCGACTGGCTGGCAGTGCAACCCGGCGATGTGCAGGTGCGGACCCGGCTGGCGATGGAGTTGCAGCGGCTCGGGCGGCGTGAGGAAGCCATTGCCGAGTATGAGCGGCTGGCCAAGCGCGAGGGCGCCGACAGCGCCAACAGCGCGGCGGTGACCCTGGATCGCGGCGCGCAGCAGGCCGATACGCTGCTGATTCAGGCCTATCTGCAGCAGAAGGAATACGACAAGGCGATCGCGGCAGCGCGTGAGTTGACCGAAAAGCGTCCCGATGATCCGGTCGCTTTCAATCTGCTCGGCGCAGCTTGGCTGGCGAAAGAGGATATGGCGGCAGCGCGCAAGGCGTTTGAGCAGGCGTTGCGCCTCAAGCCCGACTATGTGCCGGCGCAGATGAATCTGGCCGGGCTGGATCTGAAGGCGGGCGATCGCGTCGCGGCGCAGTTGCGCTACCGGCAGTTGCTGGAACGCAATCCCGATAACCTGGCGGCCCTGCTGCGGCTGGCGGAACTGCTTGGGCATGGCGACGAGTCACTGAGCCTGCTGGAAAAAGCCTGGGCGCGACAGCCGGATTCGATCGAGGCCGGTCTGGCGCTGGGGCAGGAATATGTGGCGCGCAAGGACAACAGGCGGGCCATGGACGTGGTGAACGCGTTGCTGGCCCGCTATCCGGAGAATCCGCAGGTGTTGCGGGCGCTGGGGCTGCTGCAGGTCAATGAGGGCAAGTCGCCCGCAGCCGTGGCGACCTTCGAGCGGCTGGCGGCGTTGCAACCGCGCACGCCGGAACCCTGGTATATGGTGGCGATGGCGCAGGCGACGGCACCCAATGTGCCGGCGGCGTTGACGGCGCTGGACAAGGCTCTGGCGGTGCAGAGCAACTATCTGCCGGCCCTGCTCGCCAGGGCGCGTCTACAGGCCAAGGAAGGACGCTTTGCCGATGCCTTGGCCGGGGCGCGTCAGATTCAGACCCTGTATCCGGAGCAGATCACCGGGCACATGCTGGAGGGTGATCTGCAACTGCAGCAGAAAGCATTTGCGCCGGCCGTCACCGCCTATCAGGCCGCGCACGCCAAGGCCCCGGACACGACCACAACCGTGCGTCTGGCGAATGCGCAATGGTTGTCAGGCGCACGCGAGCCGGCGCTGATTACCCTGCGCCAGTGGCTGGCCAGCGAGCCGAATGACAGCCGTGTGCGCCTGCAACTGGCCCTGTATCTGCAGGATTCGAACAAGGGCGCGGCCATTGCCGAGTACGAGCGTCTGGCTGAGAAATTCCCCGATGATGGCGTGGTGCTCAACAACCTGGCCTGGTTCTACTTCGAGGCGGGCGATCCGCGCGCCCAGCGCACCGCCGAGCGGGCCTATGACAAGGCGCCGAAAAATCCGGAGGTTGCCGATACTCTGGGCTGGATTCTGGTGCAGGGCGATAACGCAGCGCGCGGCGCCGAACTGCTGCGCAAGGCGGTTGAGCTGTCGCCGCAGCAGCCGACCATTCGTTATCACCTTGCAGTGGCCTACGCCAAGCTTGGGCGCAAGGATGCCGCGCGCCAGGAACTGGAAAAACTGGTTGATGCGCCGGAGCCGTTCCCGGAGCGTGAAGAGGCGCGCAAGCTGCTGGCGAGCCTGGGGAAGAGCTAGCCCGGTCGCGTATCCAGCCCGGTGCCGCGCCAGTGGCCCGGACCGGGCTTGGAAGGGTCCATCTCCAGACGCCAGACGCCAGGACCCGGTTGGGCGTGATGCGTGCCAGGCCGGGCCAACGTATCGGTGCCGGGTCGTGTCAGCACGCCGGCTGATACGCCTGGGCGATAGCCGGCCAGTGCCGAAAAAGGCTGATAGGCCAGCGCGCGGCGGGCGAATAGCTGACTGATGGCTGGTGCACGGGCACTGAGCGCCGCCGCGTTTTCCCGCAACCCAACCCGGTAGGGCGTGCGCAGGCCGCGATGTTCGATGGCCTTACCGGCCCGATGCAACACCACGCCAAGCCGGCGCAACAGGCGCGCAAAGGCTTCGGTGACCAGCAGGTAGCAGTGTTCGATGTCGCGCTCCAGACCGTAGATCACGATCGCCCGGATCATGCCCAGCAGGATTTCAGACTCGCCGTGTCGGCTTACAGGACCGAAGTTCGGGTCCAGATGGTGGTTCAGGGTGTGTGGGCTGGCTGAGTTGATGACGCAGATGCGCGAGATTTCGGCGAACTGGCGCCGCTGGAGAGAGTGAGGCGATTCGGGCGCCAGGCAGCGCAGGGTTTCCAGTGGAAAGCGGGTCGCTTCGGGAAGCACCAGGCGCAGAGT
>DAITNL010000089.1:2215-12433 GCA_036834665.1 Candidatus Competibacteraceae bacterium | reverse complement strand
GTCAGACTGGTCTCGGCGATGCTGGTCGCCAGCACCACCTTGCGCCGGCCAGCGGAATCAGGACGCAGCGCCTGCTGCTGGGCTGCGCCGGGCAGGTCGCCATACAGCGGCAGCAGCGCCAGTCCGGCACAGGCCGGTTCCGCCTGCAGGCGGCGCAGGGCCTGGCGAATTTCACCGCTACCGGGCAGGAATACCAGCAGATCGCCGGCCTGCTCGGACAGCGCGCTCAGCACAACGCGCAGCACGGTATTGAGATCAAAACCCTCAGGATCACGGGGCAGGTAATGCCGGGTCACCGCATGGGCGCGGCCTGCGCTGGTGACGATGGGCGCATCACCGAGCAGGCGCGCAATCGCCGCGCCATCCAGAGTCGCCGACATCACCAGCAGGCGCAGTTCGGCGCGCAGGCCGCGCTGACTGTCCAGACACAGCGCCAGCGCTAGATCAGCCGGCAGGCTGCGCTCATGGAATTCGTCAAAGATCACCAGGCCAACGCCTTCCAGCGCCGGATCGCGTTGCAGACGGCGGGTCAAAATACCCTCGGTGAGCACTTCGATACGCGTCTGGCGCGACACCCGGCTTTCAAACCGGATGCGATAGCCGACCGTGGCACCGGGACGTTCACCGCACAGTTCGGCCATGCGCGTCGCCGCGGCCCGGGCTGCCAGCCGACGCGGTTCCAGCATCAAAATCGACTGGCCAGCCAGCCATGGCTCATCAAGCAGCGCCAGCGGTACCCCCGTGGTTTTGCCGGCGCCGGGCGGTGCCTGCAGCACCAGAGCAGTGGACTGGCGCAGCGCGGCGCAAATCGCCGGCAGCACTTCGGCAATCGGCAGGTCGGTGAGGGCATCGGGCAGGAGGACGGACATGGCACGGGGTATCCGGCAGGCGGTGAAGGGCGGCACGGGCCGGCGCTGTGTGCATTCGCCCCGGCCTTGGCTATGTTTGATAAAATGGTTTAGTAAATCACTCTGAAATGGGCAGCAGCCCGGTCGAGGATAATAACGCCATGAGTATTGTCAGTGAGTTATTGGCCACGCCCGGTGTGATCGCCGCCGGCGAGTATGCTTACCGCGGTGACCGCTTTTCCTATCGCGGTGCGCTCAGCGAGGAGCATGCACGCATCGCCTCGATCATGTGTCGGGCCACCACCATGGGCACCCGCATGGAAGGCGCAATGCTGGACGCGCTGTGTCCTGACAACGGTCTGCATCCGCCGCGCGGCTGGGTGGTCCGGGGTCCGGGCCAGACCGTATGCGTGATGGCCAATGTATTCTGCCTGTTCGATAACGCCCGGGGATCGCTGAATGCCATTCTCGCCTGCATGCGCGAGGCTCTGGACAACAGGTCCCAGGATCTGATCTGAATCCACGCCGGTCGCGAACACCGACCCACCACACTGCCCCGTCCAGGGGCAAAGGACAGACGATGGTGACACTCGATGCTCTGCTGGGCTTGCCGGGCGCCATGGCCGCATTCGAATTTCGCGGCAGCGGCGAATTACTCGATCATCGCATTGCCTATCCTGATCGTATCAATCCGACCCTGCTCGACCTGCTGGCGCATATGTGCGCCGCCAATCTGAGCATTGCCACCATGCAGGCGCGGGGCTGGGAGCAGTTGACCGCGATGCGCGGCTTCTATCCGGTGCAGGCGTTTACTCTGATCGGTTTTGACTGGTCGGTGGTGGTCAGTGGTTTAAACCGCGAGCGGCACAAGCAGAGCGGTCAGGTGTCGAGCCTGCCACCGTTCCTGGGTGTGGTCATGGCCAATGAGCGCGCCGATTACGAGGCGGCCTTTGCGCTGCTGGAAGGCGCGGAGGCGCTGCCGTGAGCGGCATGATCCGGCGCCTGCTGGCCTTGGAGGGCGTCAATGTGGTCTGCCAGTTCCGCGACGACGGCAGCTTCGTGGTCGGCTATGGGCGGATGAGCCAGGAGGATATGGTGCAACTGGTCCGCTTTGCGCATGACTACCGGCGCATGGCGCAGGGCAATGCCGATCAGTTGGCGATATTCAGCGGTATGCGTGGCTGGACGCCGCCGCGTGGCTGGATCGTGCGGGGTGGCGCGCAGTCCCTGTGCGGAGTCGGCAATCTGGTGTGCATGGTCGATAGCCAAGGTGCGCCGCTCAATGAGATCCTGTTGGAGCTACGTGAGGTCTCGCGCTGGTAACTGGCCCTGCCGTGCCCGATGCGGCGGCTGATCCAGCACCGTTGGTAACGCTGTTGTTTTTTGGTAATAAACGTGGCTACTTTGATACCTTGTTGGTATGATGATACGACACTGAGAGGCCACGCGAAAATTATGGGGTTAGCTGCTGTTATGGCCAAGCGAATTATCTTTCCAATATGGGCCTGCGCGCTGCTCGGAGCATGTGCATTCAATAGCGCACAGGTAAACGCACAGGGCGCCGCTGCTGCTTCAGCGCCGGCGGTCCCGGTTGACAGCGTTGCGCCCAGCGTCGGGGTATCGACCCTGGCCACTCTGCAGGCACCACCGTCGCCACCGGCTGTGCTGACCGAGCCGGATCCTGTCAACGTCGATCCCGCCAGCGAGAGCGGAGCCACTGCCGCGCCATCAAGCGAAAGTCCCGCGGAAGCGACTGCCGCAGCGCCACCGCCCATGCCAGCCTGCCCGGAGAATGGGCCGGGCATCAGCGCGCAGATGGCCGTGCACATCTGCCAGATGGTGCGCAGCGACCCACCGCCAACTCACCTGAAGGTCGCTGAGCGCACCCTGCGTACCGTGAGCACCCTGGTACCCTTTTACGCCGAACACGGCTATCAGGCGGTCTGGTTCGATGGCGAAGGCCAGCCGCTGCCCGCCGCTGAGCAGCTGATCGAGGCGCTCGGCGAAGCCGATCAGGAAGGACTGCGCGCCAGCGATTATCCGCGGGCACTGTTGCGCAAGCAGTTGGCCGCGCTGGCCAGCGGTGATGCCGCTCAGCGGGCTGATCTGGACCTGCTGCTCACCGACACCTTCCTCACCTATGCCAATCACCTGCTGTCCGGGCGGCTGTCGCCGCGCTCGGTTGATCCGGACTGGGCGATCAAGCCACGCTCGCGTGATCTGGGCGCGGTGCTGCGCGAGGCGCTGGCCAGCGGCAAGATTGGAGCCGCGCTGCGCAATCTGGCGCCGCATAGTCCCGGTTATACCCAGTTGCGCGACACGCTGCACCAGTACCGCCAGGTCGAGAAGGACGGTGGCTGGCCGATGATCGCCGACGGGCCGGCTCTGGCGTCGGGCGCGCAGGGGCCCCGGGTGCGCGATCTGCGGGCGCGCCTGCACGACAGCGGCGATCTGAAGGACAACAGCGGCAAGGACGTGGCGATCTTTGACAAAAGCGTAGCCACCGCCGTGCGCCGCTTTCAGAAGCGCCACGGCCTGGCGGAAACTGGCGTGGTCAACGCCGCCACGCGCACGGCCATGAATGTGCCGGTGAGCGAGCGCATCCGGCAGGTCGAGCTGAACATGGAACGCTGGCGCTGGCTGCCCGATGAATTCGGCTCGCGCTACATCCTGGTCAACATTCCCAGCTTCAAGATGCGGGTGATCGAGAATGGCAAGCCGGTGATCGAGTCCAACGTGGTCGTTGGCCGGCTGGAACGGCAGACGCCGACCTTCACCGCCAACATGAAATACCTGGTGCTCAGCCCGCAGTGGTACGTGCCGCGCTCCATCGCCGTCAAGGACAAGTTGCCCCAGCTCAAGCGCAATGCGCAATCGCTGGCGCGGCAGAATATCCGCATCTACAACAGCGCCGGGCAGGCGGTGAACCCAAGCTCGATCAACTGGGGCGCGGTCAGTGCCAATAACTTCAACTACCAGTTGCGCCAGGATTCCGGGCCGCGCAATGCGCTAGGCCGGGTCAAGTTCATGTTCCCCAACCGCTATAACGTCTACCTGCACGACACGCCTTCGCGCGAGCTGTTCAGCCGCAACCAGCGCACCTTCAGTTCCGGCTGCATTCGCGTTTCCAATCCCCTGGAGCTGGCCGAGTACCTGCTCAAGCGCCAGGATCCCTCGTGGAACATGGACAGGATCAAGACCGTTTCCAGCGGCAGCCAGCAGCGGGTGGTGTCGCTGCGTCAGGAAGTACCGGTCTACCTGCTGTACTGGACGGTCTGGGCCGACGAGGAGGGGCTGGTCCACTTCCTCGATGATATCTACAAGCGCGATCCGGCGCTCAAGCGCGCCCTGTCCACGGAACCGGTGCGCGGCGGCAACGGCGCCTGACCCTTGGTTCTGGCATGCGATCCCCCGGTCCCGGCCGGGGGATTTTCGTTATGGGGGATGAAGAATGCGCGTGGCGATCGGTGTGCAGTATGACGGCAGCGGTTTTCGCGGCTGGCAGACCCAGGGCTCGGGTGTGCGCACGGTGCAGGCCTGTCTGGAGCGGGCGCTGGCGCGGGTCGCCGCTCATCCCGTGAGCGTGACCTGTGCCGGGCGCACCGATGCCGGCGTGCATGGTCTTGGCCAGGTGGTGCACTTCGACACCGGGGCGCAGCGCTCGCCACGCGCCTGGGTGTTGGGCGGCAATGCCCATTTGCCAGCTGATCTGAGCCTGAACTGGGCCTGCGCGGTGCCGGATGAGTTTCACGCCCGCTTTTCGGCGCAGGCGCGGCGCTATCGCTACCTGATCCTGAACCGCGCGCAACGCGCGGCGCTGTGGCGCAACCGCGCCGCCTATTGCTACCGGCCGCTGGATGCCGAGCGCATGCACGCCGCCGGCCAGATGCTGATTGGCGAACACGATTTCAGCTCGTTTCGCGCCGCCGAATGCCAGGCCCGCCATCCCATCCGCGCCCTGCATGTGCTAAACGTGTCCCGCCAGGGCCCTGACGGCGTGGTGCTGGAGGTGGAGGCGAACGCTTTTTTGCACCATATGGTGCGCAACATCGCCGGGGTGCTGATGGCGATTGGCGCCGGCGCGCGACCGGTGGACTGGGCGCGCGAAGTGCTTGAGCAGCGTGACCGTACCTGCGCCGGCGTGACCGCGCCGGCCGAGGGCCTGTATCTGCTGGCGGTGCGCTATCCGGCTCATTTTGCTCTGCCCGCAGCGGCGGACAGCCTGCCCGGCTTTTACGCCTGAATGGCGCGATCTACAGGCTCGGGCGGTGGGCTGCAGCGGCGCGGCGGCTGCGCCGGCTTTCGAGCAGCTTCAGGATGAGATAAGTGATCCAGCCGATGCAGGCCATGCCGATGCCTAGCGCGCCATAGGCTACTGGCCAGGGAATGCCGTCGGTCATCATGGAAAATTCCGACATGCCGCCCATGCCGGCAATGATATTGAGCGGCATGAAGACTACACTCAGCACGGTTAATTGCGAAACCCGCTTGTTCTGATTGACGTTGATAAAGCCGACCGTGGCATCCATGAGAAAATTGATTTTCTCGAACAGGAATGCAGTGTGGCTGTTAAGCGATTCAATATCGCGCAGAATCTGATTGACCTTGCTGATCTGGGCCGGTGACAGGAAATGGCCGCGCATGAGAAAGGATACTGCCCGCTGTGTGTCCAGCATATTGCTGCGGATCAGGCCATTACGATCTTCCTCGGTGGTGATTTCGGTCAGAATACGGGTGGCATCGGTATCGGTGATGTTTTCGCGCAAGACGGTCTGTCCGACCTGGCGCAGGGCTGCATAGCTGTCTTCGAGTGCATCCGCTGAATACTCGATATCGGTATCATACAGTTCGAGCAGCAGATCCTTACTGTCCGAAAAGGCACTGAGCTGATTGCGCGCCCGCAGTCGCTGCAGGCGAAATACCGGCAATTCTTCATTGCGCACGGTGAACAGGATATTTTTGTGCAGGATAAAGGCGACCGGCACGCTGCGCGATTCCCGATCGTGATCAAGCAGAAAATTGGAATGGAGATGGATTTCGTCGCTTTCCTCGACGTAAAAGCGGGCGCTGGCTTCTAGATCGGTGAGTTCGTCCGGATCGGGCAGTTCCAGACCATAGAAGCGGCCGATGCCGCTGCGTTCGGATTTGGAGGCCTGCAGCAGATCAATCCACACCGGCTTGAGCGTTTCCAGATCCCGGCGGCAGCTGATTTCGACGATGCGCATGCGGCCATTGACCACCTCGCAGACATTGATCTGACCCGTGCTGATCTGCGGTTGCCGATCACCGACCAGGGCTTCGCGGCGCGCATCGGAAATTTCCCACAGCAGATCCTCCTCCCGCTCTGGCGTCACATGGCTCCACAGACGCTGGGCGTCCTCGATCGACAGCAGTTCCAGGGTCTTGCCGATCTCGGCGGCGGGTAAGCGTTCCAGGATGGCCTGCAATTCAACCTGATGCTGCCGTTGCACCACGGTTTCGACCAGATCGTGGCGGCGCATGGACTGGTTATGCAGCATGTCTTCCACAATTTTTTGCTTGTTCAGCAGCCCGATGATGGTTTGCAGGGACATGACCTGGAATCCTTCTGGAAAACCGCAGGAGCTCCGCGGAATGGCGGTGGCGAAATGCGACCGTGACACGGTGATGATGGCATTGCTGCGCCAGCGGCCCGCGCGATCCGGCAGAATAAGTGCAGAATAAGCAAAGTATGCGGAGTCGCACAGGCCAATGCACGCGGGCGGATGCTCAGGTGGATGTGGTTACGCATGTGCGCGGGTTGATCCTGATTGAGCAGAGAGGTTTCATTCATGAAAACCGTTTTAGCCCTTCGTCATGTAGCCTTTGAGGATCTGGACTGTTTCGCGGCGCCACTGGCGGCCGGTGGTTATACGATTCGCTATCAGGATGCCGGTTATGATGATCTGACGGCGCTCGATCCGCTGGCTGATGATCTGCTGGTGGTGCTGGGTGGGCCGATTGGCGTCTATGAAAATGCCGCCTATCCGTTTATCGATGATGAGCTGTGTCTGTTGCGGGCGCGATTAGCTGCTGGTCGACCGGTGCTGGGTCTGTGCCTGGGCGCGCAGCTCATTGCCCGGGCGCTGGAGGCACGGGTGTATCCCGGTGGCGTCAAGGAAATTGGCTGGAAACCGCTGATGTTGACCGAGGCCGGGCGGGCGAGTCCGCTGGCGGTGCTGGAGGGTGGTCTGCCAGTGCTGCACTGGCACGGCGATACCTTTGATCTGCCCGCCGGCGCGGTGCTGCTGGCATCCAGCGATCTGTATCCGCATCAGGCGTTTTCCTGGCAGCGGCATGCGCTGGCCCTGCAGTTTCATCTGGAAACCAGCGCGCGCGGCCTGGAACGCTGGTTCATCGGCCATGCCGGCGAGATCGCACAGACGCCGGGTCTGGACGTGCCGACGCTGCGCCGCGACAGTGCCCGTCATGCCGCTGTGACCGCTGCCGCCGGGTGCGCGTGCCTGGAGCGCTGGCTGGCTGCACTGCCGTCGTAGGCAATCTGCGCGCCGGTTTGTTTCACAAGCACTTCACAGTTGCAGCTTACACTCGTGCCGATTCCTGAACGGGTTCCGTCCGTTGGTCGCAGTTGATCGCGATACTACGGGCCAGCCGCCGGAACAGATTTGCAACTCCCGCATTGCCGCGAGGCTCCGCCAATGAAATCGGACACATCACCCGAAAAATCGGTCAAGACCGTTGCATCGATACCTACTGCACCGGATATTGACCGCCAGCGCTTGGATCTACTGAATCAGCTTTGGATCATCAAGCGAGGTCTGGAACGCGCCGGCAGTGACCGCACCGTCCAGATGAACCTGCTGCGCAAGGATGCCCGCTATCTGCAGGGTGTGCTGGAAGAGGCAGCCGCCTCGTCGCAGGATGAGCTGTGGCGCGCTGCGGCCCGCGTCCGCGAACTGCTGGCACAGGGCATCATCATCGATCCGGAGATGGATCTGGAGACGGCACCGACCATTCTGTCGCAGGTGAATTTCAATGCCGCCAAGGCCCCGACAGCGCCGCGCGGCATGCATCTGGGCTGGGCGATGATGCCGATCGTGCTGGCACTCGGTGTGCTGATTGGCGCTCTGGTGATGGGCTGGCGACCGACCCTGCAGGACGTGCTGCCGGCGCGGCAGGCGGCGGTAACGCCCACGCTGCCGGCCAAGGTTGTACTGCGCATCCACGGCTCCAACACTCTGGGCGCCGAGTTGCTGCCGGCGATGGCCGAGGCTTATCTGAAGCGCGAGGGTGCGTCCAGCGTTCAGCGGATCAGTACTGCGGCCAACGAATGGCGCGTCGAGGGTAGGATTAACCGCTCGGTCGAACCGGTCGCCATCGAAATTCGCGCCCATGGCTCGGGCACCGCCTTTAAGGATATCGGCGAGGGTACAGCCGACATTGGCGCCTCCTCGCGACCGATCAAGAAGGAGGAAGCCCAGCACTTAAGCCGCTTTGGTGATATGAACTCGCCGGCGATTGAGCATGTAGTGGGTCTGGACGGCATCGCCGTGATCGTCAATCGCAACAATCCGGTGCGCACGCTGAGCAAGGCGCAGATCGCGCAGATTTTTTCCGGCAGGATTCGTGACTGGGCCGATGTCGGCGGTCCGGTCGGGCCGATCCGCGTCTATGCCCGTGACGAAAAATCCGGCACCTTCGATACCTTCCAGCATCTGGTGCTCGGCAAGACCGAACTGGCAGCGACGGCGACGCGCATTGAGGACAGCGCTGAACTATCCGATCGAGTGGCGACCGATAGCTTTGGCATCGGCTTTATCGGCCTGCCCTATATCCGCAATGCCCAGGCGGTGGCGGTGGCCGATGGCGA
The DNA here is from genome assembly GCA_036834665.1 of Candidatus Competibacteraceae bacterium. GTDB lineage: Bacteria > Pseudomonadota > Gammaproteobacteria > Competibacterales > Competibacteraceae > RXIX01. The sequence goes on along the minus strand of DAITNL010000089.1, from coordinate 3,736 downwards.
CACGCTGCCGCTGCTGCCGACGCCGTTCACCGTAGCGACCGAGGATTATCCGCTGGCGCGCCGTCTGTATCTGTACGCACCGCCGAATCCGCAGAATGCCTATCTGCGCGATTTCCTGGAATTTGCCATTACCGATGGCGGCCAGTCTCTGGTCTCCGCGGTGGGTTTCATTTCCCAGCAGGTGACCGCCGCCCGTCCGCCACTGTCCGAATCATTGCCGAGCCGCTATACCCAGTTGATCAAGGATGCCGAGCGTCTGTCGCTGAGCTTCCGCTTCCGTCCGGAAAGCAGCGGCCTGGACAGCAAAGCGCAGCGCGATCTGGAACGGGTGGTGGATTTCCTGGCGCGGCATTCCGGGCGGCGCGTGCTGCTGCTGGGCTTCACGGATAACAGTGACGACCCGACACAGGGCGTGCAGATGTCCAGGGAGCGGGCCCGTGAGGTGGAACGCGAACTGGCGGCGCGTGGCATCTTCGCCACAGTGGTCGAGGGACTCGGGCCGGTGAACCCAGTGGCCAGCAACGATAGCCCACAGAGCGCGGCGCGTAATCGCCGTGTTGAAATCTGGGTGATGTAGGGCGGGCCTGATTCCCGATCTGGCCGGGAATCGATTTGCGGCATCCTGCCCGCTGGCGGTGCGCGTTCCGTTAAACTGAGCGCCTACTTTGCAAGAGGATGCCTTATGCACAGCTTCGGACCCCGGTCCTTGACGCCGCGCGATGGCCTCGACTGGCTGGCGCAGGCCTGGCAACTGTTGCGGCGACGGCCGTGGCTGTTCGTGGCGGTGGCCCTGTTCGCGCCCGCCGGCAGTGCGGTATTGCTGGTCTTGCCGGTCTGGGACTGGGTGCTGCCGCCCAGCAGTGGCTGGGCGATGCTGGTGGCGACCGTGGCCTGCTATGGCCTGCCGCTCAGCCTGACCGTGATTCTGGCCTGCGGTCTGGCGCGTGCTGCGAACCGCAGGAATCTGCCGGCGGCGCGTCTGTTATTCAACGGAACGGCGCTGCGGGCGATTCTCAAGACCAGCCTGCTGTTGTTCCTGCTGCTGCTGCAGGCTTATCTGCTGGCTTACTGGGTACAGGATCAATTGTTGCCGGTGGATCTGGCGGCAGCAGGTGGTGTCGCGCCCGCGCCGGAGGCGTTTGGTGTGGCCAGCACCCTGCTGGGGACGCAGTTGAGTGTGCTCGGCAGTCTGCTGCTGGTGCTGCAGGTGCTGCTGGCAGGATTCCTGGTGCCGCTGCATCTGTTCCGCGAATGGCCACTGGCGGCCTGTTGGCGGCGCAGCGTGCTGGCGATGCAGCTGAATCCCTGGCTGTTTCCGGTAATGGGCCTGGCCGGGCTGGCGCTGCTGGCGCTGCCGTTCGTATCCTGGCTGGCCATTCCCGCCCAGGTGCTGGCGCTGCCGCTGCCGGCCTACCTGGGCGCGCTGCTGTATGTGGCTTGGAACGACGTGTTCCAGGGTGGTGCCGAGGAACAGGAATGCCTGGAAATTCAGGCACCGTGGCGTGCCAGCATCAGTGGCGG
>DAITNL010000089.1:0-2205 GCA_036834665.1 Candidatus Competibacteraceae bacterium | reverse complement strand
CGTCACGTCAATCTGGCGCAGCGCCACGCTCAGATCCTCGCTGAGCACGATCGCGCCGGTGGCGCTCAGGTCCTCGCTGGCGCAACGGGTAAGTGAGCCACCGACGAATACCGGCACCGCCACCGTTCGGCACATCTGTGCCAGCTCATCGGCAATTGTCGCCATCTCGATCGTGACCGACCCGGAAAGCACGATAGCCGCATTCGCTGCGCGCGTCACTACCGTGGGCAGTTCCGCCAGCGGTGTGTTCGGGCCCAGCAGCAACACCCGGTAATCCCAGTCCAGCGCTGCCAGCGCGAACAGCAGAATGCCCACCTCGTGCTGTTCACCGGGCAGACAGGCGGTCAGCAGGCGTGGCCCACGGCGATTGCGGCTGAGATGGTGAAAGCGGGCGCCGAGCTTGTTGCGCAGAAAGACACTGAAAAAATGCTCCTCGGCGATGCTGCCAGCGCCACTGACCCAGCGCGTACCCAGTTCGCGCAGCATGGGTACGGTCAGGCGCGTGGTGACCACGTCCACCGGGTACAGCGATAATGCATCCTGGTAAATATCATTGAGCACCGCCTCATCAAACTGGGTGATGGCATTCAGCAGGCGCTGATGGTCGCGCAGCCACGGATCCTCCGGCATCGGTGCCGGCTCCGGTTCGCTGCGGCTGCGCCCATTATCCAGCACCTGCCGCACTTGCCCGATCGACATGCCGTTATCGAGCAGATCCACCACCTGCTGAATCAGATCGACATCGGCCATGGTGTACAGGCGGTGCCCCTTGGGCGTGCGCACCGGCTTGATCAGATCGTAGCGGCGCTCCCAGGCGCGCAGCGTGACCGAGTTGACGCCGGTCAGGCTGGATACCGTACGGATCGGCACCAGTCCGTCGTCGGGCAGGCTGTGATGGAGGGCCGGACTCGCCTTCGCCATGGGTGAAAACCTCGTCGCAAGCTGTGGATGCCACCCGGTATTCTGGACCGGGAATTTATTTATACAATAACTATACAATCAATTATAATTTTCATCTATATTTAGACCATATTTGTGCATCCTGACGTCCATGCTGCCTGAGGAGAAACCCCATGCGATTGCTGCTGCTTGCCGCCCTGTGCGCCGCGCCAATGACGTGGGCCGCGCCGGTGGCTACCTGTCCGGCCACGCTTGATGTTCAGGCGCGGCCACTGACGGCGCGTGCCGCTGAATCGCTATGCGCGCGCTACGCCGGCCAGGTGCTGTTGGTGGTCAACACCGCCAGTCAGTGCGGTTTCACACCGCAATATGACGGGCTGGAAGCGCTCTATCAGCGCTACCGTGGGCGGGGACTGGTGGTGCTGGGTTTTCCGTCCAACGATTTTGCCCAGGAGCCGGGCCAGGAACAGGAGATCGCTGGTTTCTGTCGCCTCAACTACGGGGTGAATTTTCCGATGTACGAGAAGATTCATGTCGCCGGCACGCAGGCACACCCGTTTTATCAGCGGCTGGCGGCGCAGGCGGGCGGTTATCCGGAATGGAACTTTTACAAGTACCTGCTGGATCGCAAGGGTCAGGTGGTGGCGCGCTTCCCGTCACAGACGCGCCCGGATGATCCGGCCCTGATCGCGGCGATTGAAAAGCTGCTGTGAGCACCGATTCCCTTCACCCTGGCCTGCGGGCCGCGGAGTTTTCCATCATGACTGCGGCGACGACCCCGACGACTTCAAGTGCAGCGTCAGCACCCACTTCGATTCCAGCCGCTGCGGCCTGGCTGGGCGGGCTGGGCCTGTTGCCATTTCTGATTCCGGCGCTGCTGCTGTGGCTGGGCCCAGCGGACGGGCGCGAGCTGGCCTGGCTGGCGCTGCATGCTTATGCGGCGGTGATTCTGAGTTTTATTGGTGCGGTGCATTGGGGCGCAGCGCTGCACGAGGCAAACAGCGGACGCCTGTGGCGGGCGATGGGCTGGAGCGTGCTGCCGGCGTTGCTGGCCTGGGTGACGCTGCTGATGCCGCATCCGCAGGGCGTGGCCCTGCTGCTGCTCGGATTCGCGGCGCAGTATCTGGCGGATCGCCGTGCCGCCGCCGCTGGCCAGTTGCCAGTCTGGTATGGACGGTTGCGGCGAGTGCTGACGGCTGGGGTTGTTGCCAGTCTGGCGCTGGCACTGGCCCGGGGCGTGTAGGCGCTGATGGTTTAGCGCAGGCACTGGTAGTCGCAGATATGCCGGCGGGCGCTGCATTTGAC
>DAITNL010000088.1:0-12453 GCA_036834665.1 Candidatus Competibacteraceae bacterium | reverse complement strand
ACGAAACCGACCGCGCACGTTTCCTGGGTCGTGGCTACAGCCGGGCACTGCCCCGGGCACTGAGCACAAGCGACATACCACCCGGCACGGTTGGCAACGTCCTCGATCCAATCATCAGCCTGCGCCGCGTCCTGATCCTGCCGCCGGGCGCCAGCGCGCAACTCTGCTTCCTGCTCGGCGCCGCTACCGACCGCGACGCCGCGCTGGATCTGGCCACCCGTTATGCCGCGCCGGCCATGGTCGTTACCGCCTTTCAGGTTGCCGCCGCCCAGGGCAATTTCAGCAACAGCGGTCAACGGCTCACCGAAGCGCGCGCGCCAATCCCGCCCGCACCGGCATTGCCACCGCCAGCGGGCGATGATTTGCAATTCTGGAACGGCTATGGCGGCTTCAGCATCGATGGCCGCGAATACTGCATCCGCCTGCAAACCAATGCCCAGGGCCGCCTTGGCCTGCCGCCACAACCCTGGACCCATGTGGTGGCCAATCCGCATTTCGGCTTTCTGGCCAGCGAAACCGGCGCCGGCTGCACCTGGAGCCAGAACAGCCGCGAGAATCGCCTGACCCCGTGGTACAACGATCCGCTGCTCGATCCGCATGGCGAGGCGCTATACCTGCGCGATGAGGACAGCGGCGAATTCTGGTCGCTCACGCCCGGCCCGGCGCCACGCCCCGGATGCTTTGAAATCAACTACGGCTTCGGCTATTGCCGCTATCGCCAGCATGATCCGCGCCTGAACCAGGAACTCTGGCTGTTCGTGCCGCGCACCGACCCGCTCAAGCTGGCCTGGGTGCGCCTGCACAACCCCAGCGACCAGCCGCGCCGGCTGAGCCTGTTTGCCTATGCGCGCCTGGTGCTCGGCGTGCTGCCGGGCGAACAGGCCAGCGCCCTGCGGGTTGAACGCGATCCAGTGAGCGGCGCGCTGCTGGCTGAGAATCACAATCGCGAGTTCGCCGGTCGCATCGCCTTTGCCGCCTTGGCCATGCCCGATAACACACCGGTGCAGGTCAGTGCTGACCGCGCCGAGTTCATCGGCCCGCACGGCAGTCCGGCACGACCGGCAGCGCTGCGGCCCGGTCACAACCTCAGCGGTCATCTGGGCAGCGCGCCCGATCCCTGCCTGGCCCTGCAGGGCAGCCTGGTGCTGGCAGCGGGCGCCACGCTTGAGGCCGCCTTTCTGCTCGGCGAAACCGAGGGCCGCGACGAAGCGCGCGCGCTGGTCGAGCGCTACCGGGCCACGGGCGCGGCAGCGGCCGCGCTGCACGAGGCGCAAAGCTTCTGGCAAAACTGGCTGGACCGGGTACGCATACATACCCCAGCGCCGGATCTGGACCTGATGGTCAACGGCTGGGCCGCCTACCAGACGCTCGCCTGCCGGCTGTGGGCGCGCAGCGCGTTCTACCAGTCCGGCGGCGCCTTTGGCTTCCGTGACCAGTTGCAGGATGCCGCAGCGCTGCTCTACCACGACCCGCAACTGACCCGCCAGCAACTGCTGCTGCATGCCGCCCATCAGTTTGTCGAGGGCGACGTGCTGCACTGGTGGCACCCACCGCTCAGCCAGGGCATCCGCACCCGCTTTAGCGATGATCTGCTATGGCTGCCCTACCTGGCGGCCTTCTACGCACATGCCACCGGGGATTGGAGCCTGTTTGGCGAGCCGGTGCCCTTCCTGCGCGCGCGCGCACTGGCCGAGGGCGAGGATGAGTCATTTCTACAACCGGAGCCGACCGATGAAAGCGCCAGCGTCTACGAACACTGCTGCCGGGCGCTGGATCGCTCGCTGACCCAGGGCGCGCATGGCCTGCCGCTCATGGGCAGCGGCGACTGGAACGATGGCATGAACCGGGTGGGCCGCGAGGGACGCGGTGAAAGCGTCTGGCTGGGCTTTTTCCTGTATACGATTCTCGGCGCCTTCGTGCCGATCTGCGGCCAGCACGGCGATCCGAACCGGGCGCGGCGCTACGCAGCCTTTCGCCGGCATCTGGCCAAAGCGCTCAATGAACAGGGCTGGGATGGCGCCTGGTATCGCCGCGCCTGGTATGACAATGGCGCGGTGCTTGGCTCAGCGGCCAGTGACGAATGCCAGATCGATGCCCTGGCGCAGGCCTGGGCGGTGCTTTCACAGGCCGCGCCAGCAGCCCGCGCCGAGGCCGCGCTGGATGCGGTTGAGGAGCATCTGATCGCCGAGGACGATGGGCTGATCCGTCTGCTGACACCGCCCTTTGTCGATACGCCGCACGATCCGGGCTACATCAAGGGTTATGTCGCCGGGGTGCGCGAGAACGGTGGTCAGTACACCCACGCCGCGCTGTGGGTGGTGCAGGCGCTGGCGATGCTCGGTCGGCGCGAACGGGCCGCGCCACTGCTGGCCATGCTCGGCCCGGTGCGCCATAGCCTGGACCCGGCAGCAGTGGCCCGCTATCAGGTCGAGCCTTATGTGATCGCCGCCGATATTTATGGCGTGGCGCCGCATGTCGGGCGCGGTGGCTGGACCTGGTACACCGGTTCGGCGGGCTGGCTGCTGCGCGTGGCGCTGGAATCGATCCTCGGCCTGCAGCGGATCGATGGTCACGCGCTGCACCTGCGGCCCTGCATTCCCGACTCCTGGCCGGGCTTCAGCCTGCGCTATCGGCTGCCGGAGGGCGATGCGAGCTATGCCATTACCGTGGACAATCCCGAGGGCTGCACCGCCCGGGTGGTGGCGGTGATGATCGATGGCCAGCCCGGCATGATCGCAGCCGGCGCAGCCTGCATCCCGCTGTTCCACGATGGCCGCCTGCACCGGGTGACGGTGACCCTGGGTGCACCGGATGCGGGGACGGATTCCATAGTCTGAGCATTCTTGCTGAATCCAGCGGCAGGCATGCCTGCCGCCAGGGCCAGCATGGGGGCGCGTATGCGCATCTCGCAGTAGCTTGCGCGCGCAGCGAATGCGAGAATCGCCGCCCGCGCCACGCCTGCCGCTGCACCGGCAGCATCCGGCTGATGCCACTGCACGCCCATGCCATCCATAGCCATACCGATCCGACAGTCCCATGCCTTTATTGTCCACCAGCTCTCCGAACTGGTCGGCTATCTGCTGGACAGAAAAGCCACGTCGGCCCCACCGGCCCTGAGCGCGCTACCGAAACCCGAAAACCCGAACAGTGTAGCGATCCCGGTACTCGATCCAGGCAGTCGCACCCTGCGCCTGGGCGAAATTCTCGAACAGCGCGGCATCGTCAGCGATGAAGACTTGCATCTGGCGCTGGCGGAAAAGCTCAAGCTGCCGTTCGTATATCTGGCCGATTTCGATATCGACAGCCAGGCCCTGAACTATCTGCCGGAAGAACTGGCCCGGCAATACCGGCTGCTGCCGATTGCCCTGTTGGACGGCAAGCGCATCGTCGTGGCCATGGACGACCCTACCGACAATGACGCCATTCAGACCCTAGTGTTCGTCACCGGCAAGCCCATCGAAATCGTCATCGCCGCGCGCGGCGATATCCTGGCTGCCATTGACCGCTACTACAGAAACGACATCAGCGAAAGCAGCACCGAGTCGATCAATGCACTCTTCGAGCCCGAGAGTCCGTCCGTTCAGGAACTGGAGCGGCAAATCGCCGAGCGCCTGAGCCAGCAAAAGCCCATCGTCCGCTTCGTCAACCATCTGCTCAAGAGTGGGATTCGCCGCCGGGCCTCAGACATCCACATCCGCCCGACCGAGGAAGGCGCCAGTCTGATTTTTCGCATCGACGGCACCCTGGTGGACATCTCCTGCTTCAACAAGATCACCGCGCGCGGCGTGATCAGCCGCCTGAAGATCCTTGGCGGCATGAACATCGCCATCAAGCGCCTGCCCCAGGACGGGCAAAGCCGCATCATCTGCGATGGCAGCACCGTCGATCTGCGCTTGTCCATCATGCCCACCGTCGAAGGCGAAAGCGTCGCCATCCGCATCCTCAACAAGCAGGCCAATCTGAAGAACCTCGATGACATCGGCTTTCGCCCACGTGAACTGAATCTCTGCCGGGAATTGATCCAGCGCAGCAGCGGCATGATTCTGGTGACCGGGCCGACCGGCGGCGGCAAATCAACCACGCTGTATTGCATGCTGCAGGAGATCATCCAGCAGAATGTCTCCATAATCACCGTCGAGGATCCGGTTGAATACCGCGTCCCCGGCATCGAGCAAGTCCAGGTCAATACGGCGGCCGGCCTGACCTTTGCCCGGGTGCTGCGCAACGTGCTGCGCCACGATCCGGATGTGGTCATGATCGGCGAGATCCGCGACCGCGAAACCGCCCAGATCGCCGTTGAAAGCGCCCTGACCGGGCATCTGGTGCTAAGCACGCTGCACACCAACAGCGCCGCCGCGACCGTGACCCGCCTGCTGGAAATGGGCATCGAGCCCTACCTGATCAACGCCACGCTGCTCGGCGTGGTCAACCAGCGTCTGGTACGCCTGAACTGCCCCGACTGCCTGGTCGAGGAACCCCCGCAGGACGCGCTGCACCGCAGCCTGGGCCTGAGCGCCGCGGAAACGTTTTATCATGGCGGCGGCTGCTCCCACTGCAATGACCTGGGCTTTCACGGGCGCATGGCGGTCTACGAGTTCCTGCAGGTGACTCCGCTCCTGCGCCAGTGCATCCTGCAGGCGGTCGACACCGACAAGCTCTGGGCCCAGGCGATCCAGGATGGCATGCGTCCCCTGACCCAGAACGCCCTTGACGCAGCACGCCAGCGCCTGATCCCCCTCTCCGAGGTGTATCGCGTCCGCATGGAGTGAGCGCGACACGGCAAGGCCGTAACGCTATAATTTCCGACCTCTTTGCTCAGAATACGCGGCCACGCGCCGCCCGGATGTTCATGCAAACCGCTACTCCGCTGTTTTCCTATCGTAAATACTGGGCCGCGCGCTTTGGCGTTGCGCCCTTCCTGCCGATGTCGCGCGCCGAGATGGATACGCTTGGCTGGGACTGCTGCGACATCATCCTGGTCACCGGCGATGCCTATGTCGATCACCCCAGTTTTGGCATGGCGATCATTGGCCGCCTGCTGGAAGCGCAGGGGTTTCGGGTGGGCATTCTCGCCCAGCCGGACTGGACTTCTGCCGAACCGTTTCGCGCCCTGGGCCGACCGGCGCTGTTCTTTGGCGTCACCGCCGGCAATATGGATTCGATGGTCAACCGCTACACCTCGGATCGGCGCCTGCGCCACAACGACGCCTATACGCCCGATGACGCAGGCGGCAAGCGCCCGGACCGCGCCGTGATTGTCTACAGCCAGCGCTGTCGCGAAGCCTATCCCGACGCGCCGATCATCATCGGTGGCATCGAAGCCTCGCTGCGCCGCATCGCCCATTACGACTACTGGTCGGATACGGTGCGCCGCTCGGTGCTGCTGGATGCAAAAGCGGATCTGTTGCTGTATGGCAATGCCGAGCGCGCCCTGGTCGCGCTGGCGCATCGCGTCGCCGCGGGCGAGCATCCCCGTGATATGCACGATCTGCGCGGCACCGCGTTCGTGGTCAGGGGCCTGCCGGAGGGCTGGCTGGAAATCGACTCCAGCGAGATCGACCAACCGGGGCCGGTGCCGCCGCATCCCGATCCCTATGCCGCCACACCGGCCAATCCTTTTTCCCAGGATCAGCAGCGTTCAAGCAGCGCCCCGTCGGCACCGCTGCCACGGCGCAGCGTGCGCCACGACCGCGCCAGGACCGTGATCCGCCTGCCGGCCTATGAGCAGGTCAAGCGCGATCCGGTGCTGTATGCGCACGCCTCGCGCCTGCTGCACCTGGAGACCAACCCCGGCAACGCCCGCGCCCTGATCCAGCGCCACGGCGATCGCGAACTGTGGCTGAATCCACCGCCGCTGCCGCTGAGCACGGCGGAAATGGACAGGGTCTTTGGCCTGCCCTATGCCCGCGCGCCGCATCCGGCCTATGGCAATGCGCGCATCCCGGCCTGGGAGATGATCCGCTTCTCGGTGAACATCATGCGCGGCTGCTTTGGCGGCTGCACCTTCTGCTCGATCACCGAGCATGAAGGCCGCATCATCCAATCGCGTTCACAAGCCTCGATCCTGCGCGAGATCGAAGAGATCCGCGACAAGACGCCCGGTTTCACCGGGGTGATTTCCGATCTTGGCGGGCCGACCGCCAACATGTACCGCATTGCCTGCAAGTCGCCCGACATTGAGAAGAACTGCCGCAAGCTGTCCTGCGTCTACCCGGATATTTGTTCAAATCTCAACACCGATCATTCAGCGCTGATCCAGCTTTATCGCAAGGCGCGCGAACTGCCCGGGGTGAAAAAGGTGCTGATCGCCTCCGGGGTGCGCTATGACCTGGCGGTGCGCGATCCGGCCTATGTGCGCGAACTGGTGACCCATCACGTCGGCGGCTATCTGAAGATCGCCCCGGAGCATACCGAGGCCGGGCCGCTGTCGAACATGATGAAGCCGGGCATGGGCGCCTATGAGCGCTTCAAGGACCTGTTCGATAAATACTCCCAGGAAGCCGGCAAGGAACAGTACCTGATCCCCTACTTCATCGCCGCCCATCCCGGCACCACCGATGAAGACATGCTCAACCTGGCGCTGTGGCTGAAACAGAATGGCTTCCGCGCCGATCAGGTGCAGGCTTTTCTGCCCAGCCCGATGGCGCTGGCCACCGCCATGTACCACAGCGGGCGCAATCCGCTGAAGGGCATCCACCGCGACCGCGGCGACCTGGTGTTTTCCGCCCGGGGCCTCAAGCAGCGCCGCCTGCACAAGGCGTTTCTGCGCTATCACGATGCCGAAAACTGGCCGCTGCTGCGCGAAGCGCTCAAGCGTATGGGCCGCGCCGAACTGATCGGCAACGGCAAGCGCCACCTGATTCCCCTCTGGCAACCGGCCGGCACCGGACTGGGTAGTGGCGAGGGCACGCGCGCCGGGCGCAAGCACGGTCCGCAAACCATTCTGACCCAGCACAGCGGCCTGCCACCGCGCGCCGATGGCTCGCGCATCGCCCGCGTGCAGCCGGCACCGAAACCGGCGAGCCAACCAGCCGTGGAACGCCGGCCACCGCGCGCTTTCACCCAGGGCAGTCCCTGCGGCAGCGGCAAGCGCCGGCCACCGCGCTGATGCCCCTGCCGTTGCGACCGGCTGCGTCCTGGCTCTAGTCCTGAGACTGCCGCCAAACCTGTCAGCCACGATGCAAACTGCCACCACAGCGCACGCGGATTTGCCCACAGCGCCGCACCCGAGGAGTTGAATGCATGCAGGAACTGCAACGCTTACTGACCGTGATGGCGCGGCTGCGCGATCCGGACACCGGCTGTCCCTGGGACCGGCAGCAGACCTATGCCAGCCTGGTGCCGCACACTCTGGAGGAAGCCTATGAGGTCGCCGACGCCATCGCCCGCGAGGACTGGGCCGAACTGCGCGAAGAACTCGGCGACCTGCTGTTCCAGATCGTGTTCTACGCCCAGATCGCCGGTGAGGAAGGCCGCTTTGATTTCGCCGCCATCGCTGACGCCATCAGCGAGAAGATGACCCGTCGCCATCCACACGTCTTTGGCGATGCCTGTTACGCCAGCGCCGAAGCACAGACCGCTGCCTGGGAACAGATCAAGGCCAGCGAGAAGACCACCGCGCCGACCGGCGTGCTGGACGGCGTGCCGCTGGCGCTGCCGGCGCTGAGTCGTGCGGCCAAGCTGCAAAGGAAAGCCGCGCGGGTCGGGTTCGACTGGGGCACGCTGGCGCCGGTGCTGGCCAAGATCGAGGAGGAACTCGGGGAGATTCGCGCCGAAATCGCTGCCGCTGCACCGCCGGAACGGCTGGCCGATGAACTCGGCGATGTGCTGTTCGCGGTCGCCAATCTGGCCCGGCACCTGAAAATCGATCCTGAGGCAGCGCTGCGCGGCACCAACGCCAAGTTCGAGCGCCGCTTCCGTCAGGTTGAACACGGGCTGGCCGCACGTGGCCGCACGCCCGCCGAATCGACGCTGGCGGAAATGGATGCGCTGTGGGAACAGGCCAAGGCCGCTGAGCGCGCCCAGCAGGCCGGCGCCGATTTGCCAGCAATTCCCCTACAACGTTAATCTATATGCAGGACGGTTCCCCCTCGGGGGATGAAAAGGGAACGCGAAGCGCACCGACGTAATGGAGCGGATTCGCGGCTGATCCCGCAACTGTGAGCGGCGAGCCGGCGTTCAAACAAAGCCACTGGGCAACTGGGAAGGCTGAACGCACGGTAATGACCCGCCAGCCAGGAGACCTGCCGTCTCAGTCATCGCCTAGCCGCCGGACGGGTATTTCCGGCGGGACGGTCCACCGTTTGGCGATGCGGGAAACCGAGCGCTCGCCAGCGGCAGGCCGGGCGGTCCCGCCGCGTGCGGGCTCGTCCACGTCCTTTGAGACTCCTGGTCTCACCCTAGCGCGATCGCGCGTTTTCCAGCGGACGAAGAACCGGTAACGGTTCATTCCCTCCATGAACAGGAAGCGCATTCGCCAACATGAACACGCATCACTCGCACCACCCGCACCTGCTCCGCACCCTGCCGACCCTGGCCAGCACCCTGCTGGCAGTACTGGCCGCGCCCGCCGCGCTCGCCCAGGACGAACTGCCCGAACTGGTGGTCACCGCTACCCGCGTACCCACGCCGATTGAACAGGTCGGCAGCGCCATCAGCGTGATCAGCGCCGAGGAACTGCAGCAGCGGCAAATTCGCGTGGTCGCCGACGCCCTGCGCGACGTGCCCGGCGCCACGGTCAATCACAGCGGTGGCGCGGGCGGCATCACCGAGGTCTATCTGCGCGGTGCGCAGGCCAACCAGACCCTGGTGCTGATCGACGGCGTCGAGGTCAACAATCCCGACGGCGGCGCGTTTGACTTCAGCAGCCTGCTCAACCTGGAAATCGAGCGCATCGAAGTGCTGCGCGGGCCGCAAAGCGTGCTCTGGGGCAGCGCGGCCATCGGTGGCGTGATCAACATCATCACCCGGCGCGCCGAGCGTCCGCTGCAGGCCAGCGCCCAGCTCGAAGGCGGCAGCTTCGCCACCTGGCAGGGCAGCGCCAGCCTCGGCGGCAGTGGCGACAACTACGATGCTCTGCTCAGCGGCACCTGGCTGAATACCGATGGCTGGTCCTCGGGCAGCGCATGGCGCGGCAACAGCGAAGACGATGGTGCACGGGTCGGCACCGTGCAGTTCAAGGGCAACCTGCGGCCAAGCAGCGATCTGGAGCTGAATCTGATCGAGCGCTATACCGACAGCCGCAACGACTTCGACGCCTTCTTCGGTGGCGATGTGCGGCCGGTCACCGATAGCGACGAATACGCCGACAATCGCCAGAACCTGGTGCGCCTGCAGGGTAAGTACACGATGTTCGATGGCGCCTGGCAGCACCTGCTCGGCATCGGGCGCTATGACCTGGACGGCAAGACCTACAGCTCCGGGCTGGAGACCTTCGACGGTAGCACCTCATCCAACCAGCTCGACTACCAGAGCAACTACTTTCTCAACAGCGCCGACGCCGCGCACACCTTCACTTTCCTGGTCAAGGATAAGGAAGACGAAGCCACCAACAGCTATTTCGCCAGCAACTCGATCCACAACACCGGCGTCGGCTTCAACTATGGACTTGGTCTCGATGAACAGTTGTTCCTGACCGCCGGCATCCGCCGCGATTTCAACGACCGCTTTGCCGACGCCAACACCTACCGTCTGACCGCTGCCTACCGCTGGCCGGATATCGGTGGCCGCCTGCACGGCAGCTACGGCACTGCGGTCAAGAACCCGACCCTGATCGAGCTGTACGGCTTTTCCGGCGATTTCCAGGGCAATCCCAACCTGCAGCCGGAAGAAAGCACCGGCTACGATATCGGCTGGGAACAGAACCTGCTGGATCGCCGGCTGCGCTTCGACCTGACCCTGTTCAATAATCAGATCGACAACATCATCGTCGGCGCCGGGCGCTCGGTGATCAACCTGCCCGGTGAAAGCACCAGTCGCGGCGTCGAACTGAGCGCCAATGCCACGCTCAGCGAGGATCTGAGCGCGACGATCGCCTACACCTACACCGACACCGAGGACCCGCAGGGCGAGGAACTGATCCGCCGGCCGCGCAATCAGGCCAGCCTCAACCTCAACTACAGCGCCTTCGAGCAGCGCGCCAACTTCAATCTGGCGGTGCAGTACAGCGGCTCATCCACTGATCTGGCCTTCGATCCGATCACCTTCATCAGCTACCCGGTGACGCTATCCAGCTACACCGTGGTCAATCTGGCGGCGCGCTATCAGGTCGACAAGCAATGGCAGCTCTACGGGCGGGTCGACAACCTGTTCAACGAGGACTACGAGCAGGTGCTCGGCTATTCCGGCACCGAGCGCGGGGTGTATGTCGGCGCCCGCTATCAGTTCTAGGTCGCGGCTCGGCATGGCGACGCGATGCCGGTACTGGACGGGTCTGCTGCTGGCGACCTTGAGCCTGGCCCTGACGCCGGGCGTGGCTGCGGCAGCGCTGCCGCGGGCGGCGTCGCTGACCCTGTGCGCCGACCAGTACCTGCTGGGACTGGCCGCACCGGAACAGATCGTCGCCGTGTCCGCCGATGCCCGCGATCCGCGCCAGTCGCTGTTCGCCGCCGAGGCCACCGCTTATCCGGCGCATCGTGGTTCCAGCGAGGAACTGATCGCGCTGCGCGCCGAAGTGGTGTTGACCGATCGCTGGATGCCGCTGCAAACCGCCGCGCGCCTCGACCGGCTTGGGGTGCGGGTGGTGTCGATCCCGCTGCCCAACAGCTGGGACGACATCGCCAACACCACGCGCAGCATTGCCGCTGCCCTGGGCCGCCCACAACAGGGTGAAGCGCGCATTGCCGAGATGCAGGCGCGGCTGGCGGCGCTGGCGGTGAAAAATGCCCAGCGGCGTGGCCCGGAACCGCTGGCTGCCTATTTCCGCCCGATGGCGCCAGCGCTGGCAGCGGCACCTTCATCGACACCGTGTTGCAGGCTGCCGGGACGCGCAATCAGGCCACGGAACTGGGTCTGCGCGGCTGGGTCGGGCTGGATCTGGAACGGCTGGTCGATGTCCGCCCGGATCTGCTGGTGCTGGGCTTTTTCGATCAGGGCGGCGAGAGCCGGCGCATGACCTTCGCCCGGCATCCGGTGTTCCGCCGCCTGCTGGCACAGCGCCCGGTGATTGCCGTGCCGGATCGCTACTGGAGCTGTAGCGGCTGGTTTCTGGCCGAAGCTGCGACCTATATCGCCGCGCATCTGCCTGCGGACCCAGACCCTCTCCCGACTGGAGAAGGCATCGGAAAACCATGAGCCATAGTGCCACACAGGATCGGGATCAGGACCGGCGCATCATCGCTGGATTGGCAGCGCTGCTGCTGGTGTTGGCGCTGGCCGGGCTGCTGCTGGGCCAATTGCCGCTGAGTCCGGGGCAGGTGCTGAGCGGGCTGTTCGGCGGTGATGAACGCTTGGCGGTGATCGTGTTCGATATTCGCCTGCCCCGGGTGCTGCTCGGGCTGCTGGTCGGTGCGGCGCTGGGCCTGAGCGGTGCGGCGCTGCAGGGCCTGCTGCGCAATCCGCTGGCTGAGCCGGGCATTCTCGGCGTATCCGCCAGCGCCGGACTGGGCGCGGTGCTGGCGCTGTACTTTGGTCTGGCGCAGATCTCGGCCTGGGCGCTGCCGCTGTGTGCGTTGGGCGGGGCGCTGCTGGCGACCTTGAGCCTGGCCCTGCTAGCGACGCGCGATCCGAGTCCGCTGGGCCTGATCCTGGCCGGGGTGGCGGTTTCCAGTCTGGCGGTGGCCTTGACCTCACTGGCGCTGAACCTGGCGCCTAATCCGCTGGCGCTGAGCGAAATGGTGCTGTGGCTGCTCGGTTCGCTGCGCGACCGTGGCCTGGAGGATGTGACCCTGGCAGCGCCGTTCATCATCAGCGGCGTTCTGCTGCTGCTGAGCACGGGGCGCGGTCTGGATGCGTTGACGCTGGGCGAGGAGGCCGCGCAAAGCCTCGGCATTGGTCTCAATGGCCTGCGCGCCCGGGTGATCGGCGGTACGGCGCTGGCGGTAGGTGCAGCTACGGCGGCGACCGGTGCGATTGGCTTCATCGGTCTGATTGCGCCGCATCTGCTGCGGCCCTGGCTGGGTTATCAACCGGGACGGCTGCTGCTGCCGAGTGCGCTGGCCGGGGCGGTGCTGCTGCTGGCGGCGGATCTGCTGGTGCGTCTGCTGCCGACCCGGCAGGAATTGATGCTGGGCGTCGTCACCGCGCTGCTCGGTGCACCGTTCTTCCTGCATCTGCTGCTGCGCGGGCGGCGAAACCTGTCATGAACCTGCTGCTGGAAGCGGACCGGATTCGCGTCAAATTGGGTGAGCGAACCGTGGTGGATGGCGTCTCGCTGCACGTCGCCGCTGGACAACTGCTGGCGCTGATCGGGCCGAATGGCGCTGGCAAGACCACCTTGCTTGCGGCGCTGGCCGG
>DAITNL010000087.1:0-12540 GCA_036834665.1 Candidatus Competibacteraceae bacterium | reverse complement strand
CCCCCGAACATTGGCCGGACTCGCTGCCGCTGGGTGCGCTGGATCTGCTGCCGCGCATCCGCTGGGATACGGGTCTAGCCGCCGCGTGGCAGGTGGGCGAGACTGGCGCGCTGGCGCAACTCGACCGGTTCTGCGCTGCGGGCCTGATGGACTATGCGCAAGGGCGCGACTGGCCGGGACGGGCTGGCGTGTCGCGGCTGTCGCCGCATCTGCATTTTGGCGAAATCAGTCCGCGACAGGTCTGGGCAGCGGTGGCCATGGCCAGCGGCGGCGATCCTCTGTCGTTCCAGGGCGCGGCCACCTTCCTGCGTGAAATCGGCTGGCGCGAATTCGCCCACCATGTGCTGTACCACTGGCCGCATACCACCGATCAGCCCTTGCAGGCGCGCTTTGCCGCTTATCCGTGGCGCACCGATTACGCCGAACTGTTGCAGGCCTGGCAGCAGGGCCAGACCGGCTATCCGCTGATCGATGCCGGGATGCGGCAACTGTGGCACAGCGGCTGGATGCACAATCGCGTGCGCATGCTGGTGGCCTCGTTCCTGGTCAAGAACTGCCGCATTCCCTGGCAGGAAGGCGCGCGCTGGTTCTGGGATACGCTGGTCGATGCCGATCTGGCCAGTAACAGCCTGGGCTGGCAGTGGACTGCCGGCTGTGGCACCGATGCTGCGCCCTATTTCCGCATCTTCAATCCGCTGCGTCAGGCCGAGCAGTTCGATCCGGACGGTGCCTTTGTCCGCCAGTGGCTGCCGGCAGCACACAGTGCTAGCGGGACCTATCCGCGTCCCGTGATCGATTTCGCCGCCAGCCGCGCCGAAGCACTGGCCGGCTTTGAGCGGATCAAGGGCTGAACCTCGCCGGTGATCGCCGGTCTGTTGCGGTAGCTATTCGTTTTAACCGGGACAGGAGGGCCAGAACCAATGACGCTCCCGAAAATGCACAAATATCTGAACGCCGCCACCTGCGGCATGCTGCTGCTGGCCGATGCTGCCCTGCCCGCCTGGGCCATGGTCGGTGGTCGCCAGGAAGAAGTGTTCCAGGGCATCGCCCGCAATGAGCGCGGTGAAATCGCCTACACCGAGGAACACCGCATGATCTATGAAGATGGTCGTCCGCATCGCAACGAAACCCGCTATCGCGATGCCAGCGGTCAGGAAATCGCGGTCCTGACGTCCAACTTCACCCACAATCGCTATATGCCGAGCTATTCCTTCGAGGACCGCCGCTCCGGCCGTCAGGACGGCACCTTTGTCGATGGCAACTGGGTCAAGATCTATGGCCGTGCCGATCAGGATGCGCCGGTGCAGCAGGACATGCTGCGTCTGGAAGATGGCATGGTGACCGGGCAGGGCCTGCACATGTACCTGCGCGATCACCTCGATGAACTGGCCACCGGCGCGGCGGTGCAGCAGGTGCGCTTCCTGGTGCCGCTGGAAGGACGCGACTTCGTGTTCCGCATCCGCCGGCTGGATACGCCGGGTGAACCGCACATAGCAGCCTTCAGCATTGAGGCCGACAGCTGGCTGCTGCGCCTGTTTGCGCCCCGGCTGGATGTGCGCTATGACCGGGACACGCGCCGGCTACTGTCCTATCGCGGCGCTTCGAATCTGCTGGATGCCAATCGCAGCGTGCAGAATGTCACCATCACCTACCGCTACGCCGACTGAGGCAACCGCTGCAGGCGCCCGCAGCCACGTTCAGCGTGCCGGGCGCCGATAGGCCAGCGTCAACAGAATCACGCCTACCGCGACCAGGGGCAAGGACAGCAGTTGCCCCATGGTCAGCCAGCCAAACGCCAGATAACCCAATTGCGGATCCGGCTGGCGCACCAACTCCACCAGGAAGCGGAACACGCCATAGCCGAGCGCGAACACGCCGGAAACCGCCATGGTCGGCCGCGGCCTGGCCGAGAACAGCCAGACGATCACGAACAGCGCCACGCCCTCCAGCGCCGCTTCATATAGCTGCGAGGGATGGCGCGGCAGGCCATCACCGGTCTGGCGAAACACGATGCCCCAGGGCAGATCGGTGACCCGGCCCCACAATTCGCCATTGATGAAATTGCCGATACGCCCAAACAGCAGCCCCGGTGCAATCAGCGGCGCGACAAAATCCATCGTGCTCCAGAAGCCTTTCTGATACTTGCGGGCAAACAGCAGCACCGCCAGCAGCACGCCGAGAAAACCGCCGTGGAAGGACATGCCCCCTTCCCAGATGCGAAACAGCAGCAGCGGATCATGCAGGACACCGGCAAAGCCGTAGAACAGGATGTAGCCGACGCGACCGCCGAGAATCACCCCGAGCGCGATATAGAACACCAGATCATCCATCTGCTCGGCGGTCCAGCCGGAACCCGGCTGCCTGACGCGATAGCGGCCCAGCGCCCAGCCGACCAGGAAACCCAGCAGATACATCAGGCCATACCAGCGCACATGCAGCGGGCCGAGGCTGAACGCGACGGGATCAAAATCAGGATGGATCAGCATACACACTCCCTGCGGGCGACCGGCCCGGCCGCCTGCACCGCGACCCGATCCGGTAAGGATCAAAAGAGGGCGCAAAATCGCACAACACGCCACAGCGGGCAAGTGCGCGCCCGGCGTCCCTAAACCGTCTCGACCGTCGCCTGCGATATCGCCGCCGCGCGCAGAAACGCTTCCGCCTCGACGGCAGGCAAGGGCCGGCTGTACAAAAAGCCCTGCACCTGATTGCAGCCCGACTCGCGCAGGAAATCACGTTGCGCCACCGTTTCCACGCCCTCGGCGATCACCGTCAGGCGCATGCTATGCCCGAGCGCAATGACCGCGCGGGCAATCGCAGCGTCGTTCTCATCTCCGGGCAAATCACGCACAAAGCTGCGATCAATCTTCAGTTTATCCACCGGCAGGCGCTTCAGGTACGCCAGCGAGGAATAGCCGGTGCCAAAGTCGTCAATCGCCAGCATCACGCCCAGCGCCTGCAGTGCCTGCAGCCAGTCGATGGTGCGCTCCACCTGACGCATCACCAGGGTCTCGGTGATCTCCAGCTCCAGACAGGCCGGCGGTAGGCCCGTCTCATCGAGCACGGCTCGCACCGTATTGCTCAGGCCCTCGCGCTGCAGTTGTGGCCCGGCGATATTGACCGCGATCCGCCCAAACGGCAGCCCGGCCTGACGCCAGGCCTGCGCCTGGGCACAGGCCGTGCGCAGTACCCACTCACCCATCGGCGTAATCAGGCCGGTTTCTTCAGCCAGCGGAATAAAGCGTCCCGGCGGCACCAGACCCTGCTCGGGATGCTGCCAGCGCAGCAGCGCCTCCAGACCGACCACCGCACCCGTGACCAGATCAAGTTGCGGCTGGTAGTGCAGCAGCAGCTCCTCCTGGGCGAGCGCGCGCCGCAACTGACTTTCCATCACCACCCGCTCAAAGGCCTGCGCTGTCATGTCCTGTGAGAAGAACTGGTAACTGCCGCGACCAACGGCCTTGGCACGATACATGGCGGCATCGGCCTGCTTGAGCAGCGCATCGGCGCCACAGCCATCATGGGGATACAGGCTGATGCCGATACTCGCGCCCAGCGAGAGTTCGTGCTCCTCGATGCTGAACGGCTCGCGCAACACCCGCCCCAGCTTTTCCGCCAGGTGCGCGGCATCGTCACTGCTGTTGATTCCTTCCAGAATCACCACGAATTCATCGCCGCTCAACCGCGCGACAGTATCCTGATGCCGCACCGCCCCGACCAGACGCTCGGCCACCCGGCTCAGCAGCGCATCACCGACCAGATGACCCAGGCCCTCGTTGATGCCCTTGAAGCGGTCCAGATCCAGGCACAGCACAGCCACCTGACGGTCGTTGCGCGCAGCGCGCTGCATGGCGTGCTCCAGCCGATCCCAGAGCAGCAGCCGATTGGGCAGGCCGGTCAATGTGTCGTAGTGCGCCATGTGATCAAGCCGCTCCTGGGATTGCTTGATCTCGGTGATATCGGCGAACACGGCGATGTAATGGCTGATCTTGCCCGCCACATCACGTACCACGCTGATGGTCAGCCACTCAGGGTAATCCTCGCCATTCTTGCGCCGGTTCCACAACTCGCCCTGCCAGTAGCCGGTGCTGTTCAGGCTGGCCCACATCGCGGCATAAAAGGCATAGCTATGGCGACCGGAGGCGAACAGGCGTGGATTCTGGCCCTGCACTTCGGCTTCGCTGTAACCGGTGATGGTGGTGAAAGCCGGGTTGACGGTGATGATGCGGTTGTCGGCGTCGCTGATCAGGATGCCTTCACGGGTACTGGCAAAGACCGTGGCCGCCTGGCGCAGGCGTTCCTCGATCTGCGTGCGCAGGGTGATATCCTGCACCGTGCCGATGGAGCGCAACGCCTTGCCTTGGGCGTTGTAGAAGGTTTCGCAGCGCTCCTGAACCACCTTGATCCGCCCATCGTCCATTTGCAGGCGATGGGTAATCTCGTAGGGCCGGCGCTGCATGATCGAATCGGCGTAGGCGTGCCGCACCCGCTCGCGATCTTCGGGATAGATCGCATCCAGAAAATTGGCCAGCGAGGGGGTGACCTGCCGCGGATTCCTCTCAAAAATACGAAATACCTCGTCCGACCAGTGCAGCGTATCGTCTTCCAGATTCAATTCCCAACTGCCCAGACCAGCGATACGCTGCGCTTCATTCAGACGGGCCTCGCTGATCCGCAACTGCTCCTCAATCTGCTTATGGGCAGTGATGTCGCGACCGATACCGATGATTGCCACCACCTGCCCCTGTGCGTCGCGCACCGCCTGATCGGACCAGCTCAGCCAACGCCAGCCGTCGCGGGTCAGGGCGCGCTGTTCCAGAGTGCAGGCATACGGCGGCGCGTACAGCGCCTGCATCGCCTCGGTTGTAGCAGCACGGTCCTCCTCGTGAATCAGCGGCATGAAGCGCTGACCGAGCAGAGCAGCCTCGGCTTTACCAAACAGCGCGCAATAGACGGAATTCACGAACATGAACCGCCCCTCGTTATCCACCTGCACCACTAATAAATCATGCGGGCTCTCAATGAGTAGGCGATACAGACGCTCGCTCTGGCGCAGACGATCCTGCTCAGCGGCATCTGCTACACGCTGTTCCTGCAGCACGCGGTAACATGCTGCATCCTGCATCCGCGCACTCAAAAACAGACCGGCCTGCAGCAGTATCAGCAGCAGCGCCACCGATCCCAACACGGCAACCGGAATGCGCGGGCCCGCCAGCAGCGCCAAACCAAGTCCGATCCAGCCCAGCAGGGTCGCGGCGAACAGGCCATTCACCCGACGGATCGAGCATAGCGCAGGCAGTGCGGACATAAGATAGGGTTTCTTCAACAGGTGTCAGGGCCGCGTGTTAATGTTATTCACTTATTCTGATGCCAAACTAGGGCACCGGCAATTCCTGTTTTTTAATAAGCAAATAGCCGGCACAGCAGCCAGCCAGCGGCACGTTCCCTGCTGCCCCCGGACCGCCATAAAAAAAGGGATCGCTCCGGCGATCCCTGTAAGACCTCCAAGCGAGATGAGGTCAATCAGATCAGGCACACCCTAGAGGAACGGGGCTAGCGATGCTCCACCTTATAGCTCTCCAGGGTCTTGATGTAATTGGCCCTTTCAAAGGCAGTCGGGTCAGAAACATTACGCTGACTCATCGAACCCTTCATCTGCGCCACCGAGCCATAGCGGCGCATCTCCATCCAGGTGCGCAGGCCTTCGCGCAGCGTACCCAGGTAATCGACGCCATGCTTGAGCAGCGCCGAGGTGGTCATCACCGCATCGGCGCCCGCCATCAGGTACTTGACCACTTCCACCGGGCTATGCACGCCGCGCGTAGCGCCCAGTGAAGCACGCAGCTTGCCATGCAGCACCGCGATCCACAGCAGCGGCAGGCGAATCTCATCCGGCGTGCTCAGTTGCAGATTGGGCACTACATCCAGCTTATCCAGATCGAAATCAGGCTGATAGAAGCGGTTGAACAGCACCAGAGCATCGGCGCCGGCCTCGTCGAGGGCCTTGGCCATGGAACCGATGGCGCTGAAAAACGGGCTGAGCTTGACCGCTACCGGAATGCTGACCGCAGCCTTGACCGCCTTGACGATCTCGATATAGCGCTGCTCGACTTCGCGGCCACTGGTGGTCAGATCGGCAGGAATGTAATAGATGTTCAGTTCAATGCCACGGGCGCCGGCTTCCTGCATCAAGCGGGCGTATTCAATCCAGCCGGTGTTGGTGATGCCGTTGAGGCTGGCGATGATCGGGATATCAACCGCCTCGGAGGCCTGCCGCACCAGTTCCAGATAACGATCCGGGCCGACGGTGTAATCATCCACTTCCGGAAAGTAGTTGAGCGATTCGGCGAAGCTCTCGGTGCCGGCAGTCATCAGGTATTCCAGCGCCGCGCTCTCGTGCTTGAGCTGCTCCTCGAACAGCGAGAACAGGACCACAGCCGCAGCGCCGGCATCTTCCAGGCGCTTGATGCTGGCCACGCTCCCCGACAGCGGCGACGCCGATGCCACGATGGGATGCTGCAGTTCCATCCCCATGTAAGTGGTTCGTAAATCCATGGTGATTCCTTATTTTTGGTGCAGAATGCCGGCGGCTCCGGCAGGTACGGAGCCGCCACGCGCCTTAGGATTTGAACTGCGGGTGAAACACCGCGCCGCCCCGGGCTGCCATTTCCTCGTACACCGACCAGCGCTGATTGATGGCCTGCTGCGCCAGATCCATCAGGTGTTCAGCTTCACGCGGATTGGTGTGGGTCAGCACCTTGTAGCGCACCTCGTTATAGGCATAGGCCTTAAGCGGCACCTTCGGCCGCCCCGAATCAAGGATGAACGGATTTTCCCCGGAGGCACGCACCGCCGGGTTGTAGCGGACCAGCGGCCAGTGCCCGCTCTCCACCGCCAGATGTTGCTGGTCAAGGCCACGCTGCATATTGATGCCGTGGGCGATGCAGTGGCTATAGGCGAGGATCAGCGACGGGCCGTTATAGGCTTCGGCCTCGCGGAAGGCCAGCAGGGCCTGCTGCGGGTTGGCACCGAGGGCGATACGCGCCACATAGACGTTGCCGTAGGAAATCGCCTGCAGGGCCAGATCCTTCTTGCCGACCTGCTTGCCCGCAGCGGCGAACTTGGCCACCGCGCCCAGCGGCGTCGACTTGGACATCTGCCCGCCAGTGTTGGAATAGACTTCAGTATCGAGCACCAGGATGTTCACATCGCGGCCACTGGCCAGCACGTGATCGACACCCGACGAGCCGATGTCATAGGCCCAGCCGTCGCCACCGACGATCCACACGCTGCGCCGCACCAGCTGATCGGCAATCGCCAGCAGATGACGCGCGCGCGGATCATCCATCGCTGACAGGTGCTGCTTCAGTTCGTTCACCCGGCCCCGCTGGCGGCGAATGTCCAGTTCGGTGATCTGCTCAGCCTGGATGATGTCATCCACCAGATCCGCGCCGATCCGCCCGGCCAGCGCCTGCAACAGCTCGTGGGCATAGGTCAGGTGTTTGTCGGCGGTCAGGCGGAAACCAAGGCCAAACTCGGCGTTATCCTCAAACAGTGAGTTTGACCAAGCCGGGCCGCGGCCTTCGTGATTCACCGACCAGGGTGTGGTGGGCAGGTTGCCGCCGTAGATCGACGAACAGCCAGTGGCATTGGCGACCAGCAGCCGGTCACCAAACAGTTGCGACAACAGCTTGACATAGGGGGTCTCGCCGCAACCGGCGCAGGCTCCGGAGAACTCGAACAGCGGCGGCAGGAATTGCACACCGCGCACGGTCGAGAAGTCCACCCGGCCACGATCCACCTCTGGCAGGGTTTCAAAGAAGCTGATATTGCTGCGTTCCTTGTCCAGCACCGGTTCCTTGAGCGCCATGTTGATCGCCTTGTGGCCGACTTTTTCCTTGCTCTTGGCCGGGCAGACCTCCACGCACAGGCCACAGCCGGTGCAGTCTTCCAGATACACCTGCAGGGTGTAGCGGATCTCGGGAAAGCCGCGCGCGTCGATCGGCGCGGTCTTGAACGCCGGGGGCGCACTTTCCAGATTGGCTTCGTGGTAGAACTTGGAGCGGATCACGCCGTGCGGGCAGACCATGCTGCAGTTGCCGCACTGAATGCAGATATCCGGCTCCCAGATCGGTACGAAGTTGGAAATATTGCGTTTTTCCCATTGCGTAGTGGCGCTGGGATAGGTGCCGTCCACCGGCAGGGCGCTGACCGGCAGCTCGTCGCCGCGCCCGGCCATCATCATCGCCGTGACCTTCTGCACGAACTCGGGCGCATTGGCCGGCACGGTCAGCGGCAGCTCGCGGGTGCTGGTGGCCTCGGCCGGCACCTTGATCAGGCGCAGGTTGATCAGGGTGTTGTCCACCGCCTCGAAGTTCTTGCGCACCACTTCCTCGCCCTTGCGGGCGTAGGTCTTCTTGATCGAATACTTGATTTTCTCAATCGCCTTGTCGCGCGGCAGCACCTTGGAAATGGCGAAGAAACAGGTCTGCATGATGGTGTTGATGCGCGTACCCATGCCATTGTCGCGGGCCACCTTCTCGGCATTGATGCCGTAGACCTCCAGTTGTCGGGCGATAATCTCTTCCTGCACCGGGCGCGGCATACGATCCCAGGCCTCTTCCGGTTCATGCGGGCTGGTGTTGAGCAGCACCACCGCGCCCGGCGCGGCCCGCTTGAGCACATCGCCGCGATCGAGGAAGTTGAACTGATGGCAGCCGATGAAGTTGGCCGACTGCACCAGATAGGGCGAGCGGATCGGATCGGGCCCGAAGCGCAGGTGTGAAACGGTCTGTGAGCCGGATTTCTTCGAGTCGTAGACGAAATAGCCCTGGGCATGAAATTCGGGGTCGTCGCCGATGATCTTGATCGAGTTCTTGTTGGCGCCGACCGTGCCATCGGCGCCAAGGCCAAAGAACATCGCCCGTACCACCTGGTCGGACTCAATAATGAAGCTCGGGTCGACCTCCAGACTGCTGTGGGTCACGTCATCGACGATGCCGACGGTGAAATGATTCTTGGGCCTGGCCTTGGCGAGTTCTTCGAACACCGTCTTGACCATCGCCGGAGTGAATTCCTTTGACGACAACCCGTAGCGGCCACCGATTATCCGGGGCAGGGCCGGCATCGGCAGGGTGCCCGCGTCATGCGCTTCCAGCAGGGTGTTGACTACGTCGAGGTACATCGGCTCGCCGGTGGAGCCGGGTTCCTTGGTGCGGTCCAACACGGCAATGGCCTTGACGCTGGCCGGCAGTGCGGCGAGAAAGTGCCGGGCCGAGAACGGCTGGAACAGGTGGACCTGCAGCACGCCGAGGCGCTCGCCACGGGCGTTGAGATAATCGACGGTTTCGCGGGCGGTCTCGGCGCTCGATCCCATCAGGATGATCACCCGCTCGGCATCCGGCGCGCCGAAATAATCAAACAGACGATAGCGGCGCCCGGTCAGGTCGGCGAACTTGTCCATCGCTGCTTCGACAATCCCCGGTACCTGCAGATAGAACGGATTGCAGGCCTCGCGGCTCTGGAAATAGGTGTCCGGGTTCTGCGCGGTGCCGCGGATGAAGGGCCGGTCCGGATTCAGGGCGCGGGCGCGATGGGCCAGCACCAGATCGTCGCGGATCATCGCCCGCAGTTCGTCATCGGTCAGCAGGGTGAGCTTGTTGACTTCGTGCGAGGTGCGAAAACCGTCGAAGAAGTGGATGAACGGCACCCGCGCTTCCAGCGTGGCCGCCTGGGCGATCAGGGCCATGTCGTGCGCTTCCTGCACCGAACCCGAGGCCAGCAGGCAGAAGCCGGTCGGGCGCACCGCCATCACATCCTGATGATCGCCGAAGATCGACAGGCCCTGAGTGGCCAGCGAACGCGCCGCGACATGGAACACCGCCGAGGTCAGCTCGCCGGCGATCTTGTACATGTTGGGGATCATCAGCATGAGCCCCTGCGACGCGGTGAAGGTGGTGGTCAACGCACCGGTTTGCAGGGCGCCATGCGCGGTACCGGCGGCACCGGCCTCGCTTTGCATTTCCATCACCAGCGGCACACTGCCCCAGATGTTGCGGATTCCTTCCGAAGCCCACTGGTCGGCCAGCTCGCCCATGGTCGAGGACGGCGTGATCGGATAGATGGCACAGACTTCATTGACGCGATAGGCGACATAGGCAGCAGCCTCGTTGCCATCGATGGTCGTGAATTGCCGTTCAGTCATTGCGCTTCTCTCTTGGCCCGCTCCGTGCGGCAGGCAGTGGTTTTTTCTATATGCGGTCGCGGCGGCATGCCACCCGGTTCTAATCTAGGGTTCCGTGCCGGTCGGCGGCTCGGGAATCATGTCGATGGCATGGCAGGGGCACTGCTCGAAGCACACCGCGCAGCCGGTGCACAGATCGTAGTTATAGCGGTAGCGCAGGCCCGGACCGAGCTTGATGATGGCGTCCTCGGGACAGGCGCCGTAGCAGCCGTCGCATTCGTAGCAATTACCGCAGGACAGGCAGCGCTTGGCTTCATAGAGCGCTTCCTGCTGGTTCAGGCCGGCGACCACTTCCTCAAAGCCGCTGACCCGTTTCTTCAAATCCAGATGACCCTGCGGACGCTGGGCGGCATCGGTGTAGTACCAGACATGCAGCTTGTCGAAGGTGGCCAGGGCATGCTTGGCTGTTTTAGCGTAGCGCTCGCCGCGCAGCCAGGCGTCGATGTGCCGGGCGGCCTTCTTGCCGTGGCCGACGCCAATAGTGACGGTGCGCTCGGAGGGCACCATGTCGCCGCCGGCAAACAGCCCCGGATAGCCGGTCATCAGCGTGTCATCAACCACCACCACGCCATCATCCTTGAAGGCCAGGCCAGGCACCTGACGCAGGAAACTGGTGTCCACGTCCTGGCCGAGCGCCATGATCAGCGCGTCGGCCTCCAGAGTCTCGAACTGGCCGGTCGGCTGCGGGCGGCCCTTTTCGTCCACCTCCATGATCTCGACGGTGAAGGTGGTTTCATCGATGTTCTTGATGGTGCGCAGCCAGTGGATCTTGACGCCCTCTTCCAGCGCCTCGGTGGCCTCGAAATCATGCGCCGGCATGTGCTCGCGGTCGCGGCGATAGATGATCAGCGGTTCATAGCCGAGGCGCTTGGCGACCCGGGCGGCGTCCATCGCGGTATTGCCACCGCCGTAGATCGCGACCCGCCGACCCAGCTTGGGCGCGTTGCCGGTTTCGACATCCTTGAGGAAGCCGATGGCGTCGAGCATCTTGCCGGCATCGCGCGAGGGAATCTCGGTGCGCTTGCTGATGTGTGCGCCGACGGCGACGAACAGAGCGTCAAAATGGCCGGCCGCCTTTTCCGCCAGCAGATCATCAACCCGGTGGTTCAGGACGATGCGCACGCCCATGTTCTCGATGCGCTTGATCTCGGCGTCGAGCACGTCGCGCGGCAGGCGATAGGAGGGAATGCCAAAATGCATCATGCCGCCGGCCAGTGGCCCGGCTTCGTGAATTTCGACCGTGTGGCCGAGCCGCGCCAGGTGATAGGCGGCGGACAGGCCGCTCGGGCCGGCACCGACCACCAGCACCCGCTTGCCGGTAGGCGCGGCGCTGATCTCAAACTGCCAGTTTTCTTCCAGCGCCAGATCGCCCAGGAAGCGCTCCACCGCATGGATACTGACCGAGGAATCCAGCTTGCCGCGATTGCAGGCATTCTCGCAGGGGTGATAGCACACGCGGCCATGAATGGCGGGCAGCGGATTGTTTTCGGTCAGGCTTTGCCAGGCGTCCTTGAAGCGGCCAGCCTGGGCATGTGTCAGCCAAGCCTGGATATTCTCGCCAGCCGGACAGGCATTGTTGCAGGTTGGCAGCAGGTCAACGTAGGTCGGCCGCTGGATGCGCTGTGGACCGATGTTGCGCTTTTCATGCGTCAGATCCAGCGGGCGCGTCATGTTGATCGGTTTTTCGGTCATCGCATGTCTCTTTAGCAAGCGTCTGATGGGCACGGGCAACCGGTTGCTCCAGCCAGTGGAGTCATACCGGTACTTGCCGGCAGGGTCGTTATCGTAGTGTCCGGAAAGTATGGGCGAGAGCCTGGCGTTTTGCAGGATTCGCGACGCGGCAGCCCGGGCGATGGAGGGTGGCGCGCGTGCTTTTCACGCCCAGTCAACAACTAAAGCTAGATCATTTTGTCGGGAAGTGAATGGCGCAGGAGCAATCGCTTAACTGGAAAGAATAAAGGGTTATTCAGCTTATGCCGAAACCACCGCTTCAGGCTTGACGCAATACAGCAGCAGCCCCTATACTGCATTGCAACATTCATCGTGAATGTTGTGTCCTCCAATCCTCCTTTGGTGGTTCTTTAGCCGAGACGCGCAAGCCGTTTCGGCTTTTTTTTGCGCGACATAAATTTCTTGACGCACCGCAACAAATTCTCTTAGCCTATGGACGACATCGTTCAGATGTTGTTCTTCTCCACACCTTCCTTTGGTGGTTGTTTGCCGGAGCCGCATGTCTCCGGCTTTTTTTTGCGCGTGCCGTTCCGGGGAACTTTGCGCAGGTGTGCCACCCTATCGCC
>DAITNL010000086.1:0-12570 GCA_036834665.1 Candidatus Competibacteraceae bacterium | reverse complement strand
ATGTCTCCGGCTTTTTTTTGCGCGTGCCGTTCCGGGGAACTTTGCGCAGGTGTGTCACCCTATCGCCTGGAACCCCCTTTAACGCCATGCCGCCATCGGATCACTGCCATGCGCCCTGCCCGCCCATCTCCCGTCCGCCGCCGGTTCCATCCCGGCAAGCCGCTGCTGTTCATCGCCAGTCTGCTGCCGCTGGCCTGGCTGCTGTGGCTGGGCAGTCAGGGGCGCCTGGGCGCCAATCCGGTGGAAACGCTCAGCCATGCCACCGGCGATTGGAGCCTGCGTTTTCTGCTGCTGACCCTGGTGATCACGCCGCTGCGCCGTCTGAGCGGCTGGACTGGCGTACAGAAATACCGGCGGATGCTGGGCCTGTTTGCCTTTTTCTATGTCGGCCTGCATTTTACGGTCTATCTGGTGTTCGATCAGTTCTTCGATTGGACGGCAATCGTCACCGACATCGCCAAGCGACCGTATATCACCGTCGGCTTTGCTGCGTTCGTGCTGCTGATCCCGCTGGCCATCACATCCACCAACGGCATGATCCGCCGATTGGGACGCCACTGGCAGCGCCTGCATCGATTGATTTACCTGGCCGCGATCCTGGGCGTGCTGCATTACGCCTGGCTGGTGAAAGCGGACCTGCGCGAGCCCCTGCTGTATGGCGGCCTTCTGGCCGCGCTGCTCGGCTATCGGCTGTGGTGGTGGCAGACCCGATCGGTCACGCCGAGGCCTTCCGGGCGCTAGACGGACAAGCAGTGCGTGCAGCGGTGTGATCCTACTGGCGACTGGCGGTGCGTGTCGGCTTTGGATAGACGCTTCAGCTCAGCTCCCCACTGCGATGGCATCCACCCGCTGATAGCCGCGCGGCAGCGGCTTGCCGCGCCGGCCACGCTCACCGGCATAGCCGCCCAGATCAGCCGGCTTCAGGTTCAGATCACGCTTGCCCGAGGTCAACACCAGACCGCGCCCCGGCGGCAACAGCAGCAGGGCCTGCAGCCGTTCCTCTCCGGGCAGATCCAGGATTCGGTTGCCCTTGCCCTTGGTCAGACGCGGCAACTCCTTGACCGGGAACAGCAGCAAGCGCCCGCCACTGCTCAAGGCCACCAGTTGCCCGCCGTCCAGATCGCTCACCAGCAGCGGCGGCATGATGTTCGCGCCCTCCGGCACGCTCAGCACCAGCTTGCCGGACTTGTTGCGACTAAGCAGTTCATCAAACGTGCACAGGAAACCATAGCCGGCATCGGTGGCCAGCAGGTAGAGATCCTCGGCATTGCCCAGCAGAACGCTCACGAAATAAGCACCATCCGGCGGACTGAGCTTGCCGGTCAGCGGTTCGCCATAGCCGCGCGCCGAGGCCAGCCCGGCCACCGGCAGGCTATAGGCGCGGCCGGTATTGTCGAGGAACAGCGCTGACTGGCTGCTGCGGCCCTGCGCCTGAGCCAGGAAGCCATCGCCCGACTTGTAACTCAGCGCGGTGGCGTCGATCTCGCGACCCTTGGCGGCACGCACCCAGCCCTTTTGCGACAGCACCACCACCATCGGCTCGCTCGGCGCCAAACTGTTTTCATCCAGCGCCTGCGCCGGCCGCCGTTCGACCAGCGGACAGCGGCGCGGATCGGCATAGCGCTGGGCATCGTCCTGAATCTCCTTGCGGATCAGCGCCTTCAGCCGCTTTTCCGAACTCAGCCACTGCAACAGCCGCTCCTGTTCACGGCGCAGTTCGTCCTGCTCGCCGCGCAGCTTCATTTCCTCCAGCCGCGCCAGATGGCGCAACTTGGTTTCCAGAATCGCCTCAGCCTGGGCATCGGAAAGCTGGAAACGGGCCATCAGCACCGGCTTGGGCTTTTCCTCCGTGCGCAGAATGCGGATCACCTCATCGAGGTTCAGATAGGCGATCAGCAGGCCATCGAGAATGTGCAGGCGCTGCTCGACCTGGGCGAGGCGGAACTGCAGGCGCCGGCGCACGGTGATGACCCGGTATTGCAACCATTCATCGAGAATCTGTCGCAGGTTCTTGACCTGCGGCCGTCCATCCAGGCCGATCATGTTGAGATTGACCCGGTAGCTCTTTTCCAGATCGGTGGTGGCGAACAGGTGATCCATGAGCAGATCGGCATCGACCCGGTTGGAGCGCAGCGCCAGCACCAGCCGGGTCGGGCTTTCATGATCGGATTCGTCGCGTAGATCCTCGACCATCGGCAACTTCCTGTCGCGCATCTGCGCGGCGATCTGCTCCATGATCCGCGCCCCGGACACCTGATGCGGCAGGGCAGTGATGACCACATCGCCGTTGTCGCGCTCGAAGCGGGCACGCAGCCGCACCGCGCCATAGCCGGTCTGATACAGCCGGCGCAGCTCATCGCGCGGCGTGATGATTTCCGCACCACCGGGAAAATCGGGGGCCGGAACCAGATCGTACAGCGCCTCCACGGGGCAATCGGGCTGATCGAGCAGGCGCATGCAGGCGGCGGCAATTTCGCCAAGGTTGTGCGGCGGGATATCGGTGGCCATACCGACCGCGATGCCGGTGGCACCGTTCAGCAACAGATTGGGCAGGCGCGCCGGCAGGAGCGTCGGCTCATCAAGCGTGCCATCAAAGTTTGGCGTCCAGTCCACCGTGCCCTGGCCCAGTTCGGCCAGCAGCAGCTGGGCGAAGGGCGACAGCCGCGCCTCGGTATAGCGCATGGCGGCAAAGGATTTTGGATCGTCGGGCGAACCCCAGTTGCCCTGACCATCGACCAGCGGATAGCGATAGGAAAACGGCTGCGCCATCAGCACCATGGCCTCGTAGCAGGCCGAATCGCCGTGCGGATGGTATTTGCCGAGCACATCGCCGACGGTGCGGGCGGATTTCTTGTGCTTGGCGCCGGCATTCAGGCCCAGCTCGGACATGGCGTAGACGATGCGCCGCTGCACCGGTTTCAACCCATCACCAATGTGCGGCAGGGCGCGGTCGAGAATGACGTACATGGAATAATCCAGGTAGGCCTTTTCGGTAAACACGCCCAGCGGCTGGCGCTCGGTGGCGTCGGAGAGGAAAGCGGCGGGTTCGGTCATGGAAAAGTCAGCGTTATCACGGTTGAATAGGAAAGCGGCTGCTCGATTGCAACGATAAGGCCAGAATCAGCGTTGGCAAATTGATGATTTTCAATCCTGATCAGGGCGTCTGCGCGCTAGAATGATAATCGGTCGCATTCACTTCTGGAGAGTACCTCATGTCTATTACCCCAAATGTCGGTTCAGCCGATAAGATTGCCCGCCTTGTGGTCGGCGCCCTGCTGATCGTCCTGGCACTGACGAACGTCATCGGGGTGTGGGGCTGGATCGGCGTGGTGCCGATCGCCACCGCCCTGATGAACTGGTGCCCCGCCTACACCCTGCTCGGCATCAAGACCTGCCCGGCGCCGACCACGTCCCGAGATGCGCCGCGCTAGCGCGTGCGGACGGACGTCGGAAACCGTAAAACCGGTTGCCCTGTGCGACCGGTTTTTTTATGCCCGGCATCAGGCCTGAGCCGATGACCCTGCTGCAGCGGCGTCATCCCCGGTGATGCCAAAGCGGGTCGGCGTCTCGGTATAAAACAAATGGATGCCCTCACTGCGCAACAGCTCCAGCAGTTCCCGCGCTTCGGCGGCCGTGACGATGAATTCGACTTCCACGGTCAGCGTGCCGGCCAGCTCCAGGAAATGATCCTCGTGCAACTGATGGTGGCGGCCAAAACCCGCCAGTGCCCGGAACGCCGAGCCACCGCGAATTCCCTGGTGATTGGCCTGATCGAGCAGCCACTGCCACAGCAGCACACTGTGATGCCGCTGATTCTCACGCACATAAAAGCGCAGGACTAAACCCTCCATCGCTATCCCCTCCTCAGTTGTTCACGGTTTCGGTAGCAGCGCACGCACCGTCAGAATGCCCAGCGCGGTCAGCGCCAGCGAACCCAGCAGATGCGCGCCAATCGCCAGCAGCGCCCAACCGAACTGACCACGCGCCAGCAAGGTCACGGTTTCCGCGGAAAACGTGGAAAATGTCGTCAGTCCGCCCATGAAGCCGGTGATCACCAGCAGACGCGCTTCCGGCGGCAGACTAGCGTTGAAGGCAAAATAGGCCATCGCCACCCCAATCAGATAGCCTCCGATCAGATTCGCCGCCAGCGTGCCCAGCGGCAGGGTCGGCCACAGCGGATTCAGCACCAGCCCCAGCCACCAGCGCAGACAGGCACCCAGTCCGGCGCCCACGAACACGGCGAAAAACGCATGCATACCCATCAGCCCATCACCCTCTGCCCGCGCC
The DNA here is from genome assembly GCA_036834665.1 of Candidatus Competibacteraceae bacterium. Taxonomy (GTDB): domain Bacteria; phylum Pseudomonadota; class Gammaproteobacteria; order Competibacterales; family Competibacteraceae; genus RXIX01. Next base: position 8,283 of record DAITNL010000086.1, on the reverse strand, counting down.
CACGGCGAGCGCCCACGGAAACCCATCGATGAAAAAGCGGGTCTTCATTGCCTATACCGGCGGCACCATCGGCATGCGCCGCAGTGCCGAAGGCTATATCCCCGAAACCGGCCTGGATGCGCTCCTGGCACAACTGATCCCAACCGAATGCGCCACCGAGCTGCCCGAGTATGTCCTGTACGAATGCAGCCCGCTGCTGGACAGCGCCAACCTGCATCCGCGCGACTGGTACCGGATCGCCACGCTGATCGCCGCGCAGTATGCCGAATACGACGGCTTCGTCGTCCTGCACGGCACCGATACCATGGCCTACACGGCAGCAGCGCTGTCCTTTGCCCTGCCAGGACTGGCCAAGCCGGTCATCGTCACCGGCTCGCAGATTCCGCTGCGCGAGATGCGCAACGATGCCCATAACAATCTGGTCACCGCCCTGCTGCTGGCCACGCAGGCGCCGCTCAGCGAGGTGTGCCTGTATTTCAATGGCCGGCTGATGCGCGGCAATCGCGCCACCAAGCTCAAGGCCGATGCGCTCGATGCCTTCGATTCGCCCAATCACCCGCTGCTCGGCACGGCCGGCATTCACATCGAGATCAATCGCGCTGCACTGCTTGCACCACAGGCGGCCCCTCTGCTGGAAGCGCCTGCGGTGGTCGACGGACAGATGGCGCTGCTGAAACTGTTTCCGGGCCTGTCGATGCGCCTGCTCGAACAGGTGCTGGACGCTCCGCTGCAGGGCCTGATCCTGGAAAGTTATGGAATTGGCGCCGGCCCGGTCGATCAGCCGGGGTTTCTGGACACGCTAGCGGCCGCGACCGCGCGCGGCGTCACCCTGGTCGCCATTTCCCAATGCCGCGAGGGCCGGGTCGATCTGGGCAAGTACGCGGTCGGCAGCGCCCTGGCCCGGGCCGGTGTGCTGAGCGGTTTTGATCTGACGCCCGAGGCCGCCTATACCAAGCTCAGCCACCTGTTGGCGCTGGGCCTGGCGCCAGAGCAGGTGCGCGAAGGCATGCAGACCTGTCTGCGCGGCGAGTGCTCGATCTGAACGGGCGGGCCCATCGGCGCGCCGGAATTAACGCTCGCTCTTGCGCCGCGCGCCAAATTTCTTCGCCGACGGCCGCCCGGTACCTGTGGGCTTGAAAGGGTTTTCGCTGCCGCGAAACTCGACCCGGATCGGCGTGCCCCACAGGTCGAGACGCTTGCGGTAGACGTTGATCAGGTAGCGCCGATATGCCTCGGGTACATGATTGATGCGGTTACCGTGGATGATGATCAGCGGCGGATTCTGCCCACCCTGATGGGCATAGCGCAGCTTGATGCTGTGGCCATGGACCAGCGGCGGCTGATGCGCGGCCAGGGCGCTTTCGAGGATCCGGGTCAGTTCCGGCGTGGACAGCTTGCGCGTAGCAGCGGCATAGGCCTGACCCACCGCGCCGAGCAGTTCGCCCACACCGGTGCCATGCAGGGCGGAGATGAAATGCGTCTTGGCGAAGTCGATGAAATCCAGCCGCCGGTCCAGTTCGCGCTTGACCGTGGCCCGGGTATCAGCATCGAGGTGATCCCACTTATTCACCGCCAGCACCAGCGCCCGGCCGCTGTCGAGCACCAGACCGAGCAGGCTGGCATCCTGCTCGCTGATGCCCTGGCGGGCGTCAAGCACCAGCACCACTACATTCGCCTGCTCAATCGCCTTCATGGTCTTGATAATGCTGAATTTCTCCACCACCTCGCTCACCCGCCCACGGCGCCGCACCCCGGCGGTATCGATCAGCAGGTAGGACTGGCCATCGCGCTCGAAGGGTACGGCGATGCTGTCGCGGGTGGTGCCGGGTAGATCGCAGGCCAGTACCCGGTCCTCGCCAAGCAGGCGATTGACCAGGGTAGACTTGCCGACATTGGGCCGGCCGACCACCGCCAGCTTGATCACGCCTTCCGGAGTTTCCGGCAGCGCCGCGGCTTCGTCATCGCTCTGCGGCAGCGTGTCCAGCACCGTTTCCATCAGCGTGTCCACACCCTGATTATGCGCAGCGGAAATGACGTGCACGTAATCCAGTCCCAACTGGTGAAACTCGGCACTGAGCAGGTGCGGATCGCGATGCTCGGCCTTGTTGACCACCAGATGCACCGGCCGGCCGGCGCGGCGCAGGCGGGTGGCGATCTCCTCATCGGCACCGCTCAGACCGGCGCGGCCATCAACCAGCAGCAACACCACATCGGCCTCCTCAATGGCCCGCCAGGCCTGCCGGGCCACCAAACCATCCAGACCGTCGTCTTCATCGGTCAGGCCGCCGGTATCGACCACCATGTATGGCGCGGGACCGCGCTGGCCCATGCCGTACTGGCGATCGCGGGTCAGGCCGGGCAGATCGGCTACCAGCGCGTCGCGGGTGCGGGTCAGAGAATTGAACAGAGTGGACTTGCCGACGTTGGGCCGGCCGACCAGGGCAATAACAGGCAGCGTGACAGACATGGTGACAATAACGCGATGATTTGAGATGGAGCGCGATTATGCCGCAAACTGATCCGGCGCGGGCGCGGTAAAGCGTTGCGTGCCTCTACCAAGCCGGCCGATTTCTGGTAGGCTTTAGGTTTGACTGGCAGTCCCCCACCCCGCCTGGCCTCCAATCCATGACCCCGATTTCCCGCACCCGCGTCAAGATCTGTGGCATCACCCGTCCCGAAGACGGCGCGGCGGCGGCGCGACTGGGTGCGGACGCCATTGGCCTGGTGTTCTATCCGCCCAGTCCGCGCCATGTCGATATAGCGACCGCGCGCGCAATCATCGCTGCACTGCCGCCCTTTGTCAGCGTGGTGGGCCTGTTCGTCAATGCTGAACCGGCGGCGGTGAGGGCGGTCCTTGATCAGGTACCGCTGGCGCTGTTGCAGTTCCACGGTGACGAGGATGCGGCTGCATGCGCCGCCTTTGGCTGGCCGTATGTGAAGGCGGTGCCGATGGGCGCCGGTGCTGAGATAGCCGATTACGAGCAGCGTTTCGCCAGCGCCGCCGGCCTGCTGCTTGACAGCCACGGCGGTGAAAAAACCGGCGGCTCCGGGCAGGGCTTTGACTGGACGCGCATTCCGGCCGCATGCCGCAAGCCGCTGATTCTGGCGGGTGGCCTGCATCCAGGCAATGTGGCCCAGGCCATCCGGCAGGTGCGCCCTTATGCGGTTGATGTCAGCAGTGGCGTGGAACGCGCCAGGGGCATCAAGGACGCCGAATTGATACGCGCATTTTTGCGAGGTGTGAACGATTGTGAACGCGATGCCTAACCCGGTGGACTTCAGCCAGTTCCCCGACCACCGTGGCCATTTTGGCCGCTACGGCGGCCGTTTCGTCGCCGAGACGCTCATGGAAGCGCTGCACGAACTCGACGACGCCTGGCAGGCCTGTCGCAACGACCCCGAGTTCCTCGCTGAACTGGATGCTGATCTGGCCCGCTATGTCGGCCGGCCGACGCCGCTCTATCACGCCGAGCGCTGGAGCCGTCAGCTCGGTGGCGCGCAGATCTATCTCAAGCGCGAGGATCTCAACCACACCGGCGCGCACAAGATCAACAACACCGTCGGCCAGGCATTGCTGGCCAAACGCATGGGCAAGACCCGGCTGATCGCCGAAACCGGCGCCGGTCAGCACGGTGTGGCCTCGGCCACGGTCGCGGCGCGGCTGGGCATGGAATGCGTGGTCTACATGGGCGCCGAGGATATCCAGCGTCAGGCGCTGAACGTGTACCGGATGCGCCTGCTTGGCGCCACGGTGCAGCCGGTCACCTCTGGCTCGCGCACCCTCAAGGACGCCCTTAACGAGGCGCTGCGCGACTGGGTGACCAACGTCGATGACACCTTCTACATGATCGGCACGGTCGCCGGCCCGCATCCCTATCCGCTGATGGTGCGCGAATTCCAGGCGGTGATCGGCCGTGAAGCGCGTGAACAGATGCTGGCCGATCACGGCTGCCTGCCCGATGCGCTGGTCGCCTGTGTTGGCGGCGGCTCCAACGCCATCGGCCTGTTTCATCCCTTTCTGAATGACAGCAGCGTAGCGATTTATGGCGTGGAAGCGGCCGGCTCCGGCATCGCCAGCGGTCGCCACGCCGCGACGCTGTGTGCGGGCCGGCCCGGCGTGCTGCACGGCAATCGCACCTACCTGCTCAATGACGAGCACGGCCAGATCACCGAGACCCATTCGGTTTCCGCAGGTCTGGACTACCCCGGCGTTGGTCCGGAACACGCCTGGCTTAAGGACATCGGCCGGGCGCAATACGTCGCCGTCACCGATGACGAAGCGCTGCGCGGTTTCCACGACCTGACCCGCACCGAGGGCATCATCCCGGCGCTGGAGAGCAGCCACGCCCTGGCCTATGTGACCAAGCTCGCGCCGACCCTGCGCCCCGATCAGCGCATCGTGGTCAATCTGTCCGGGCGCGGCGACAAGGACATCTACACCATCGCCAAGCTGGAAGGCATTCAACTGTGAACGAGTCGCCGTCGATGAACCGTATTGATCGCCGCTTCCAGGCGCTGCGCCGCAGCGGGCGCAAGGCCCTGATTCCCTATATCACCGCTGGCGATCCGCATCCGCAACGGACTGTGCCGATGCTGCATGCGCTGGTCGCGGCCGGCGCCGATATTCTCGAACTGGGTGTGCCGTTTTCCGATCCGATGGCCGATGGCCCGGTGATCCAGAAAGCCTGCGAGCGGGCGCTGGCCCAGGGCATGACGCTGCGCCGGGTGCTGGAACTGGTGCACGAGTTCCGCCAGACCGACAGCGAAACGCCGCTGGTGCTGATGGGCTATCTGAACCCGATCGAGAGCTTTGGTTATGAAGCGTTCGTTGCCGCCGCCGCCGCCGCTGGCGTGGATGGTGTGCTGACCGTCGATCTGCCGCCGGAAGAAGCGGATGAACTGGCCACGCCGCTCAACGCCGCCGGCATCGCGCCGATCTTCCTGCTCGCCCCGACCAGTTCCGCCGCGCGCATCCGCCACACTGCCCTGCTGGCGCGCGGCTATCTTTACTATGTGTCGCTCAAGGGCGTGACCGGCTCGGCTGCGCTCAATGTCACCGAGGTCGCCGCCAAGCTGGCCGAGATCCGCGCCCTGACCGATCTGCCGCTGGGCGTGGGCTTTGGCATCAACAGCCCGGCCACGGCTGCCGCAGTTGCCGCGGTCGCCGATGCCGTAGTGGTCGGCAGCACGCTGGTCAGCAAGATGGCCGAGCGCGCCGATGCGCCGGACGACATGTACCGGGATGTGGGCGAGATCATCCGCACCATGCGCCTGGCAATGGATGCCTAGCACCCGGCGCGCGCGGCGTCGGTGATCGGTACTGCGTACTGCCGGTCGCCGCGCCCCGTTCCTGGTCCCTGACACTTCACTTCATGACTTTGCACCCCCCGTTTCCCATTATGAGCTGGTACGAAAAACTCGTTCCGTCCCGCATCCGCACCGATGGCCGCAACCGCCACCAGATCCCCGAGGGCCTGTGGAGCAAGTGCGAGGAATGCGGTGCCGTGCTGTATGGCGCCGAACTGGAGCGCAACCTGCAGGTGTGCCCCAAGTGCAGCCATCACATGTATCTGACCGCGCGCAAACGCCTGCACAGCCTGCTTGATGAAGGCAGCCTGACGGAAATCGGCGCCGATATCGAACCGACCGACTTTCTCAAGTTCAAGGACGGCAAGAAGTACAAGGACCGGCTGACGCTGGCGCAAAAGAGCAGCGAGGAAAAGGATGCCCTGGTGGCCATGCGCGGCCTGCTCAAGGGCGCGCCGGTGATCGCGGCGGCGTTTGAATTTGGCTTCATGGCCGGCTCGATGGGTTCGGTGGTTGGCGAACGCTTCGTCCGTGCTGCTCAGGCCGCCCTGCAGGAACATATTCCGTTCATCTGCTTTACCGCCAGCGGCGGCGCGCGCATGCAGGAAGCGCTGGTGTCGCTGATGCAAATGGCCAAGACCAGCGCCGTGCTGACCCGGCTGGCCGAGCATGGCGTGCCCTATATCGTGGTCCTGACGCATCCGACCACCGGTGGCGTTTCCGCCAGCCTGGCCATGCTGGGCGATATCAACGTCGCTGAACCCAAGGCACTGATCGGCTTCGCCGGGCCGCGGGTGATCGAGCAGACCGTGCGCGAGAAACTGCCGGAAGGCTTCCAGCGCAGCGAATTCCTGCTCGAACACGGCGCCATTGACCTGATCATCGACCGCCGCGAATTGCGTGACCGGCTGGCCAGCCTGCTGGCCCTGCTCACCGGCCGCGACGCGCCGCTGATCTGAACAGTTGCCCTTGGCCGAGGACCGCCGGCGATGCGCTTTGTCACCCTGGACGATTGGCTGCGCTGGCAGGAAACCCTGCATCCGAAAACCATCGATCTGGGTCTGGAGCGGGTGCACACTGTCGGACAGCGGCTGTGTCCGGGTGCGCCGTCCTGCATCGTCATCACCGTCGCCGGCACCAATGGCAAGGGTTCCTGCGTTGCCTTTCTGGAGAGCATCCTGCGCGCCGCCGGCTATCGGGTCGGCGCCTACACCTCGCCGCATCTGCTGCGCTATAACGAGCGCATCCGCATTGACGGAGCCGAGGCCGAGGATGGCGCACTCTGCCAGGCCTTCGCGCGCATCGATGCCGCCCGGGGCGACATTTCCCTGACCTATTTTGAATTCGGCACCCTGGCGGCTCTGGAGCTGTTCCGCACCGCGCAGGTCGATGTCGCGGTGCTGGAAGTCGGCCTGGGCGGACGGCTGGATGCAGTCAACAGCGTGGACGCGGATGCAGCGCTGGTGACCGGCATCGATCTGGATCACAGCGATTGGCTCGGGCCGGATCGCAACAGCATCGGCTATGAAAAAGCCGGCATCTACCGTGCTGGGCGTCCGGCGATCTGCGCCGATCCCGATCCACCGCCGAGCCTGCTGCAGCAGGCTGAGCGGATTGGCGCGCTGCTGCTACGGGTTGGCTCTGATTACCGGTTCGCGCGCGATGGCGCCACCTGGCATTGGCAGGCCGGCGACACCCGGCTGGGCGCCTTGCCACTGCCGGCGCTGGCCGGTGCACACCAGCTTGGTAATGCCGCCGCCGCGCTGATGACCCTGCACAGCCTGCACGCGCGCCTGCCGGTGACCGTTGCGGCGATTGAGCAGGGCCTGCGCAATGCGCGCCTGCCCGGTCGCTTTCAGGTTTTTCCCGGCCCGGTCGACTGGATTCTCGATGTCGCTCACAACCCGCAGGGCGCCGCCGTCCTCGCCACCAACCTGCGCGAACGCCCCTGTACCGGACGGACCTGGGCGATCTTGGGCCTGCTGGCCGACAAGGACGCCGCCGGTGTGATCGCAGCCCTGCGCGGCGTGGTCGATGCCTGGTATACGGTGACGCTCGGTGGAGCCCGTGGCCGCGATGCCACGGCACTGCGCGATGCCCTGCGCGGCATGGGCGCCACCGCCGAGGCGAGCGCCGATCCAGACGCAGCCTGCCAGAGCGCCCGCGCCGCCGCCCAGCCCGGTGATCGCATTGTCGTACTCGGTTCGTTTCATCTTGTTGCCCCGGTGCTGGCCCTGCAGCCGTGGCTGCCGCATTACCCCCTGTCACCCTCACGGGAGGCCTGATCTTGGATAATCGCTTGACCCAACGCCTGGTCGGCACCGCTGTCGTCGCGGCGCTGGCTGTTCTCTTTGTGCCGAACATGCTGGAGCGGCGCAACGCTGAACCTGCGCCTGCCGCTCCGGCCACGCCAGCGACGCCAGCGACGCCAGCTCCCGTCCTGACTTTTTCGAACACGCCACCGCCACCGCCGCCACTCGCAGCCGCTGTCACTGAACCCACACCCAGCCAGCCGCCCACCACGCCGCCACCGGTGACAGCACCCGAGCCTGCCGCTCAAACCACCCAAACCACCCAAACCACCCAAACCACCACACCCATAACCGCACCGCCAACCCAGGCCCCTGCACGCCCCGTCGCACCGACCAGCAAGGCCCAGGCCCCTGCACGCCCCGTCGCACCGACCAGCAAGGCCCAGGCCCCTGCACGCCCCGTCGCACCGACCAGCAAAGCCCAGGCTGACGCCGAACGCATCAGCGCCACCAGGGCGCGCATCGACGCCGAACGCAAGGCCGATCAAGCCGAAGCCGCCCGCAACCGCGCCCGTGCCGAAGCCGCCCGCAGCGACGCCGCCAAGACCCAGGCTGCCCGTCTGGATGCCGCCCGCGGCACGCCACCCACCAGCCCGCCACCCACACGGCCAACCTCCGCCCAGGTCGAAGCCAGCCGCGCCGCTGAAGCCGCCCGCGCCGAAGC
>DAITNL010000085.1:0-12591 GCA_036834665.1 Candidatus Competibacteraceae bacterium | reverse complement strand
GCCGGAGAACTGCGCGGTGAGTGGCGCGACGGTGGAGAAGCCGTCCAGCCCGTTCATCGCGACCCGTGGATCGGCCAGATTGGTCGGATCGCTGACCGGAAGATTCAGAGTGCCATCGGTCGAGCCGCTGAACAGCAGGTTGCTAGGAAAGGGCACAACGCCAGCGGAGGGATTGAATTGGGCATAGAAGTCGGCGCGGGTCGCAGCCTGGGCGGCGCCACCAACGATCAGACTGAGTGCAAGACCGAGCGGGGCCAGCCGGAACGAATTTTTCTTAGCGTTTTTATGTTGTTGCATGGGATCACTCCGATGTGGTAGTCGAGTCGGCATGGATTTTTACAATGCAAAATCCAGCCGCGCAACCGAATGGCGGCCTTGATTATGGAACGGTGCAGCCGCTGGTCTGAAAGTATAGCCAGCGTTGTCGAGCGCGCCTTGCCGCGATTGGCTACGCCCGGCGTGCCGCAAGGATCAGGGCTTGAGCAGAGCGCGCACCGCGGTCGAGCGTGAGATCTTGCCTTCGCCGCGATAGGCTTCGTGGTTGGCTTCGATGTCGTTGAGCTTGTACAGGTAGTTGACCATCATCCCGGCTGACTGGCGCAGGCCGCGTTCCGAGGTGTCGGCCAGCCAGTTCAGGCGCTCGATGCGCGCGCCGTTGGACAAATGGAAGCGCGCCACTCGATCCAGTGCCGCGCCGCTGTCACGCTTTTCGTTGACCAGGTACTGGGCGCACAGGCGCAGCAGCGGCTGCTTCAGCGCCCTGGCCAGCTCCGGCTTTTGGGTCCAGGCGGCGTTATGCAGCAGGGTCTGCAGGGAGGCCGGTTCCTTGCCGGTGCCCGCAGCCATGGCGATGGCCTTGCGCTCGGCGGCGTTGAGCAGCATGGCCTCGGCATCCTGACCGGGTTCGCCCAATTTGCGCTCCAGCCAGCCGCGGAAACCGGGAATCGGCGACAGGGTGGCGAAGGTCTTGAGATTCTTGAATTCGCCCGCCAGTTCGTCCACCACCCGCTTGATCAGGAAATTGCCAAAGCTGATGCCGCTCAGGCCCTCGTGGGCGTTGGAAATCGAATAGAAAATCGCAGTATCGGCCTCCTGCGGATCCACCACAGGCGCCGTTTCATCGAGCAGGGTCTGCACGTTGTCGGCGATGCCATGTACCAGTGCTACCTGAACGATGATCAGGGGTTCGTTGGGCATGCGCGGGTGAAAGAAGGTAAAGCAGCGCCGGTCGGAGCTGAGGCGGTTTTTCAGATCATCCCAGCTCCTGATCGGGTGCACGGCCTCGTAGGCGATCACTTTTTCCAGCAGCGCCGCCGGCGATTCCCAGGTGATGCGCCGCAGTTCCAGAAAGCCGACATCAAACCACGATGCCAGCAGCGACAGCAGATCCCGTTCCAGTGCCGCCAGCACCGGGTCGTCCTTGCTCCAGCTCAGCAGTTCAGCGCGCAGATCGACCAGAAAGTGGAAGCCCTCGGGCAGGGCGTTGAGCTGGGTCAGCAGGCGCAGGCGCGGCGGTTGCAGCGCCTTGTGCAGGGCCCGCTCAGCCTTGGCGCGCTCCTTGCCGTTATCGCCGGCCTGTTGCAGCGTGGCTATGGCCTTGTCCACCGCCTTGCGGTCGATGTCGAACTCGGTGGCCAGAATCTGCAGGAAGCGCTTGCGACCCTGGGCATTCAGCGACAGGTAGATGCGACCGAGATTGGCCGCACGGGCGCGGGCCGAGACTTCGCCACCGCGCGCATCCAGGCAATCGCGCATCTGGGTCTTGAGCGCCTCGATATCCTTATCTGGCAGGTGGGGCGCGGGGGAGTTTGCGAAGCCACCGCGCCAGTCGGCCATATCGCGCCAGACTTCGCGCAGGTTGGTCATGGTGCGATCGAGCAGGCTGGCGCGGGTGGTTGCATTATCGGCAGAGGGGGTTTCGGTCATGGCTGGCGTACCTGTCTGGAAAGAAGGCGCGAACACGGCGGATAAAAGCCCTGCGTATCATCCGGTTTGTCTCCGCAGTATAAGCCGCGGCGTAAGTGCCGGGCAGGCCCTAGTGCGGTTCCGGATTGTTCTTGCGCGCTGCCGGCAGGCGGGTGCGGGCGAGCAACTGGGCACTGATCGGTGCGGTCAGGAACAGGAACGCCATGATCAGCAGCTCATGCAGGCTCAAGCCCGGTGCGCGGCTGCTGAAATGCAGCAGCGAGGCCAGCAGCAGACAGCCCACGCCCAGCGTGGTGGCCTTGGTCGGCGCATGCAGCCGGCTGAAAAAATCCGCCAGGCGCACCAGACCGAGCGCGCCAATCAGCACAAAGGCCGCGCCCGCGATCACGAGCAGTGCTACCAGTACGGCGATCAGGTCAGTCAGCATCGGTGCGCTCCATGTCGAACAGGCGGCCATCGCGGACAAAGCGGCACAGTGCCACGGTACCGATGAAACCCAGCAGGGCGATCAGCAGCGCCGCTTCGAAGTACAGTGGACTGTCGAAGGCAATCCCGAGCAGCACCAGCAGGGCTACGGCATTGATGTACAGCGTGTCGAGGGCAAGGATGCGGTCTGGCAGGCTCGGGCCGCGCAGCAGGCGCCAGCCGGTCAGCAGCAGCGCGACGCCGAGCAGCGTGAAGGCGATCGACAGGGCAATGCTCAGCATGGCGGGAACATCTCCAGCAGCAGGGCCTCGTAGCGCTGCCGCAGGCTGGCAATCAGCGTGGCGGCGTCGTCCAGATCCAGGCAATGCATCAGCAGCTCACAGCGGTCGGTGCTCAGCTCGACCGCTACGGTGCCGGGCGTCAGGGTGATGGTGGCGGCGAGAATGGCAATGGCCCGTTCGTCGCGCAGCGCCAGTGGCAGGCTGATAAACGCCGGACGCAGTGTTGTTGCCGGCGACCGGCTCAGGATCAGCCGGGCCACGCTCAGATTGGAGATCACGATATCCCAGAGCAGACGGCTCAGGTACAGCGGCAGCAGATCCAGACGACGCGGGCGTGGTGTGTCCGGCCACAGCCGTTCCAACAGCCACGGCAAGAGCAGCGCCAGCACCCCGCCGAGCAGCCACTGCCCGGGCGCCACGCTGTTGTGCAGCAGCAGCCAGGTGGCGAGCAGCAGGATGCTGAGTCCAGGACGCGGCAGCCATCTGGCGATGGGCGTGCTCATGGTGGCGCTGCCGTGGCGACTGCCGGATCACCCAGTACCGCGTGGATATAGCCGGCGGGTTCGCGTAGTTGCTGGGCGGTGGCGGTGGCAAAATCGAGCAGTGGCTGGCCGAACAGGATCAGCAGCGGCGCGGCTGTGAGCAGCGCGGCGGCGGGCAGCCACTGGCGGACCGGCGCGGGCGCGCTGTTTGGGGTGGTTGCGTGGGCCGGGAGCCAGAACAGGGCGCTGCCGCTGCGACTCAGGGCAATGATCACCAGCAGTCCGCTGCCCAGTATCCCGCCCCATACCCAGGGCAGGGTGGCGCTATCGGCGGCCGCGCGCAGCAGCAGCAGCTTGCCGAAGAAACCGCTCAGCGGCGGCAGGCCGGCCATTGCGATCGCGCCGGCCAGGAACAGACCGCCGAGCAGTGCCGGTTGCGCCAGTGGTGTGGCGGGCCGGTGATCGAGGTGGCCGCGCTGCGCGGCGATCAGGTCGGCGAGCAGGAACATGCCGGCGCCAATCAGCGTGGTATGCACCAGGTAAACCAGTGCCGCGCCCAGACCGGCGCTGCTGTCCAGGCCCAGACCGATCAGCAGGGTGCCGATCGAGACGATCACGCCATAGGCGAGCAGGCGGCGCAGCTCGGCGCTGGCCAGCATGCCCAAGGCACCGGCTAGCAGCGTTGCCAGTCCCAGCGGTAGCAGCCAGGGCGCCAGCACCTGGGCGGCGGGTCCGGCATCGTTGCCGAACAGCAGGGTCGCAATGCGCAAAATGGCATACACGCCGACCTTGGTGAGCAGCGCGAACAGCGCCGCGACCGGGGCACTGCTACTGGCATAGGCGGCTGGCAGCCAGCAATACAGCGGCAGTATCGCTGCCTTGAGGCCGAAGACCACCAGCAGCAGCAGCGCGCCAACGCGCAACAGGCCTGCAGTGTCTGCGGGTGCAGTAGCGATGCGTTGCGCCAGATCGGCGAAATTCAGCGCTCCAGTCGTGCCGTACAGGGTGGCAATGGCAATCAGAAACAGCGCCGAGCCGGCCAGGTTGAGAATCACATAGTGGAGACCGGCGCGCAGCCGTGCCGCGCCGCCGCCATGCAGCAGCAGGCCATAGGAGGCGATGAGCAGGATTTCGAAGAACACGAACAGGTTGAACAGGTCGCCGGCGAGAAAAGCGCCATTCAGACCCATGAGTTGAAACTGGAATAGCGCATGAAACCAGCGGCCTTGGCGATCGCTGCCGGTAGCCAGGGCATGCAGCAGGGCCGCCAGCGCCACCAGTGCGACCAGCAGCAGCAGCAGGGCGCTGCAGCGGTCCAGCACCAGGAGAATGCCAAAGGGCGCCGGCCAGTGCCCGAGGGCATAGGTGGCATAGGTGCCGCTGCTGGCGCGCGCCAGCAGCAGCAGAGCCACGGGCAGCAGCAGAGCGACACTGCCCAGGTTCAGGCGACGCGGGTCGAAACGCCACCGCGCCGCTGCTGTGTCCCCAAGCAGCAGCAGGGCGATACCGGCAATGAAAGGCAGCAGGATCGGTAGGATGAGACTGTGGTTCAACAGCTTCTCCGCTGGGCGATCCCGCAGCCGATGACAACAGCGTCGGCTGCGGGCAGGGACTGCCTAGAACTGCTCCTCGCTCAGGGCCATGATCGAGGTGCCGCCGTTCTGGATCGAGCGCAGCAGGGCACCGGCCTTGGGCAGAATGTGCTCGGCATAGAAGCGGGCAGTGAGCAGCTTGGCTTCGTGGAACAGCGGATCCTGACCACTGGCCAGACGGGTCTGAGCGACCCGCGCGGCGCGCGCCATCTGCCAGCCGCCGCAGACATAGCCGGTCAGCATCATGTAATCGACCGATATTGCCATGGTGGCGCGCGGATCGTTGCAGCTGAGTATCCAGTCGGTGGCCATCGCCAGTGCCTGCACGCCCGCGCGCAGACCGTCACGGATCGCCGTCATGTCGTCACCGACCGCCTGGCCGAGATCTTCGGCGGTGGCGGTGATGTCGGCAATCAGCGCCTGCATCGCCGCGCCCTTGTCCATGCTCAGCTTGCGCCCGGCCAGATCGGCGGCCTGAATGCCGGTGGTGCCTTCGTAGATGGTGGTGATGCGCGAGTCACGCAGGTGCTGACAGGCGCCGGTTTCCTCGACGAAGCCCATGCCGCCATAGACCTGCACGCCCAGCGAGGCAATCTCGATGCCCAGTTCGGTCGACCAGCCCTTGACCACCGGAATCAGCAGGTCAACCCGGGCCTGATGGATCTTGCGCTGCGCCGCGTCGGGGTGATGACGGGCCTGATCGAGGTGGGCGGCAACCACATAGGCCAGGGCGCGCATCGCCTCATTCTGCGCCTTCATGGTCATCAGCATCCGCCGCACGTCGGGGTGATGGATGATGGCAACCCGGTCACCGGACTTGGTGCCGACTGGACGGCCCTGCACCCGGTCCTTGGCGTATTCACGGGCGGCCTGATAGGCGCGCTCGCCGATGGCCAGACCCTGCACGCCGACCTTGAAGCGGGCCTCGTTCATCATCACGAACATGTAGGCCAGGCCCTTGTTTTCCTCGCCCACCAGATAGCCGATCGCGCCTTCCTGGTCGCCAAAGGCCATCACGCAGGTCGGGCTGGCGTGGATGCCGAGCTTGTGCTCGATGGAGACTGCGTGCACGTCATTGCGTGCACCGAGCGAACCGTCGGCGTTGACCATGAACTTGGGCACGATGAACAGCGAGATGCCCTTGACGCCTTCCGGGGCATCCGGCGTCCGGGCGAGCACCAGATGAATGGTGTTCTCGGTCATGTTGTGCTCGCCCCAGGTGATGAAGATCTTCTGGCCGTAGATCCGGTAGTGATCCCCCTCGGGCACGGCGCGGCTGCGCACCGCGGACAGGTCGGAGCCGGCCTGTGACTCGGTCAGGTTCATGGTGCCGGTCCATTCGCCGCTGACCATCTTCGGCAGGAACAGCGCCTGCTGCTCAGACGAGCCGGCGTGGCGGATGGCCTCGATCGCGCCCCCGTTCAGCATCGGGCACAGCGCGAAGGACATGTTGGCGGCGTTCCACATCTCCTGGGTGGCGATGTTGACCAGCTCCGGCAGACCCTGGCCACCGTATTCCGTCGAGCAGCCAAGGCCGTTCCAGCCGCCTTCGACAAACTGCTGGTAAGCGGCGGTGAAGCCATCGGCAGGAATGACGCCGTCAGGGCCAATGCTGGCGCCCTGGGCATCACCGGACTTGTTGAGCGGCGCCAGGACTTCGGCGGCCAGCTTGGCGGCCTCTTCGAGTACGGCTTCGGTCAGGTCCGGGCCGACGTCCTGTTCGGCGAAAGCGGGCAGGGCAGCTACCGCATTCAGATCGGCCAGTTCATTGATGACAAACTGCATATCACGGGTCGGAGCGAAATAGGCGGTCACGGACGCCTCCTTAGGATTCAGCTGTACAACGCGGGTTCGGAAAGGGTGCGCCGCCTGAACGGCGGCGCGGGTGCGGGACTGGATTGATTAAGGATGGCTGACGGCCCTTCAGGCATTCAGCTTATCCAGCTCCTTGGACAGTTCAGGCACGGCGGCGAACAAGTCAGCGACCAGACCATAGTCGGCGACCTGGAAGATCGGGGCTTCCTCATCCTTGTTGATGGCGACGATGATCTTGCTGTCCTTCATTCCGGCCAGATGCTGAATAGCGCCGGAGATGCCGACGGCGATATACAGTTCCGGCGCGACCACCTTGCCGGTCTGGCCAACCTGGTAATCGTTGGGTACGAAGCCGGCATCGACTGCGGCGCGCGAGGCGCCGACCGCCGCGCCGAGCTTGTCGGCGACATCTTCCAGCAGCTTGAAGTTGTCGCCATTGCCCATGCCACGGCCACCGGACACGATGATGCGCGCGGCAGTCAGTTCCGGCCGGTCGGACTTGGTCAGCTGCTGGCTGACAAAGCGCGCCACGCCGGCATCAGCGCTGGCGGTGACGGCTTCAATGGTGGCACTGCCGCCGGTGGCAGCGGCAGCCGGGAAGGCGGTACCGCGCACGGTCATCACCTTGACCGCATCTTTCGACTGGACCGTAGCCAGCACATTGCCGGCGTAGATCGGCCGCACGAAAGTATCGGCACTTTCCACCTTGATCACATCGGACAGCTGCGCTACGTCGAGCAGCGCGGCGACCCGTGGCAGGGTGTTCTTGCCGGTGGCGGTGGCCGGGGCGAGGATGTGGCTGTAGCCGCCAGCCAGGCCGACGACCAGTGCGGCGACGTTTTCGGCGAGCTGGTGGGCGTACTGCGGCGCATCGGCGAGCAGCACCTTGGCGACACCGGCCATCTGGGCGGCGCTTTCGGCGACCGCGCCACAGCCGTGACCGGCGACCAGCACGGTGATGGCGCCGCCGATCTGGCTGGCGGCGGTGACGGTGTTCAGGGTCGCCGCCTTGAGGGTGGCATTATCGTGTTCGGCAATAACCAGAATACTCATGGCAATTCGGTTCCCGCGGGCTTAGATGACGTGGGCTTCGCTGTGCAGCTTGGCGACCAGTTCGGCAACGCTGCCGACCTTGATGCCGGCCTGGCGCTTGGGTGGTTCCTGCACCTTGAGGGTGACCAGGCGCGGGGTCACGTCAACGCCCAGATCGGCCGGCTTGAGCACCTCAAGAGGCTTTTTCTTGGCCTTCATGATGTTGGGCAGCTTGACGAAACGTGGTTCGTTCAGGCGCAGATCGCTGGTGATCACCGCCGGCAGTTGCAGGGCCAGGGTTTCCAGGCCGCCGTCGATTTCACGGGTGATGCTCAGTTCGCCAGCGCCCACTTCGACCTTGGAGGCGAAGGTACCCTGCGCCCAGCCCAGCAGCGCCGCCAGCATCTGGCCGGTCTGGTTGGCGTCGTCGTCGATCGCCTGCTTGCCGAGGATCACCAGATCGGGCTTTTCCTTCTCGACCACCGCCTTGAGCAGCTTAGCCACCGCCAGTGGCTGCAGTTCGGCATCGGTTTCCACCAGAATGCCGCGGTCGGCGCCCATGGCCAGCGCGGTGCGGATCGTGTCCTGACAGGCCGCCACACCCAGCGAGACGGCGACGATTTCCTTGGCCTTGCCGGCCTCCTGCAGGCGGACCGCTTCTTCGACGGCGATTTCGTCGAACGGATTCATGGACATCTTGACGTTGGCGGTTTCCACGCCGGAGCCGTCCGCCTTCGCCCGAACCTTGACGTTGTAGTCCACGACCCGCTTTACGGCGACTAGAATTTTCATCGTTCACCTTCGCTTGGAATTACTGAATGTGTCGGAAATCGACGCGGACGGATAGCCGGATGCGGGAGTAAAAACCCGGTATCGGAAGAAGAAAACCATTCCCGGACATGGAGGTTTGTAATGTGTGAAGCCAGGGCGCTAGCGTCCGGGGGAGGTTTGTGTATCCGTCGCGTTTAGCTTCGCCGCGCTATGGTATTGGTCCCCTTTCGGTGATGCAATGCCTTTATTGGCTAAGCAGCGCGGGTGGTCTGGATGCGGGTCTGGTCAGGATTTCCCTCTGGTTGGCCTGCTCGTGTAGGCTATGCGCCGCGTCGGCGATCCAGACGCTCAATCGAATATTTCAATGACCGGAGAAGTTCATGTATTCCAACCACGAAGGCTATAACGACAGCATCCACGGCTATTATCTGGAGGATCTCCAGGTCGGCATGAGTGCCTCCCATGCCAAGACCGTCACCGAGACCGACGTGGTCATGTTCGCCGGACTGACCGGCGACAACAACCCGGTGCACTGTAACGAGGTGTTCGCCGCGCAGACCCAATTCAAGAGCCGTATCGCCCACGGCATGTTCTGCGCCGGCCTGATCTCCTGCGTCGCCGGCACCCGCCTGCCGGGTCCGGGCTGCATTTACGTCGATCAGCAGTTGCGCTTCAAGGCGCCGGTGCGCATCGGTGACACGGTGACCGCGACCTGCACCATTACGGAGATCAATACCGAACGGCGTCGGGTGATCATGAGCACGATCTGCACCGTCCAGGACAAGGTTGTGGTCGAAGGCACCGCGGTCTTCATGGTTAGCCGCCGCAGCGCCTGAGTGATCTGAGCCGGCGGTCTATTCGCTGCTCTGTTCGAGAACAACCCGGAATCCGGTCATCGCATCGCGGTGACTGGGTGCGCGGGCCAGGCGCCGAGCCGAGCGCAGGTCGCCGGGTCCGTTATTCCAGGATCCGCCCCGTATGACCCGCTGACCCTCACCGCTGCGTCGCTCCACGCAGGCCAGTTCCGTGCCGCTGTAGCGGCCGTCATATTCCGAGCAGGTCCATTCCCAGGCATTGCCGGCCATGTCATACAGGTTCCAGGCATTGGCCCGGTAGCGGCCAACCGGGGCGGTGATGGCCTGGCCATCGTCGAGATTGCCGATTGACGCGCCAGTGGGGTCGTTGCGGTCGGAGAAATTGGCGTACAACGGGTCGAGTTCATCCCCCCAGTAGTAGCGGCTGGTGGTGCCAGCGCGGATGGCGTATTCCCATTCCGCTTCGGTCGGCAGGCGAAAGCGCTGGCCACGTTCGGTTTCCCAGGACAGCCATTCGGTGAAGGCGGCCGCGTCGTTCCAGCTCAGGTTGACTGCCGGCTGGTTGTCGGCGTTCAGGGAGCGGTTCTGGGTAGTGCCGCTGTCATGATCAGGCCGAAAGCGCCGATATTGGCCGTTGGTGACTTCATTCTGGCCGATCCAGAAGCCCTTGACACAGACCTGATGGGGCCGCTCATCCTGGCTGCGATCGCGTTCGCTGGTCGGGCTGCCCATGTCAAAACAGCCACCCTCGATCCACTGCAGGCGCATGCCGGTGGTCTTTTCGGTACGGGTGCGTTGCTCGCCGGGGTGCTGAATGGTTTTGAGCTGCTCGCGCAGGGTCACGACCGCCGGATGACTGGGACCAAGCGCGGCGGCCCGTTCCAGATACACGCTGGCGCGCGCCCATTCCCGGCTGTTGAGCGCGCTGCGGGCCTGTTCGATATTGCGGTTGATTTCGGCGCTGATCCGTTCGGCTTCCTGCTGGGCCCGCAGTGCTTCCGCTTCCTGTTCCTGTTGGTTCAGGGCGCTTTGTTGGCGTTGCTGCTGATCCTGGAGGGCATGGTAGTACTCATAGCCGAGCAGCCCGGTGCCGGACAGCCCGCAGACTACGAAGACCGTTAGCAGGATGCGCCGCCAGTTGATGGGTGGGCGGGCCGGCGGCGTGGCGGAGATTTCGGTGGTGATCGCAAGGTCCGATCCGGTCAGTGCGGTGCTGCGTGCCTCGCCGCCCCCGCGCACCGAGGGACCATCGGCCGGCTCGTCGATATTGCGCGCTGTGGAGAGTTTGCGCAGGTGCTCGACCGCCGACTGTGGCGTGCGCTTGAGCAGCCGTGCAGCCGAATCGCTGTCCGCTGCCGATTGCGGCGCTGGCGAGGGGCGCGCATGTTCAGCCTGGGTTGCAACTTGGGCCTCAGCTTCGGCTTCGGTATCGGGTGCCGTCAGTTGCGGCAGTTCGTCGAGATGCTCCCAGATGTTGTCCAGCAGCGGCAGGGACTCGGACTCGCTTTTGCGCGGCGACAGTGGTTCGTCGAAGGCCGGCTGCAATTCTGCGGCTGTCACCGCCCTGGCACCACCAGCCCGATACGAAGGGGTCGAACGCGATTCTGCCGGTGTGGCCAGCTGACGTGAGGGTATCGAGCGCCGTTCCAGACGAATGCGACTGCTATTGTCCCAGGCATCCTGCTGGGCCGGTTCGGAGGGCTGCGAAACGGAGGTGAATTTTAGCGGTGGTGCTTCGTCGCGCGGTAGCAGATCGAGGATTTCCGGGGCGATCGGCGGCACCTGGGAAAAGTCGATCTCCTGCGGCGAGCGTTCGCTTTCGCGCAGGGCGGTACGCATCTCGGCGACGCTCTGGAAGCGTTCCTCGGGGCGCACGGCCAAAGCACGATCCACCATCTGCAGCATGTCGCGCGAGTACAGCCCGGCACCGGCCTCGATCGCCGGCTGCACCGGATCCTTGAGTACCCGGCCCGGCGCTTCCACCGGCGGTGCGCCGGTGATGCAGCGATACAATACCGCGCCGAGGGCGTAAATGTCGGTCCAGGGACCGTAGTCCTCGCTGACCGTGACGTACTGTTCGATCGGTGAATAGCCGGGTGTGACCACGCTAGTGACGCTGCGGGTGCGCCGGCCGAGCGCCTGACGGGCGGCACCGAAGTCAATCAGCATGACGTGACCGTCGCGGTTGCGCACGTAAAGATTGCTGGGCTTAAGGTCGCGATGCAGATAGCCCTGGCCGTGGACCGCTTCCAGTGCCGGCAGTACATCATCGAGCAGACGGCGCAGTTCCTGTTCGGGCAGGATACCGCCGCGCTGCAGCGAAGTGCTCAGCGACTCGCCCTCCTCGAACTCCATGACGATGTAGGCCGAGCCATTGGCCGTGAAGTAATCGCGTACTCGCACCACGCCCGGGTGGTTGATCTGCACCAGGATCTTGGCTTCATCGAGGAAACGCTGCAGGCCCCAGTCGTAGCAGGGTGGCTCGCCGCTGCGCGCCGGAATCTGGCCCTGGGCGTTGGCACGGACGGTGATGCCGTTGTGATCGCGATAGGCCCATTCGGCAGGAAAGTATTCCTTGATGGCGACCTCGTTCTCCAGCGCCTCGTGCATCGCCCGGTAGGTGATGCCAAAGCCGCCGGCGCCGAGGATCCCCTCAATTAGGTAACGGTGCAGGCTGAAACCCGGTGGTAGCGAGTTCGTTTCATCGGTCATCGGGCTTCCCTATGACATTCCCGGTGTCGCGGAGCATGAGCGGTTCAGGATCATGGGGTAGCGCTAGCGGCGTCCGCGCCCCAGCAGTGCCGCACAGGTCGCGCCCAGTTGTCGCCACCAGGGCGTCGTGGCAGCCGGCTTATCCGGTTTGGCGGCGCGCAGCAGCACCAGGGTGGCGTTGTCGGCTTCAGTGCCACCGCGCTGCACGGCCTGCTCGGCCAGCAGGTGGGCGGCGCTGTCCAGATCAGGGTGGCACGCTGCGTCCCAGTATTCGTTTTCGCGAATGTGTTCCCAGATGCCATCCGAGCACAGCACCAGCAGGTCGCCGGGTTCGATTGTGAAATGGCCGGTATCAGGCTTGGGCATATCCTCGCCACCCAGGCAGCGATACAGCCGGTTTTGCGCCGGGTGCGTGGCCATTTGCGCCTCGTCGATTTCCCCCAGATCCATGAGCAGCTGCACGGCCGAGTGATCGCGGGTGCGCATCAGCCGCTGGCCACGGCGAAAATGGTAAAGCCGGCTGTCACCGATATTGAGCCACCAGACCTGCCGGCTGCTGAGCCAGGCTATGACCGTGGTGCTGCGCGCCGCGTCCGAACGCTGGTTGATGGTGGTATGCATCTGCTGGCAGAGCTGTTCCAGGGCGGCCATCGGTGTAGCGCACAGCGGGCAATCGCTGCGGCTGGTGAAGTCGCGGACGGTGTCGAGGATGATCTGCGCGCCCAGGGCGCCATCAAGG
>DAITNL010000084.1:0-12649 GCA_036834665.1 Candidatus Competibacteraceae bacterium | reverse complement strand
ACGAGGCGAGCGCACGCATCCGCACCCTGATGAGCGAGGCGGCGGAACTGCGCGTAGCGCTGGAGGTGGGGATCGGCACCGGCGCCAACTGGGATGAGGCGCATTGAGTATTGAGTTGAGTATTGAGTGGAGCGTTAAGCGGGCAGGGTGGCGATGGATACAGGCGCTGCATGTCCATGCCACGGGTGGCCTGGGTCTGGGTAGCGCGGTACAGGCGCTCGACTAGACTTTCTGGCAGGGCTGTGACAGCGCCGGGGTGCCGTCACCCTTGCTGAGGGAGTCTAAAAGGTGGTGGGCAAGAGCCAATGTTCCCTGCGCTTCTACGAGGAACTGAACGACTTTCTGCCGCTGGAGCGGCGCAAAGTGCGCTTTGGTCACGAATTCCAGCGGCAGGCCTCGATCAAGGATCTGATCGAGGCGCTGGGCGTGCCGCATACCGAGATTGAGCTGATTCTGGTCAATGACCGTTCGGTGGATTTTTCCTACAGGGTCCGCGATGGCGACCGGATCAGCGTCTACCCGATGTTCGAGGCGCTGGATATTGCCCCGCTGGTGCGAGTGCGGCCGCAGCCCCTGCGCGTCAGCCGCTTCATTCTGGATGTGCATCTGGGCAAGCTGGCGCGCTACCTGCGGCTGCTGGGCTTCGACACCCTCTACCGCAATGATTACGAGGATGCCGAACTGGCGCACCTGGCCAGCGAGCAGCGCCGCATCCTTCTCACCCGTGACCGTGATCTGCTCAAGCGCGCCGTGGTGACGCATGGCTGCTATGTGCGGGCTACCGATCCGCGGCGGCAGGTCGAGGAAGTGCTGGATCGGCTGGATCTGTACCGGGCGATTCGGCCATTCCTGCGCTGCCCGCGCTGCAACGGCCTGCTGGCGGGCGTGCCCAAGCAGCGGGTCTGGGAGCGTCTGCCGCTGCATACGCGGCATTGCATCGAGGTGTTCTGGGAGTGTGGTGAATGCCAGCAGCTTTACTGGGAAGGCAGTCATATACCGCGCATCCGCCAGTTTATTCAGGAATTATGCGACCGCGTGCCTGCCGGACCGTCTCCTGGACAAATCGGTGATATCGCGGAATGATGCCGCCGCCTGCTCAGCCATGCCCTGCCCTAAGCGCGATCGGGTCAAGTTCAACCTGTCAACTCTGCAAGGATTCCCCATGCGCCCGTCATTGTTTATTCCGTTGCTGCTGGCCTTGACTCTGCACGAGGTTCAGGCAGCACCGGCGCCCGCTGCACTGGAACCGATTCCCGACGGCCCGCCGACGGCGCGCGATGAGCGGGATACGCCAGTGCCCGAGGTGACCATCCGCCAGCGCGGCAGCCAGGGTTCGGTCGAGGAATATCGGATGGGCGGCGTGCTGTACATGGTCAAGGTCAACCCGGTCAAGGGTACGT
The DNA here is from genome assembly GCA_036834665.1 of Candidatus Competibacteraceae bacterium. Lineage (GTDB taxonomy): Bacteria > Pseudomonadota > Gammaproteobacteria > Competibacterales > Competibacteraceae > RXIX01. The sequence goes on along the minus strand of DAITNL010000084.1, from coordinate 11,249 downwards.
CCTATTACCTGGTGGACAGTGACGGCGACGGCAGTCTGGAAACCCGCTACAGCGATCGGCAAAGCGGCCTGGCGATTCCGGCCTGGGTGCTGTTGCGCTGGTAAGGACGCGCCAGCACCCGCCGGTCGCTCAGTCGCAGCGCCGCTGCCAGTCGGCGGTTTCGCGCCGCAACTGGCGGCGGATCGCGGCCCGTTCCGAGGTTCTGGATTTCTCGTGAGCGCCGCCCTTGCGCAGGATCGACGCAGCAGCGACCGGATTGCGCCGGCTGCCGGGCGCGGTTTTCCCGATAAGCAATTTTTCCATGCTGTAAGCCTCCATTCAATCAGCCCTTAACGCAGACCACCTGCTTCAGGGTATGCACGATTTCCACTAGATCCGACTGCTGGGCCATGACCGCGTCGATATCCTTGTAGGCAGCAGGAATTTCATCCAGCACGCCACTGTCCTTGCGGCATTCCACGCCGGCGGTTTGGGCAATCAGATCCTGTTGGTCGAATTTCTTTTTCGCCTGACCGCGACTCATGCGCCGGCCCGCGCCATGCGAGCAGGAACAGAATGAATCCGCCTCACCCTTGCCGCGCACGATATAGGACTTGGCACCCATGCTGCCGGGAATAATGCCCAATTCACCGGCACCGGCACGAATCGCCCCCTTGCGGGTAATGAACAGCTCCTCGCCAAAATGTTGCTCGATGGCGACATAGTTATGGTGGCAATTGATCGCCTCCTTGGTCACGGTGAAGGGCGGCAATTGCCGGGCCAGCGCCTGCAGAATCAGGCGCAGCATTTCACGGCGATTGGTCATCGCATAATCCTGCGCCCAGTGCAGCGCTTCGACATAATCATCGAAATGCTGTGCGCCCTCGCGCAAATAGGCTAGATCGCGATCCGGCAGATTGGCCAGATGTTGTCCCATGTCCTTGCGCGCCAGTTCAATGAAATAGCGGCCGATGACATTGCCAATACCACGACTGCCGGAATGCAGCATCAGCCATACATCCTGCTGTTCATCCAGGCACAGTTCGATGAAATGATTACCGCCACCGAGCGTGCCGAGCTGTCGTGCCCAGGTCGTATCGGCATTGCGCTGCATTTTCAGCAGGCCCGGATGCTTCTTGACAATCCGCTCCAGGCCACCGGACAGGGCCCGCAGGGTCGAGGCCGGCGCGCCGTGTCCTTCGCTATGCATGTCAAAGCCTACCGGCACTGCTGCTTCAATCACCTGGCGCAGGGGGCGCAGGTTATCGGGTAACTGCCCGGCACGCAGGCTGAGGCGGGTGGCAACCATTCCACAGCCAATATCAACCCCGACTGCCGCCGGAATGATGGCGCCCTTGGTGGGAATCACGGCGCCGACCGTAGCGCCGATGCCGACATGGACATCGGGCATTGCCGCGACATGGTGATGAATGATCGGCAAACGCGCGACATGGCTCAGTTGTGTCAGAGCCTGCGGGTCGATATCGTCGGTGTAGATCTTGACCGGCAGACCGTCCGCCGGCTGAATGATGCGCTGAATCGGCATGGTAGAATCTCGCTTGCGCGGGGAGGGCGACTCCCCAGGAAAAAACCCCGGTTGACAGTTGTCAGCCGGGGTTTTGGCGCATCAGCGAGGACGCGAACTCGGAAGACAACCGCTGCCTTCCGCGAACGCCGGGAAGGCTTTTCAGCTTGGGTGCGTATTCGATGAATTCATGTTTAAGCCTCCCTGGAAAGCGCCGCCATGACAGATGCGACGGATATGATGAAAAGATGTTATTGATTATGCCGACCCGGGTTGTGGTTCGTCAATTAAATAATTCAGGCAACAGTCCCTGGCAGATTGTCGCTCAGGAATTGCGCCAGTTGCCCAACGCTGATCTCGGTGACATAGCCACCGTCCTGCATCAAGGCCTTTTCATAGGGCAGGCCGCGTGCTCCAAAAGCCTGCTCGATGGCAACGATCAATTGCATCAGATCGACTGATTCAAAGCCCAGATCCTCAATCAGTCGGGTGTCGGTATTGATCGGGTCCAGAAGTTCCATATCCCACTCCTGGATCATGTCATCCAGCAGCAGGCACAGGCGGGCGGTGATGTCGGCAAGGCTCAGGGGGTTGGTATGGGTCATTGTGGCAGCGTGAAGCGACGTGGATGGCGATAGAAGAAGGACGGCAGGGCTGGTGAATGGAAGGGCCCGGCGGTGGTCCTATTAAGGCGGACTGTAAGCAAGGATTTTGCCATGAGCAGCGGTCGAAACGGAAACGCTGCGTGGCGTCATCCCGGTGTTTATGCAGGTAAAGCGCGGATTGTTGTTATGATAGTAGCCCTGTTCGCGCCGCCGCGAATGTCTCCGCATCCGGTTCCTGATCAGCGCCCGATCCGTATTCAGCCAGATTTCAGATCACTTGCGGTATCCGGTTCGTGCTGTCAGGGCATGTCCACGCCGCTGGGCGCATCCCGGCCCTGAACTTGCAAAGGCTGTCGCATCATGGCGTTCACGTTCCTGCCATGCGTGCGGCGGCGCGCCGGCTTTCATTGCATTCATCGAGGTTAAAGCCCATGACACAGTGGCAACCCATGGTCAAGAAACTGGACGGTCCGCCGGCAGTATCGGTGGTCGGCGAGCGCGAGCGCCTGCGGCGGGGGCGGGCGCTGTTCCAGGAAGGGCGCTATGACGAGGCGCTGGGCGAATTCGAAACGCTGCGCGCCGAACAGCCGGCATCGGCCCAGGCTTGGCTGGGTATTGGCCTGGTGCGGCGCCGCCAGCAGCAGATGGACGAGGCGCTGGCCTGTTTCAGCGAGGCCTGCCGTCTGGACCCGCTGCTGCCCAAGGCCTATGTGCTGGAAGGTCAGGCGCTGCTTGAGCAGGGTCAGCTTGACCGGGCCATGCTGGCCTTTCAGAACGCGCTGAACCTGGATCCGAAGTCGGTGAAGGCGATGACCGGTTTCGGGCAAGTGCTGCGCCGCCAGCAGCGTTACGAAGAGGCGCTGACGCAGTTGCGCGCGGCGCTGCGTTATGACCCGCGCAAGGTGCAGCCGCGCTTGCTGATCGCCGAGATTTATCGTGAGCGCGGTGAAACGGCGGCGGCACTGAACGAATTGCGCCTGGTGCTGGAGATCGCGCCGGGCCATGTCCGCGCCGCGATCGTGCTGGCGCGCCTGCTGCTTGCGGCGGGTGAGCCGGATGCCGCGAGCGAGGTTTTGACCAACAGTCTGTCGCGGGTGGCCGAGGGCGATGCGGGCGCGGCGGCGCAGCTCGGGCGCGCGGCTCTGGAGCTGCAGTTATATGCGGTAGCCGAGGCGGCCCTGCGCACGGCGCTGCAGCACGATCCGGAGCGCATGAGCATTCGCCTGCGTCTGGTCGAGGCGCTGCTGGCCAGCGGTCAGTTGACCGAAGCCGAGCACCAGGCCGCCGAACTGCCGCAGAACAGCGCCATCGCGCCGCTGGTGCATAAACTGCTCGGTGATATCCACTACAAGCGCCAGCAGTTCCAGCTTGCGGTTGAGCAGTACCGCGCTACCGTGCTGCATCTGCCTGATCACGAGCAGATGCTCAGCGATCTGGAAAGTGAACTGGCCGCCGGCGGTGATTGGGAAGAACTGGCCGAGGAACTGCAGCCCTCGGTGGCTAGTCGGGTCGCTGCCGAAACCCGTCGCCTGCGTCAGGATCGCCGCCACCGTGAACCGCGCTAAAGCCCCCCGGAGCCGAGCGCTCGCATGAATCACCTGATCTACATCATCATGGACAGTTGTCGTTTCGATAGCTGCCAGCAGGCCCGGACCCCGAACCTCGACCGCCTCGGTGCAGTCGAGCGCCGCTACAGCTATGCGTCGTGGACCTCGCCGTCACACTACGCGATGCTGATGGGCATGATCCCGCATACCAGCCCGCGCGGTGTGTTCGCCTCCGAGGTGTACAAGGGCGAATTCAAGCGCTGGGTCGAGCGGCTCGGCATCGATGGCCTGTCGTTCAAGAGCTTCGTTCCGGAGCTGTCCCTGCCCAGGGTGCTCAGGAGTCATGGCTACGCGACCATCGCCCGCGTGTCCCTGCCGGTGCTGAATCCCTACACGCTGCTCAGCCGCGATTTCGACGATTACCGGCTCATGGACAACCACAACGACTTCGCCGGCATGGTCGCTGAAATCGCCTTTCCCGATGCGCGGCCGCGTTTCTACTTCCTGAATCTGGGCGAAACCCATTATCCCTACATGCTCAGCGGCGAGAATCTGCCGCACATCTCCGGGGTGCATGGCGTGCTCAAGCATCTCGACAGCGGCGCAGCGGCGCCCGATGCCGGCGAGCAGGTCTTCTTCCCGCCTGATGAAATGCAGCGTCTGCACCGCCAGCAGGTCAAGTGTGTCGAATATCTCGATGGCCTGCTCGGCGCGCTGTACGCAAAATGCCCGGCGAATACGCATTTCATCGTGACCGCCGATCATGGCGAGCTGTTCGGTGAGGAAGGCTATTTCGGCCACGGCCCGATCATGCATGAGAAGTGTTTCGAAGTGCCGTTTGTCGAGGGGCTGCGGCCGTGAGCACGGCGGCGGAAACGGATTCACGCGCGCCGCTGTTCATTCTGGCCCCGCCGCGTTCCTTCACCTCCCTGGTCAGCACCATGCTCGGCCAGCATCCGCGCCTGTACGGCTTTCCCGAGCTGAACCTGTTCATGGCCGGGACGATGGACGAGTTCTGGCGCGGCGCCGATCACGACGGTGGGCGCAAATCAACCTTCTGGCCGGTGATGCGCCATGGCCTGCTGCGCAGTGTGGCTCAGCTATATGCCGGTGAGCAGACCATCGACAGCATTGCCATGGCCTACCGCTGGATTCGCAGCCGCGCCCGGCAGAGCACCGCCGCGGTGTTCGCGGAACTGCTGGAGCGGATTGATCCGCTGATCGCAGTCGAGAAGAGTCCGGGCTATCTGCGCAAGCGGCAGTATCTGGATCGGATCGTGGAAGCATTCCCGCAGGCGCGCTTCATCCATCTGTTGCGCCATCCGCGCGGCCAGTGTGAATCCGTCCTGCAGGCGCGCGGCGGCAAGCTGATGCTGATGATGCTCAATGCCGTCGATACCGCGCCGGCGGTACCGGTGATCGAACCGCAGATCCTGTGGCATGACGCCAATCGGCTCATTTTGGAATTCCTGCAGGAGCTGCCGCCCGGGCAGTCGCTGCGGGTGCGTGGCGAGGATGTACTCGGTGATGCCGATACCGAGCTGGCGCGCATCTGTGCCTGGCTGGGCCTGCCCTGTGGCGCGCCGGAACTGGCGGCGATGAAGGCGCCCGAACAATCGCCCTATGCGCATGTCGGGCCGATCAATGCCCGGCTGGGCAATGACATCAATTTTCTCCTCGAACCGCGCCTGCGGCCGGCGCGCCTGCGCCATTACGACCTGGCCGAACCGCTGCCGTGGCGACCGGATGGCCAGCCGCTGCACCCGGCGGTGGTCGAGCTGGCCGCTGAACTGGGCTATCGCTAGCGGCGCCTTGAGAACATTTGGGAGTTTCGCATGAATCAGCAAGACGATATGGACAAGCGCCGCGCCCGCCTGCGGGTTTTGCGCGAACGCTATGAAACGCAGCCTGCGGCATCTGCCCTGCCCATGACCCCTGTGCCGATGGGCGAGGAGAACCGGAAGCCGGGTGCGGCCGGTGAGCGTTCCGGCGCCGGTCTGCTGCCGCGTCTGGCGGAAGCGCTGCTGAAAGCGGTGCCGGGCGATACGCTGATTCCGGGCACGCCGGTCGGCGAGCAGCGGTTGCGCCAGGTGCTGCGCCAGCTGGAACAGCGCGCCCAGACTGCGGCGGGTGCGGCTGGCGAACGTATTCAGCGCCTGCTCCGCTTCCTGACCCAGGATGTTCCCGGGGAGCCGATGGTGGCGGGGGTGAATGTGCGGCGCCTACAACAACTGCTGGAGCGGGCTCATGCGGCAGCGTCCGCGCCATCTGTGCCGATCGCGGTGGAAGCGCCGGCAGCGAGTCCCTTACCCGTCGCTGCTGCGCCGCTGCCCCTGACCGCAATGGTGGTCGCGCAGGATGAGATCGCCACGCTGGAGGAGAATCTGCGGCAGTTGCGGCAGATGACCGAGGTGTTGCAGGCCCGGCTGGACGCAGCCCGTCGCCAGATGGAGCAGGTAGCCTCGCCGAGCAGTCCGGTGCCGTCGCCGGCACCTCCAGTTCCGTCCGTGTCCACGTCGGTATCGGCGCCGGCAGCAGCATCGGCACCGGTGCACGCTGTTGAGGATGGCTGGTTTCTGGAGTTTCTCGAATAGCACGGGCGTCCGGCCTGCGGCAAGGCTGGATATGTAGCAGCATGCGCGAATCGCCCCTCCCGGAGATTGATGCGATGAATGACGGTGAAGTGAAACAGCGTCTCGACCGGTTGCGCGATCGGCGTCAGGTCCGTACCGCGCAGGATGCAACAGGCAAAGGCAATCGTCTCGGTCTGCGTGCCCTGCTGGCGGCGGCGGCGACTGCGCCCGCGCCGGAGCAGGCCGCCGAGAGTGGTGGCGGGCGCTTGCCCGGTGGTCTCGGTCCCATCGCCCATTTGTTGAAAAATCCCGACATTCGCTATGCCCTGCTGCAGTGGCTGCAGAATCAGGAAAGCGGCGGTGGGCGTGGCGCGGGCGGCGAGAATGCCTGGGGCCTGGAATTCGGCGCCGATGCGCTGCCCCGGGCCGAGGAACTGAGTACCTCCAGCACCCTGGAGGAGATCGCCCGCTACTATCAGCAATTGGAAAGCCGCGCCGACTGGCTGGAATCGGCCTTGGAGGAAACGCTGCTGGAACTGGACCGGGTCAGCCGTTTCAAGCTGGCGGCCAGCACGCCCGAGGATGCCGGTCAGCCACTGGCACCGCCGGTGGATCCGATGCCGTGAGCGATCGGTATGCCGGGCGCGGCGTGTTCACGCTGTTCGTGCTGAATCCCGCCGGACTGGATGATCCGGCCTTGGCGCTGGCGGGTTGTCGTGCTGGCGCGGTTGGGGTGCTGAATGCGGAAACCGGTCTGGCGGCGGATGCGCTGGGTATGGCCCTGCAGCAACTGGCCGCGACCGGTGCGCCATTTGGCCTGAAATGGGGCGGACCCGGTCGGCCGGCGTCATTCGATGCAGCCGATGCGGTGCGGCCCGACTGGCTGATTCTCGATGCCGGGCACCACGCCGATCGGCTGGCGGACTGGCAGGACTTTCGCGCCGGTGGTGGTCGCGTGCTGCTGGAATTGACGGCCTGGCGCGCGGACTGGGCGACGCTGGACGCACAACAGCTTGATGGCTGGTGGGTCAAGGGCCACGAGGCCGGCGGCGTGGTTGGCGAGGAAAGCAGCTTCGTGCTGCTGCAGCGGGTGCTGGAGTGCACCGGCTTGCCGGTCCATGTTCGCGGTGGCATCGGTCCGCATAACGCCGCGGCTTGTCAGGTAGGCGGTGCGGCCGGCGCGGTGCTGGATAGCGCTCTGCTGCTGTTGGCAGAATCGCCGCTGGCCGAGACCTTGCAGCCGTGGTTGCGCGGGCTGGATGGTACCGAGACCGTGCTGCTGGGTGCTGAGGAAAGCGGGCGCTTTATCCGGGTGCTGGAGCGGCCGGGTTTTGCCCCGGTGGCGGCGCTGCGCGCGCGTCTGGATGCGGAGCCCGCGTCGATGCTGGACAGTGCGAGCCTGCCGTTTGGCTGGCGGGAACCGCGAACGCGCGATCTGTTGCCGCTGGGGCAGGATCTGGCTTTCGCTGCGCCCTGGGCAGTGTGTTACCGCACGGTCGCCGGCGTGCTGCGGGCGCTGCGTCAGGCACTGCGCGCTGGTCCCCGCCAGGCGCTTCACGATGCGGCGCTGGCTGAGGATGCCCCGTTGGCGCGGGCGCATGGAACCCGCCTGCCGATCGTGCAGGGTGCGATGACCCGGGTCAGCGATCGCGCCGAGTTCGCTGAAGCGGTGGCTGCCGCTGGTGCGCTGCCGATGCTGGCGCTGGCGATGCTCAAGGGTGAGCGCTGCCGCGAACTGCTGGAGGAAACACGCCAGCGGCTCGGCGACCGGCCCTGGGGCGTGGGTATTCTCGGCTTTGTGCCGGCGGCGCTGCGCGAGGAGCAATTGGCAGCGATCCGCGCCGTGCGGCCGCCGCTGGCCTATATCGCCGGCGGTCGCCCGGAGCAGGCGCGGCAACTGGAAGCCGACGGCATCCAGACCTATCTGCATGTGCCGACCCCGACCCTGCTGCGGCTGTTCCTGGAGCAGGGTGCGCGCCGCTTCATCTTCGAGGGTCGCGAGTGCGGCGGGCACATCGGGCCGCTGAGCAGCTTTGTGCTCTGGGAATTGATGCTGGATGCGCTGCTCGACTGGGCGCGCGCACATCCTGGCGCATTGGCCGAAGTGGCGGTGCTGTTTGCCGGCGGCATTCACGATGCGCGTTCGGCAGCGATGGTCGCGACCCTGGCCGCGCCGCTGACCCGTTTGCAGGCGCAGATCGGCGTGCTGATGGGCACCGCCTACATGTTCACCGAGGAAGCGGTGCGCTGCGGGGCGATCCGTGCCGGGTTCCAGCGGGTGGCGCTGGAGTGCACGGCGACCGCGACCCTGACCACCGGCCCCGGCCATGCCAGCCGCTGCGCGATCACGCCCTTTGTTGCTGCCTTTCACGACACGCGCCGGCAGTTGCAGGCCGAGGGCGTCGCGGCGCGGCTGATGCGTGACCGGCTCGATGAGCTGACCTTGGGCCGGCTGCGGCTGGCGGCCAAGGGCCTGCTGCGCGCCGAGCCCGCGGGTGAATTGCGCTTGAGCACGCCGGAAGAACAGTTCAGCCAGGGCATGTACATGATCGGTCAGGTGGCGGCGCTGCACGAGCGGTCGCTGACGCTGGCCGAACTGCATGACAACGTGTCCACCGCTGCCCTCGACTGGCTGGCGCGCGCCGTCCCGACTGCCCAACCCGCGCCGGTCGGACAGCGTGGGCCGGCCGATATCGCCATCATCGGCATCGGTCTGTGGCTGCCGGGCGCGACCACGCCCCGCGACTACTGGCGCAATCTGGTCAATGGCGTGGAGGGCCTCAGCGACATTCCGCCTGAGCGCTGGGACTGGCGGCTGTACTACGACGCCGATCCTGCCGCCCGCGACCGCATTTACGCCAAGCGTGGCGGCTTCATCGCCGAGCAGCCCTTCGAGCCGATCCGTTATGGCTTGCCGCCGGTGGCGCTGAAGTCAATCGATCCGCTGCAACTGCTCAGTCTGGAGGTGGTGCGGCGAGCGCTCGACGATGCCGGTATCGAGGTGTCCGCCATCGACCGCGAGCGGGTCGCCGTGGTGCTCGGTGCCAGCGGTGGCATGGGCGAACTTGGGCTGGCATATGCCGCTCGCGCCGAATGGCCGCGCCTGGCGGGGCGGGTCGATGAGGCAACGCTGGCGCGGCTGCCGGAATGGACCGAGGATTCCTTTGCCGGACTGCTGCCGAATGTGGCCGCCGGCCGGGTCAGCAACCGCTTCGATTTCGGCGGCATCAACTGCGCGGTCGATGCTGCCTGCGCATCGTCGCTGGCTGCGGTGTATCAGGCAGTCAATGAGCTGCGGCTGGGTCATAGTGATCTGGCCATCGCCGGCGGCGTCGATACCATGCAGTCGCCGTTCATGTACCTGTGCTTTGCCAAGACCCGGGCCCTGTCGCCACAGGGCCGGCCGCGCACCTTCGACGAGCAGGCCGACGGCATCGCCATTGCTGAGGGCGTAGCGACCGTGGTGCTCAAGCGGCTCGATGACGCCGAGCGCGCTGGCGACCGCGTCTATGCCGTGATCAAGGGCATCGCCGGGTCCAGTGATGGTCGCGCCAAGGGCCTGACTGCGCCACGTCCGGCCGGGCAGTTGCGGGCCTTGCGCCGCGCCTATGCCGATGCCGGTTACTCGCCGGCCACGGTCGGGCTGTGGGAAGCGCACGGCACCGGCACCGTTGCCGGTGATCGCGCCGAACTGGAGACCGTGACCACCCTGCTGGGTGAAACCGGTGCTGCGCCGGCCAGTGCGGTGATCGGTTCGGTGAAGACTCTGATCGGCCATACCAAGGCCGCTGCCGGGGTTGCCGGGCTGATCAAGGCCGCGCTGGCGTTGCACCATCGGGTTCTGCCGCCACACTGTGGGGTCGAGCGGCCCTTGCCGCCGCTGCGCGCGCCGGCCAACCCGCTATCCATCAGCAGCGCGGCGCGCCCCTGGCTGCGCGCTGGCGATCGGCCACGCCGTGCCGGAGTCAGTGCCTTTGGCTTTGGCGGCACCAATTTTCACGCTGCTCTGGAAGAGTATGCCGATCCCGCCGGTGCTGAGCAGCGCGCGCCGATGCCGGACTGGCCGGTGGAACTGTTTGTCTGGCGGGCTGCCGATGTCGCCGGTCTGCTGACGCAGGTACAGGCTGTGCAGAATGCGCTGGCCGCAGGCGCGCAACCGCGTCTGCCGGAACTGGCAGCAGCTCTGGCGCGCGGGTTGCCGGTTCACGGTCAGACCCTGGCGATCGTCGCCGGCTCGCGGCCGGAACTGGAACGACGCCTTGCCGCAGCGCTGGCGCTCCTGAACGGGCAGGCTGCCGGCGATGCCGAAGGCGTCTACCTGCCTGATGCGCTTGCCGCCGACGGCACCGCGCCGCCGCTGGCGCTGCTGTTTCCTGGTCAGGGCAGCCAGTATCCCGACATGCTGCGCGAACTGGCGCTGGCGCTGCCGGAACTGGCGGCGGTGCTGGAGCGGGCCGATGTCGTGCTGCGCGCGGCCATTGCCGCCACTCAGGGCGATCAGGAGCGGCTGAGTGCGTTCATTTACCCGGCGCAGCGTTTCAGTCCGGAAACGGGGCAGACGGCGCGCGCCCGACTGACCCGCACCGAGATCGCCCAGCCCGCGCTGGGCGCGGTTGAAGCCGGTCTGTGGGCCTGGCTGCGGACCCTGAATATGCAGCCGGCGCGGGCGGCGGGGCATAGCTATGGCGAATATGTGGCGCTGCATGCCGCTGGGGTATTCGATCTGGATACGCTGCTGCGCCTGTCGGAAGCGCGCGGCCGTTTCATCGTCGAGGCTGCCGCCGGTGGCGAACTGGGCACCATGCTGGCGGCGCGGGCGGATGTGGAGTCGGTGAAGGCGGCGCTGGCGGGCGTGACCGGTGTCACCCTGGCCAATTACAACGCGCCGCAGCAACTGGTGCTGTCGGGATCGGCCGCCGCCATCGAGCAGGCCCGGCAGGCGCTGGCGGCGTGCGGGATTGCCGCTGTGCCGTTGCCGGTGGCGGCCGCGTTCCATTCGCCGATCGTCGAGCCGGCACGG
>DAITNL010000083.1:6595-12664 GCA_036834665.1 Candidatus Competibacteraceae bacterium | reverse complement strand
CCACCATTGCCGGTAACGCCCGCGCCCATTCAGGCCGTGCCCGCGTCACCGTTGCCTCAATCACCCGCGCCGCCCTACGACCGCCATGAAAAGCTCAAAACCTACGCCACGCTGATTATTGCCCTTGGCTCGCTCACCACCGCCATCACCACCGTCATCACCCAGTGCACCCCCCATGCGCCGGTAGTTCTGGTGCAAGCGCCAACCGCCTTGCAACAACCCGCCGCGCCCGTGACCCATAACCCGATCAACCGGCCCATTGCGCCGCGTTGATTTCCCCAACCCGGACCACCACACTGTGGTCTAAGTAAAATACTTAATTAAATTTTAAATCCGCTCAAGCTTGGTCAGGAGACGCCGATGTCCTTCCGTCATCCCCTAAAAACCTTCATCATTCTGCTGGTGAGCACCGCACTGCTGCCCGGCTGCGCCACCGTACCCAACGACGACGCTGCGACCAGCGATCAGCAAACCTCGGATCAGCAGCAAACCGCCACCGAAGGTGCGGTGGCCGGTGCACTGATCGGCGCGCTGATCGGTGCGGCCACTGGCGGTGGCAACAAGGCCGCCCGGGCACTGGTAGGCGCGGCAGCCGGTGGCCTGATTGGCTACGCGATCGGCAGCTCGGTCGCTGAGCGCAAGGCCCAGTACGCCAATGAGGAAGATTTCCTAGTCGCGGAAATCGCCCGCAACCGCGACTTCATCGCCGAAGCCACCGACCAGAACCGCGAACTGGCCTATGAAATCGCCCAACTGGATGAGCAATCGCAGCGCCTGGCGCAGGAATACCGCGCCGGCCGCGCCACGCGGGAGCGCCTCGTGGAACAAAAGGCCAGCGTGGAAAAACAACTGGCCCGGGCGCAGGAAATCAGCCGCCTGACCGAACGCCAACTGGCCGACACCCGCGACGTGCATCAGGAAACCCAGCAAAAGCGCGGACCTGAGGATCGCTATACCCAACAGATGCAGACCGATCTGGTCCAGCTCAAGGACACCCGCGAGCAGTCCAACCAGAACGTGGTCAAGCTACAGAAAATCTACGACAGCATGTCGATCTAACGCCTGTGGCCTGTCCGTCTGGCCACCCTTGCCACCCGCTACAGGAGCTTGAAACCATGACCACCGCACGTATTCTCGGTCTCTTTCTTGGCGCGCTGGCCCTGGCGGGCTGCGCCACCGATCCCAGCAATGACCCGCACAGTGGCGGTCTGGCCGGCGGCATACGCGGCCTTGCGGCTGGCGATTACGAACAGCGCCAGCAGGATCTGCAGCAGCAGCGTGATCAGACCCTGGACGAGCTGCGCGCGCTGCGCAGCGAAAGCGCCGCTCTGGAAGGTGAACGGCAAATGAAAGCCGACGAGGTCGCCGCGCAGCAGCGCCAGCTTGCGGCGCTCAAGGCCCGTAACCAGGAACTGGCCCAGCGCATTGAGCAGTTGCGCCGCTCCAAAAACACCACCGAGCAGCACACCGCCGCGCTGCGTCGCCAGCAACAGCAGTTGACGCGCAATATCCAGCAGTTCGAAACCGAACTTGACAGCGGCAAGCTCAGCACCACCCAGGCCGAAAGCCGCCGCCTCAGTCTGGAACGGCAATACGACAGCATCAAGAATCTGTAAATACGGGTGCAATCGAGTATGCACACGCGATTCACCTGCGGCGGGTGTCTGGCGCTTTTGCTGCTGGTCACGCCACTGGCAACGGCGCAGGACAGCGAGCGCAATCGTTTCTTCGTCCAGCAGATGATTGAACTGGCCGCCGACGGCAACGATCAGGGCGTAGACACCATGCAGCGGATGCTGGAACAGAATCCGAAACCGGCCGCGCCCAATGCCGAAGCGGCCCGCGCCGCACTGCGCCGGGGTCAGGAGGCGCTGGCGCAGGACAATACCGCCGCTGCTCTGAGTGCTTTCCTGCAGGCCAGCCGCGATGATCCAGGCAATCTCGATGCCGTCAGCTATCTGGGCCTGAGCTATCGCAAACTCGGGCAACTGAGCGATGCCGAGCGCGCCCTGCAGATCGCCCTGTCGCTGGACCCCGGCCGCGCGGTCGCCTGGTTCCAGCTCGCCCAGGTCTATGGTTTGCAGAATGACCAGCGCCGCGCCCGGGGCGCATTGGCCAACACCTACCGCTACGCGCAGAACCCAATGCGCGCCGAGGAAATCCTGCGCAGCATCGCCGAGACGGAAACCGCCGAGCCGCTGCGCAACGCTGCCCTGGAAACCCTGCGCCTGTACCAGTTACCGGTGCTGACGGTGATTGTGCCGCCGATTCCGGTCAATCCGGACATCCAGCCCCTGAATCCGCCTTCCGGCACACGCCGGCCCTGAGAGATGTCGATGCGCTTCCCTGTCCTCGTCGCGCTGCTGCTGGCGCTTACTGGCATGCCGACCCACGCGGGCCAGTACGAAACGATCGATTACCACGTCCAGCAAATGATCGCCTACGCGGCCAGCAACGACGCCAGCAACGTACTGACCTTCCGCGAACAGCTCGGTAACCTGCGACGTCCACAGGATGGCGACACCCATCAGGCACAGCCCCTGCTGCAGCAGGGCGAAACCCAGATGGCGCGCGGCAATGCCAAGGAGGCGCTGAACCGCTTCCGTCAAGCTTTTATCGCCGACCCGACCGATGCCAACATCGCCGTTGCGCTCGGCGGCGCCTATGCGCGTCTGCAACGCTGGCGCGAGGCCGAGCGGCTGCTGGTCTATGCGCTGGCGCTGGCGCCGGAACAGAGCGCGGCCTGGCTGGCGCTGGGCGAAGTCTATGCGCAGGCCGGCGACACCCAGCGCACCACCGGCGCCTTCGCCAATGCCTACCGCTTCGCCGCTGATCCGGCGCAACTGGCCGGGCAACTGCGCCAGCGCGCCACCGGCGATACGCGCGACACGGTGCGCATCGCGGCGCTGCAGGCCCTGCGCCTGATGCAACCGGGTGAAAATCCGGTCGCCGCCGGTCCAGCGACGTCTACACCAGCCACACCAGCCACACCTAACACCAGCGCCGCTGGTACACCCGCAAATAGCGCGCACCTGATCGGTGCTCTCAAACGCGGCTTGACACAACTGGCCGCCCCAACGGGCAACGGTGAGCGCCCGCCCGCACCGGGCACTGCCGGCCAGCAGATTTACCGGCGCAGCCTGCCGCGCACCTGTCTGATCGTGACCTTTCGCAACGGCAAGCTGGCCGATCTGGGCAGCGGCCTGCTGGTCTCAGCCGATGGACTGGTGCTGACCAATAACCATGTGATCGAAAACGCGCAGAATCTGGCGGTACGTTGTGGCGAGCGCGAATCAACCGCTGAAGTGCGCCGCCGCGGCAAGAATCCCGATCTGGCGCTGCTGACTACCTCGCTGCGGGGTCTGGACAGTTTTGTTCTGAACGAAACCTATAACCCGGACCTGATCGGTCTGGAAGTGTTCGTGATTGGCAATCCCTATGGTCTGGAGGGAACCTTCTCGACCGGGATCATCAGCGGCCTGCGCGAAATTGACGGTGTGCGCTACCTGCAGATTTCCGCACCGATCAGCCCCGGCAACAGTGGCGGGCCGGTGATTCTGAGCGATGGCACAGTCATCGGCATCGCCACCATGGGCCTAAAGACCGGCCAGAATCTCAATTTCGCCATTGCCAGCGCCGAAGTCATCGCCTCTCCCCTGTTCGATGCCGCGCGCATGAAACATCAGCCGCTACAGGGCAAGAAGCCCTGAAGCGATGTTCAGAACGCTCACCCGACCCACAGCCATCCGTTGGTGCTACAGGGTTGGCGGGGACTGGTTCCCCGCCGCCATGCGGCCCCCGCTCAGATCCGCTCAAGCACCCGGGATGGTGCCCAGCGCCAGCACATAACCTCCCACCACCAGCAAATCGCCCGGCTGGGCGGTGGTCGTGGTTTCCGCCTGGGGCGCCAGCACGCCCAGCGGCTCGCCCGTCGCGCTCAGCCGATAGACCGGCATGTTCTGGCTCTCCAGTTGCACCCACCAGTCGTCGCGGCGCACCTGCAGGGACACATGGCGCCGCGACAGACCCAGATATTCGGCGTTAATCCCGGTCGCCCGCACCGGATCTTCCTCGCCCCAGCGCAGCGCCCGCGGATCGGCCAGCAGGCGTGGCGCAATGTCCGTTTCCGACCCGCGCCCAAAGCTGAACGCCCGGTCACGCAGCACCGGCAAGGCCAGCGGCGCCGGCAGCCGCACCCAGCCCAGATAATGCCCGGCCAGCGGCACCGGTGCGGCGCATAGTTCCATAGCCAATCCCGGCAGGGGCTGCCAGAACCCCGGCAGGCTCAGCGGCGTGCTGCCGCCATCGCTGTCGCCGAACACCTGATCGGTGCTGTCGATGCGCAGGCAGGCTACGGCATCGGGATGCCGCCCCGGCACCAGACCGCCATCGCGGTTAAAATGAATGCGCCAGTCGCGAATGCCCGCCGCTGCATAGGCCGATAGGCGCTGCAGGGCAATGCCGACCACATGCAGATAAACCGGCGCCTGCCGGGGCAGCCAGGTACCCGCATCGGGTTCAGGTTCGGGTTCTGGTTCGGATTCCGGCTCCAGTTCCTCGGCCGGTGCCGGGGTGAGCTGGACCGGTTGCGACTGTTCCGGTGCCGGCGCCGACCATTCGGGCATCGCCGGCGCTTCCTCAAAAGCTATCGGAATACCCAGCACCGGCTCGCGCCGTCCCCAGGGATCGATCAGCGGATAGGCATTCTCCGACTCATCGGGCAGCAGACGGGATTCCCCAGCGGCCAGCGGCAGCTGCTCGCGCAGGCTGCGCGCCCGTTGCAACTCCAGCGCCAGCGCCGCGATGCGCAGGCGCATCACCCGGGGGCGACGATCGCGCACCGTGACTTCGCCATTGCCACCGCATTCCAGGCTGAGACTGCCGCCGGGTTCCGCGACGCCATCGACGCGCAGTGGCAACTCGGCGCGCAACAACAGCAGTACCGATTCCCCAGCCATGAACGGCCAGCCGCTCACGGCAAAGGTGCTAGCGCGCCGGTCGCCATTGAGCAGGGTCAGGCGCTGGCCGGGATAGATCATGCCGACGGTGCGCCAGTGCTCCTCGCCATTGACCTGAGCAGCGGCCTGGATGCGAAACGCCGGCGATTCATCATCCGCCGGCAGATAGATGGCCCGGCCAAACAGGAACTGCACCTCGCCGGGACGCAGCTGTGCATCCGGCTCGATCCGATAGCGCACGCAGGCATCCTCGGCCAGATAGTGACTCAGCTCCGACTGATGCAGCCGCTGCAGTTCGCTCAGCAGAGTGCGCCGCCCAAAGCCCTCTTCCAGCCGGTCATCGCGCAGATAATCGCGCTCGGGAACCCGCACCACGACATGGCTGAAGCGAATCTCCTGCCGTATCCGGGCCCGGGTCGTGCGCGGGTGGCGCTTGAGCGCCTCGGCCAGGCACATGCCCTCCGGATCCTTGCGGCTGCGCTCCCAGAGGAAATCAGCATTGAAGACATCCGCGACCTTGCACAGGGTCGCGCACACCACATAGTCAGATGCGAGCAGCGCATCAGGATAGCTTGGCATCACGCTCTTCCTCGCTGGCCACCGCCAGCGCCACGATTGGCAACACGAACAGCACCAGATGACTGCCGCCGGCCGACAATAGCGACATCGGCTGACCCATCACCGGCAGAAATCCCAGGTTGGTTCCCCACGAAACCAGCAGGTGCGCGGCTATCAACGCCGCACCGCCATACAGAGTGAAATAGGTGAACCCGGTGCGCAGGGTCAAGCCCGGATCGCCACGCCGCCGGCCGTCCAGGGTTCGGTGGGCCATGGTGAGCAGCGTGGCCATGAACAGCGCCTGAAGTCCTACCAGCAGCAGGCCAGCCCGGCCACCGTAGCGATTGAGGAAAAATGCCGGAGTAAAATCACTCTCCACGGCCGGAATCGCCATTGCCCGGCCATTGGCCGCTTCGTCCCACACCGCGCCGCGCCAGGCACCGATGCGGATCTCTTCCAGCGCCCGCCGCAACTGGTAGCTGACATGGGGATACTGCTGCGGCGCAACCCAGGCACGGACCCGTTCGCTCTGCCACGCCGCCGGCAGCAGATG
>DAITNL010000083.1:0-6585 GCA_036834665.1 Candidatus Competibacteraceae bacterium | reverse complement strand
CCGCGAGCAGCAACACACCCGGCAGCAGCAACACCAGCGGCGAAAAATCGCGCAGAAACATCAGGGCGAAGCCGCTGACCGCTACCAGCAGCACCAGAGGTCCCAGATAACGCAGCCACAGCGACACCGGCCCGCCACGGCAGCGCGCCTGCAGAGTCAGGGCATAAGCCGCCGCGCTCACCAGCGCCAACTGGGTCAACTCCACCGGCTGTAATCCGGCCCAGCCGGTCTCATCGCCCCAGATCGCCTGCGCCAACAGCAACAACAGTGCCAGGCTGCCGAGGGCGCGCAGACCCAGCCGCGCCTGTGCAGCACTCACGCCCCGCAGTCCGCTACGCCCATTCCGCGACACACCCCAGCACAGCCAGCCAAAGCCGCCACCCAGCGCCGCTACCGCCGCACCGTAGCGCGGCCAGCCCGATTCCGCTGCGCCTGCGCCCAATTGCAGCAGAGTCAGCAGCCCGATTCCCCACAGCAGCGCCAGCAGACTTAACAGAGTCGCGCTCCACGGCGAGCGCACCCGCCACAACCATAGACCGAGCGCCGCCCAGGCCAGCAGATAAGGCCAGAGCACCGGCACTGCCGCCCGTTCCAGATACAGGCCCAGGCACAGCCCAGCCAAAGCCGATCCAGCCACGCCCGCCCGACCACGCCAGGCCAGCAGCGCCGCAGCCAGGCCCAGGCCCAGCGGTCCGAGCAGCAGCCACAGATCACCAGCCTGTGGCCATAACCAGACCAGCGGCTGCCAGCGTACGCTGACCGCTGCATGAGTCGCCGGCGGTGGTGCATCCGCCGGCCAGCGCTGCGCGCGCCCGGTGACCACCAGTTCCAGATCCGGCGCGATGGCCGCCACCCGGTAGCCGGTGCGGCCAATGATCAGGCGATCACCCACCGTCAGCGGCACCGTGCGCAACCACAGCGATTCCGCCTGCGGCGTTCCTGCCGCCACCGTCACCGGCGTACCCTCCGGCCGCCCGGCCAGCCCCGGCCGCAGCACGAAACCATCACCCTGCGCGGCGATCACTGCGGTATCGACCGGCACATCGGTCAGACCAAGCCGGTCGGCGCACCACACCCCACCGCCCAGACGCAAGGGCCGTTGCACCAGCCAGCGCAGACCCAGCCCGGCCAGATGCCGCCGCAACCGCGCGCGCCAGCCCGGATAGCACTCTGGCAGCGAACGCTCACCCAGATACAGGCGCACCCCGTCATAGCGCCAGCGTCGCGCCGCCTCGCCCAACAGCAGCTCGCCCGGCATTACCGTGAGCACGGTCAGCAAGTGGCGCCCTATGGCAAAGGTCGCCCCCGGCTGCAACAGCCATTCGCGGGTCGGCTGGTGATCGCCGCCGCGCGCCGGCTGCCACAGCACCTGCTTTTGCGCGGCGACATTCGCCAACCACCAGGCACCGTCGGCAGCGCGACGCAACCGCACATGCTCCTCATCGGCCTGCGGTGCCTGCAGGATCGACCGGCCCAGCAGTCGCTCCTGTCCCGGTGCCAGGGCGATGCGCAGTGTATCCGGCTCCAGCCAGTCCGGGGCGCGGCCAGCGGTCCACAGCAGCGCCAGCAGCGGCAGCAGCCAGGCCAGCAGGCGCAGGCCACGACCGCTCCATCTCGCCAGAGTTGATGGATTCACCGATACCCTTCCTTCACTGTCACTGCGCCTCTCCACCCGCTAGCGGCGCACCATTGCGCAGAGCCGCCAGCCAATCGGCCAGCAGGGCCGCGCAGCTCGCGCCAGCCTGTTCACGCACCGGGCCGACCCGGCAGGCAAAAGCCAGACGGCGCGCCTCGCCAGGCAGCGCACCCGGTTCCAGCCAGCCCGCCAGCCAGCTTGTGCCACCGCCTGCTCCGGCTGTCTTCAGCGCATCCGGCGCCAGTGTGGCACTTTTCAGAAACAGAAATGGACGCAACGCTGCCCAGTCCGCTCCGGCGAACGCGGCCACGTGGGGTATATCCTGCCGCAGACCGGCCCGGATGCGTTCCAGGGCGATGGGAAAGGCCAGCACGGGCGCATCGGCGGCGGCCTGACCGTTGAGCGTGGCCAGCAGCCGGGGATAAACCCGCCAGCCGCTGGCGATGACCGCCGCCACCTCGGCCAGTTGCAGGGGCGTCACCTGCACGCCTTCCAGACCCAGCACCCGTTGCCGCAGCGCCGCAGCGCCCTGACCCAGGTCCAGCAGCGCGGCACTAGCGCGCAGCACATCGCCATTTTCCAGCAGACCCTCAGGCAACAGGCCGGCATCAAGATCGCGCCCGCTGCCAAAGCCGAGTGCGGCAGCCAGCGCCAGCAATGGCCGGGCCGCGAACAGCGCCGTCGGGGTCAATGCCCGCGCGCCGGACAGGCCATCCGCCAGCGCTGCCTCGCTCAGCGTCGCGTCGGTACGCTGCACCGCGTCGGCCCACCAGTCAGGAAAATCCCCGCGCAGCGCTGCCGTCAGATCGGGCGCGTCGGACAGACCGTCCGCCAGCGCCGCCAGTTGCGGATGCCGCGCTGCTTCCTGTTCCAGCAGCAGCGCATCCACCAGACCAAACACTGCGCCAGGCGCGTGACCGCTGCCACCGTCATGCTGCCAGGCCCAGACGCGCAGTGGACTGCGCTGCGGCTGGCCCACGGCAAAGCTGTACAGATCGCTCCAGGCCACCGCGCGCGGCGGCTCCGGATAACCGGCCACCGCGAGAATATCGCCACGTTCAGCATCCAGCATCACCAGGGCCGCCAGCGGTGCTTCCGCCGCCGCCACGCCGTCAAACAGACTGCCGCGCGGCCAGCGCGCTCGCAGCACCTGCTGCGCCGCCGCCTGCAGGCGCGGCTCCAGGGTCAGACGGGCGTCGACCGCCATCACGCCCTGCCCGCCCAACCGCCCCAGCACCGCGCCCAGCGCGCCGCTCTGCGCCGGATCCAGCCCGACCAGGGTCGCCAGGCCCAGCGACCAGGCCAGTGCAGTCGGCTGGCCCTGCGCCAGCAGCACCTGGCCATCGGCGGCGCGCAAAGTCACCTCCGCCAGCGGTGGACGTGCTCCATCGCCACTTCCCGCAGCCGGGGCATCGCGCCACAGCCAGCGCCCGTTCTCATGCACGATGTGGGCAAATTCATTGCGATACAGATCGGGAAAGGCATCGGCCGGGAGCGGCGCAAAGGAAAAATCCACCATCAGCGCACCCTCGGGCAGCGCCAGACGCAGCGCCTGGGCCACGGTTCTGGACCCCTCGCAACGCGGTGTCAGGCAGCGTGGCGCCTGGGCCAGCACACTCGCGCCGCTCACCTGTGGCGTCTCGCCCAGGATCAGCACATCAAGGGTCTCAGCGGCCCGGGCCGGGCGGTCCAGGTGCAGCTGGAAATGCACCAGCGGTCGCCCCTCCAGCGCCGGCCAGCGCAACACCCGTCGCCATGGCTGCCAGCCCTGTGGAATCTCCGGAAACAGCCGCCCGGCCAGCAACGGCATGCTGCCGGTCAGGGTCAATGGCGCACCACCCCAGTCAGCCTGCCAGTCACCGCCCAGATCCGGCGCAGCCTTCCAGCGCACCGCTGCCAGCAACTGCCGGGCATTGAAGGTGTCCACCTGTCGGCGCAGATAGCGGCCCGAGGCACTAAACCACAGCGCCTGATGCAGGTAGCGGGCAGCCTTGTCCCAGGTACCGTTCAGCCAGTCGATTGTGTCACCGCTGACCAGCAGGGTCGGATCGCGACCGGCCTCGCGCTGGCGCAGGCTCAGATCGGCGGGTGCCACCGCCAACCGGCCATCGGCACTAGGGCGCAGCAGTCCAGCGCTCAGGGCACGCGCGAACAGTTCGGCATCCTCGCGGCGCGGCAGCGGCGCGGCAGCGGCATAGCGCCCAGGCGCCAGGCGCAGTTCCTGCACCGGCGCACCGCTGGCATACCAGAGCACGGTGCGCGGTCGGGCATCACCGGGCGACA
The DNA here is from genome assembly GCA_036834665.1 of Candidatus Competibacteraceae bacterium. Classification (GTDB taxonomy): domain Bacteria; phylum Pseudomonadota; class Gammaproteobacteria; order Competibacterales; family Competibacteraceae; genus RXIX01. Next base: position 2,666 of record DAITNL010000083.1, on the reverse strand, counting down.
CTGGCAGCGCGCCGTACACCTCGACCAGCAGGCGCCCAGCCAGACAGGAGCGATCGGCCTGCCGCCGCAGCCGCAGCGCCTGATTCCAGGGCGCATTGGCTGATCCGCTGGCGGCTTGCCACAGTAACCATAGATCCTGCTGTACCTGTAATACCGCGCCGGGCACCGCCATCAGCACGCCATCAGCCAGGATGCGCAGCGGACGCGGCTCCTGCAACGACAGGCGCAGCGCTGTGCCGGCAGCCGCTTCGGCATCGAGGCGCAAGGCCGGTACATCCACGCCATCGGGACCATCGTCGAGCAGCGGATTGCGCAATTTATCGCCTTGGCCCTGAGCAGTCGCTGCGGCCTGGCGCCAGTCCCAGCCGATCCATAACGGCAGCAGCGCCGCGCCCTCGTCCGCTCCGGCCCGCTGTGCGCAGAGCGACAGTTCCTGCCGACCTAGCAGGTGGTGTGGACCGAGCACCAGCAGACGGCCCTCGGCGCGGTTGAACAGATGAAAACCACCCTCGCCAGGAATGGTCACCGCTACGCCGGCCAGCGCCGTTGGCAGCGCCGCCGACGCAGCAGGCACCGCCCAGACTGCCGGACGCTGATAGAGCGCCGCCAGTTGGGTCCACAACAGCGCCACGCTGGCCAGCGGCAGCAGCAGGACCAGCAGAGCCACGCCAATCCAGTGATAACGGCGGCCGCGCGGCGCATGATTCAGGTATGGTATGGGTTGCACGCGGGATAATATTGGGTGAAGTTAAAAGCCTTGACCGGGCCGTACCCCCCTTAGTTTACTGGCTTGCTGGATTTCCCGTCCCGCCCCGCGGACAACAAACGGACTGGAGGACGCGCCATGCGCAGCGGTGACTACATTACCCTGAACCGTCAGACCTACTGCCTCGACGCGCTGCTGTCAGCGGGCGCCGGCAGCTATGGCCAGGTCTGGGCAGCCACCGACCCGGCGGGCCGCGCCGTAGCGCTCAAATTCATCAATACCGAGGCCATGGCCCAGGCCGATCCGACCCTGCGCGGCCACTGGCGCGAGCATCTGCAGCGGGAAATCGATTTTCTGCAAGGCCTCGATGCGGCGCGTGCGCGCCACATCGTTACCCTGATAGACCATGGCCAGGCCGATGGCCAACCGGTGCTGGCGCTGGAGCGGATGCAGGGCCATCTGGGCCAGTTCCTGGACACGCACACCCCGGACCTGGAGCGGATCCTGGACTGGGCCGGGCAGATTCTGGCCGGCCTGGAGGTGATCCATGCCGCCGGCTTTGTCTATCGCGATCTCAAGTTCAGCAACATCCTGGTCGGCGAGGATGGCGCGCTGCTCAAGCTGGCCGATTTTGGCTCGCTGCGCCGCGAGGACGGTGACAGCACCCGCTCGTTTATCGGCACGCCCGCCACTATGGCCCCCGAGCAGGTGCTGCCAGTAGATCAGGATGCCAGCGGCTATGCCTATGAGGTGGATTTCCGCGCCGATTACTACGCGCTTGGGCTGCTGCTGTTCATTCTGCTCACCGGCGAACCGAGTACCGCTGCGCAGCGCCGGCTCGGCCAGCTGCTGGCCCGCGAAGGTCAGGAGGGCGTGGCCCGGCAGCGGGCGCAACTGGGCGGTCTGAATGAGGCAGAACGGGAATTGCTGCAACAGGCAACCGGGCGCTGGATCGCGACACCAGGCGCGGCCAGTGCGCAACTGGTGCGGCTGATTGAAGATCTGCTGGCCAGCGACCCCGCCGAGCGGCCAGCTGATGGCGCCCTGATTCGTCAGGCTCTGCGGGATCTGCACACCGAACTGCTGCCCGTACCGGCACCCGTGCGCGCCGAACCGGCGCTGAATCTGCCCGAGGATTTGCCGGTGCCGCCCCCGTATCGGCGCCGCGCCCGTCCGACTGCCGCTGCCCATGAGCCGCGCGCCCTGCGCCGCCGGGGTGCCGGGCTGATTGCCCTGCTGGGCATGGCCGGCGCGCTGGCCTGGGCGGTGATTCGGCCCGGATCGTTCGAGCCACCCCAGCCGCCGGACGTGCCCGCAACCCATCACGCCGCATCAATACCCGTCGCACCGCCGGAAAAACCGGGGCCGGTGGTCGTCGCTACGCCCCCTGCACCGCCGATGAATCCGCAACCGACAGCAGAACCCGCAGCGCCCCCGGAGCCGGCAGTCGCCGCTACGCCTCCGGTCAAGGCTAATGCCACAGCGGAACCGGAACCGCCAGTGCAAGCCGTCACGCAGAAGGCACCGGATGCAGCGCCCGCCGTGGAAAGTGCAGCGGAATCGGCCACGGAACCGGACGTAGACGTGGCAACGCCAGCGCCAGCGGTCGTCACGGCACCGGCACGCACTCCAGCCCGGAATACCCGCGCGACTCCGGCGCCAGCCCCTGGCCTGACGGCAGCACCCACGACCAGCCGCCGCCCCGCGCCAGCCGTGACCGTCAATCCACGCTCCGCGCCCGAAGCGGAACGTGTGCCCGAAGCGCCAGCCCGCGCCACACCGCGTCCTAGGGCCGCACCGGCCACACCGGAAACCACTGCGACTAGCCGCATCCCGGCGAAGCCACCGGTCATCACAACGCCGCGGACCAATGAGCGCAGCCCAGCGTCTGAGCCGCGGATTGCCGTGACCCGACAGGTCAGCAAACCCGCCGCGCCGGTTGCGCGCACCGCACCGCCTC
>DAITNL010000082.1:7972-12732 GCA_036834665.1 Candidatus Competibacteraceae bacterium | reverse complement strand
CCCTATCGACCCCATCCGCCGGGTCCGCCGGGTCGGCCATGGAGCGGATCCTGTCAATCCGGGCCTGCCTGCCAACAGTACAGCCCCCCGACGCCGCCAAAGATCAAGCCCCATCCACCCTTCCAGCCGCGCCCGGCCGGACTCGCCCCGACGAACCGGGGTGGTTTTCAGGGCCGCTGATTCCAGATTCAGTCTTATGGATCGGTGTCGTGCGCAGTAGAGCCGGCACTGCTGAACCAGTCCAGTTGCGGCCGCAGCCTGACCACTTCGCCGACGATCAGCAGCGTCGGCGCCTGCACCCCGGCACCCGCCACGACTTCGTCCAGCGTCGCCAGCGTCGCGCAGAACACCCGCTGTTCCGACAAGGTGCCGTGTTCCACCAGCGCCGCCGGCATGTCATCGGCCATGCCATGAGCACGCAGCGCCGCGCAGATTCGCCCCAGGCTGGTCAGGCCCATGTAAAACACCACGGTCTGACGCGGCTGCACCAGCGCCGGCCAGTTCAGATCCAGGGTGCCCTCCTTGAGATGCCCGGTCACCAGCAGGCAGGACTGCGCATAATCGCGATGCGTCAGCGGAATACCGGCATAGGCGGCGCAGCCCGCGGCAGCGGTCACCCCCGGCACGACCTGGAATGGAACACCCGCAGCGCGCAGCGTCTCGATTTCCTCGCCGCCACGGCCAAAGATGAACGGATCGCCGCCCTTGAGACGCAGCACCCGCTTGCCCTGCCGGGCCAGGTTCACCAGCAGGTTGTTGATGTCGTCCTGCGGCAGGGTGTGCCGCTCGCGGGCCTTGCCGACGAAAATGCGTTCCGTAGCCGGCGCCAGCAATGCCAGAATCCCGGCGCCCACCAGCCGGTCATAGACCGCAACATCGGCCTGCTGCATCAGCCGCAGCGCCTTCAAGGTCAGCAGTTCCGGATCACCCGGCCCGGCGCCCACCAGATAGACTTCGCCTACTGCATCACTGCTCGCCATCGTCGCGTGCTCCCGACGGTTCGGATCGTGGAATCGTGGAATCATGGATCAGGTCCGGGTAGCCAGTCGGGTGTCTTTCCGCCAAAATCCACGCATGAATACTCGCACCCTGCTTACCCGTCTGGTGATCTCATGATCGGCGCACTGGCCATTCTGCTGGCCTTTCAACTGCTCGGCGAGTTGCTGGTGCATCTTGGCGGCCTGCCGGTACCGGGACCGGTGCTCGGCATGGTGCTGCTGTTTCTGACCCTGCTCGGGCGGGGCGCCCTGCCCGAATCGTTGCGCATTACCGCGCAAACCCTGCTCTCGCATCTGTCGCTGCTGTTCGTTCCCGCTGGGGTCGGCATCATCCAGCATGGCGCACGCCTCGCCGAGGAATGGCTGGCGGTAGCGATTGCCCTGCTGCTCAGCACGCTGCTGACCGTGGCGGTCACTGCGCTGGTGATGCGCGCCTTCATCGGCCGCTCGCACGCTACCCGGGACGATCCGCATGGATAAGCGTCTGGGCGATATCTGGGTGTACCTGACGGCGTCGCCGCTGCTGTGGCTGACGGTCACCCTGGCGGTCTATCTGGCCGGGCAATGGCTGTTTCAGCGCAGCGGCGGTCGGGCCCTGCTCAATCCGGTGGCCCTGGCGATCACATTACTGGTCGGGATCCTGCTGGCTACCGGCACACCGTATGCCACCTATTTCCAGGGCGCGCAGTTTATCCACTTCCTGCTCGGCCCGGCCACGGTGGCGTTGGCCATACCGCTGTATCTGCACTGGGAGCGGGTACGCCGGCTGCTGGTGCCGATCCTGGCCGGACTGCTGGCCGGGTCGCTGACCGCGATTCTCTCGGCCATCGGCCTGGCCGCGCTGCTCGGCGCGTCACCGCGCACCCTGCTGTCGCTGGCACCCAAGTCCGTGACCACGCCGGTGGCCATGGGCATCGCTGAGAAAATCGGCGGCCTGCCCTCGCTGACTGCGGTGCTGGTGATCCTGACCGGGGTGATCGGCGCGGTGGCGGCACCGGCGCTGTTACGCGGGCTGCGTATTCACGACGATGCCATCAAGGGCTTGGCCATTGGCGTGGCCGCGCACGGCATCGGCACCGCGCGCGCCTTTCAGATCAGTACCCTGGCCGGTGCCTTTGCCGGACTGGCGATTGGGCTGAATGCCCTGCTGACTGCGGTGCTGGTGCCCCTGCTGGCGCGCCTGCTCGGACTGACACCCTGAGCGATGCGCGCCGCTCAGGGCTATACCGTATCAGAACCCTGCGCCGCCGCGCATCCAGCTGTGCGGCGTCCAGTCAAGAGCAACATCGGCGGCGTTAACGCTTAAGCCGCACTTGTGGGCGAAATAGCGGTGAAAGGCCAGACTCGGCGTCAGCTCGGGATGAAACACCGTCACCAGCACCTGATCATCCTCAGCGGCAGCGATGTAGTCTTCCAGACTCAGCAGCACCCGCACCCCGGCGCCGACCCGGACAATCTTCGGTGCGCGGATGAAGGTCAGCGGAATCGGCGTCGCTGCCACCGCCGGCACCGTAACCTCGCGGTTGAAGCTGTCGAGCTGGCTGCCAAAGGCGTTGCGGCTGACTGCGATATCGATCAGATCCAGGCAGGGCGTCTCGCCGACATTCTCGTGCGCCAGCAGAATCGCCCCGGCGCAGGTTCCCCACAGCGGCAGGCCCTGGCCATGCGCGGCGCGGATCGCCGTATCCAGATCAAAAATGCGCAGCAGCCGCGCCAGGCAGGTACTCTCACCGCCGGGAATGATCAAGCCGGCCAGCCCAGCCAGTTCGGTAGCGCGCTTGACCGGCCGGGCTGCGACGCCGATGCGCCGCAGGTGGTCGAGGTGCTCCTGCACCCCGCCCTGCAAGTCGAGCACACCGATCAGCCCAGGATCGGCACCTGCGCTCATTACCAGCCCCGTCCCGCCAGGCGCTGCTCGCTGGGCATGCTGGCCACGTCCAGACCCGACATCGGCTCACCCAGATCCACCGACACTTCGAGCAGCTTCTCTGGATCGTTGTAATAGGCGGTGGCCTTGACGATAGCGCGGGCACGGCGGGCCGGATCGCTGGACTTGAAAATCCCCGAACCGACGAACACGCCATCGCAGCCCAACTGCATCATCAGCGCCGCATCCGCCGGCGTAGCAATGCCGCCCGCCGCGAAGTTGACCACCGGCAGGCGGCCAAGCTGCTTGACTTGCAGCGCCAGTTCGTACGGCAAACCGTTGCTCTTGGCGAAACTGATCACTTCTTCGACCGGCAGATTGGCAAGCTGGCGGATCTCGCGGTTCATGGTACGCATATGCCGCACCGCCTCGACCACGTTGCCCGTGCCGGCCTCGCCCTTGGTGCGGATCATCGCCGCACCCTCGACAATCCGCCGCAGCGCTTCGCCGAGATTGCGCGCACCACAGACGAAGGGAATGGCAAAGGCGTTCTTGTCGATGTGGCACTCCTCATCGGCCGGAGTCAGCACTTCACTCTCGTCGATATAGTCGATCTTGAGTGCCTGCAGAATCTGCGCTTCCACGAAGTGGCCGATACGCGCCTTGGCCATGACGGGGATGGTGACCGCCTCTTTGATGGCCTTGATCAGACCCGGATCGGACATGCGCGCCACACCGCCCTGCCTGCGGATATCGGCCGGCACCCGTTCCAACGCCATGACCGCAACCGCGCCCGCTTCCTGGGCGATTTGCGCCTGTTCGACATTGACCACGTCCATGATGACGCCGCCCTTGAGCATCTGCGCCAGTTGCGCGTTCAGGAGATAACGATTCTCTGCCATGCTGCTAACTCGTCTACAATGTGAGGGAGGCTGGCCGTCGCGCTCGACGTCCGCCCGGACCGGCCGCTTGAGGAAAGCGGCGGAGTATATCACGACCGCGTCCTGCTGCCGTATCTCCTGTGACCGCCGCATGGCCGGCGAATTTCCCCGCTGGCGCAAAAATCCGGATATCCGCATGAATAGAAGCCTGATCGGTATTCCCCTGGGCGATATCGCCGGCGTCGGCCCGGAGATCGTAGTCAAGGCCCTGGCCGATCCTGCGCTGTATGCGACCGCGCGACCGCTGGTGATTGGCACCCGCTCGGCGCTGCGCCGGGCGTTGCGCTGCGCCGGACTGGATCTGCAATTGCACCCGGTAAGCGACCCCGCCGCCGGTCACTACCGGCCGGGCAGCATCGACCTGATCGATCTGGACAATATCGACGCCGAACAGGTGATCTTCGGCCAGGTCCAGGCCGAAGCCGGCCGCGCCGCCTTCGAGTTCATCAACCGCGCGGTGGAACTGGCTCAGGCCGGGCAGCTCGATGCGCTGGCCACCACGCCGATCAACAAGGAAGCGTTCCGGGCCGCCGGCGTGCCGGACATCGGCCACACCGAACTGCTCGGCCGGCTGACCGGCAGCACCGATCCGCTGACCATGTTCCAGGTCTTCGAGTTGAAAGTCTTTTTTCTCAGCCGCCACGTCTCGCTGGCGCAGGCAATCGGCCTGGTGACCCGCGAACGGGTGCTTGACTACCTGCGGCGCGGCGCAGCGGCTTTGCAGACCCTGGGCATTGCCCAGCCGCGGCTGGCGGTGGCTGGCCTTAATCCCCATGGCGGCGAGCACGGTCTGTTCGGTGATGAGGAAGGCCGTGAACTGGCGCCGGCCATTGCCGCAGCGCGCGCCCTCGGCCTGGAGGTCAGCGGGCCGATTGCCGCCGATTCGGTGTTTCACCTCGCTCTGAACGGCGCTTTCGACGCCGTGCTGTCGCTCTACCACGACCAGGGCCATAT
>DAITNL010000082.1:2178-7962 GCA_036834665.1 Candidatus Competibacteraceae bacterium | reverse complement strand
CGCCACCAAGATGGTCGACTTCCAGCGCACCATCGCCGTCACCCTCGGACTGCCTTTCATCCGCAGCTCGGTCGACCACGGTACCGCCTTCGATCTGGCCGGCACGGGCCGCGCCAACGCCCTGAGCATGGCCGAGGCGATTCGCCTGGCCGCGCTCTACGCACCGCTGTACGGCAAAAGCCGCGCCGCCTGATCCGCGCGCCGCATTCCATGCCGGGACTGCCGAGCATATCGGCGCGACGCGCCACCCCAAAAACCACCGCGAGCAACTAAACTTTTCAGCGCCTGTGGCGTGATTCGGGCGCTGACCCCGATCGCGTCCAGGACATTTTCAGGACGCAATGTCTTCATGCACCATGCAGCATCAAGGAGATTGAACAATGCCCCTTAGCAATCGTCTCGCTGCCGAGTTCATCGGCACCCTGTGGCTGGTTCTCGGTGGCTGCGGCAGCGCCGTGCTCGCCGCCGTCTTTTATGGCCCGGACCAGTATCCGCTCGGCATCGCCCTGGTCGGCGTCTCGCTGGCCTTCGGTCTAACCGTGCTGACCATGGCCTATGCCATCGGCCACATTTCCGGCTGTCACCTGAATCCGGCGGTGTCGGTTGGCCTGTGGGCGGGCGGACGCTTCCCGGCCTCCGACCTGCTGCCCTACATCGTCGCCCAAGTGCTCGGCGCCATCGCCGGCGCGGCGGTGATTTACCTGATCTTCACCGGCAAGGGTGATTTTTCCAGCCTGGGCGGTTTCGCCGCCAATGGCTTTGGCGAACACTCGCCCGGCAAGTACGGGATGAACGCGGCGCTGATCTGCGAAGTGGTGATGACCTTCTTCTTCCTGATCGTCATCCTCGGCTCGACCCACAAGAACACGCCGACCGGTTTCGCGCCGATCGCCATCGGCCTGTGCCTGACTCTGATCCATCTAATCAGCATCCCGGTCACCAATACCTCGGTGAACCCAGCGCGCAGCACCAGCCAGGCGATCTTTGTCGGCGGCTGGGCACTGCAACAGCTCTGGCTGTTCTGGGTCGCGCCGATTGCCGGTGCCGCGGCGGCAGGTTTCTTCCACCGCTGGATGGCCAAGGATTGAAGGAAATTCCAGCCACGCCCGTTTAATCTGATCACGCCCCGGCACTTTAATCTGATCACGCCCCGGCACTACCGGGGCTACAGGACATAAAGCGCTCATCGCCTGGAAGCCGGCAGCGCTGCGCGCTTATTCCCGGTTCGGCGAGCTTGCCGTCAGCGTCGTTGGGTTGGCGTTGTACACCGATGGGTAGCGGTGCGACCAGCCGATGGTTCCATCCGGGTGATAGGACAGGACCAGCCCTTCGTAACTGTCGAGTTGACCATACGGAACCGGGTTGGCCTGGGTGTAGTTCGCGGAAACCTGGAGTTCGGTGCCCACCACGAGATAGCAGTTGGCAGCCCTGGCCACCCCCTGGCAAAAGGTATGGCCATTACCGCTCATGCCCAGTGCCGTGAGGAAGGCGCCATCGCCCTGGCCGGCGGTTTCCGCACCCACGATGCGCGCTACCAGACAGGCCCGAATCCAGATTTTGTCCACCAGACCTCGCCAGCCCTGAAACAGGCTCACGTCCGATGGCCCGAAGCCTTCGCCCAGTTGCAGAAATCCCGGGGCACCGTGGCAGGAAATCACCAGTTCCTTGAGTTTACCGCCGGGCGCACTGCGGGCCACGGTCGCGACCCAGGCGATGATATGCTGTTTGGTGTCGGTACGGGTGACGCGCCATGTATTCCACATCTGAACGAATACCGGGGCGCGCTCATCGTTTAGCCCCATGTGCGGATACTGAATGCTAATCATGGCTTGCTCCAACAGGTGGTAAATGGAAATCCATCCCTAAGCACTCAGATAGACACGATTCCATCAGGAACCCATGCACGTGCTCACGCAGAACCACCTAGCAAGCTCCATGCCCATTGCCCAGGCCCCGAACGCGCTGCCCACCGTGCTGCTGGTCGGCCACGGCACCCGGCTGGCTGCCGGTCTGGCTGAATTCGCAACCCTGGCGGCGCAGCTCCGGCAGGCGCTGCCGGAACGCAGCGTGCACACCGCTTTCCTCGAACTGGCCGCACCGGATATCGCCACCGCGCTGGAACAGCTCTGGCAGCAGGGCGTGCGCCGGGTCACCGTGCTGCCGGCGTTGCTGCTGGCCGCCGGGCATCTCAAGCACGACATCCCGGCGCTTCTGGAAGCGGCACGGACGCGCCATCCTGAATTGACGATCACCCTGGCCGCTGAACTGGGCGTACATGCCCATCTGCTGCACGTTGCCGCCGCCCGCATTGCTGCGGCTGAAGCGGCATTCGCAAGCGATTACCGGCGTCAGGATAGCCTGCTGCTGGTGGTCGGGCGCGGTGGCGCCGATCCCGACGCCAACGCCAATGTGGCCCGCGCTACCCGCCTGCTCGGCGAAACTTTGGGCTTTGCCTGGATGGAAACCGCGTATGCCAGCCGCGCCATGCCATCCGTGGAACAGGCCCTGGAGCGGCTGCGCCGGCTCGAATTTCCGCAACTGCTGGTGTTGCCCTATCTGCTGTTCGCCGGGCGGCTGGCCCGACAGATCGAGGCCACCGTTGCCGCCTTCCAGCAGCGCTACGACCAGCCCCAGATCACACTGGCCTCCTACCTGAATGCTGATCCCGGCGTGGTCGCCACCCTGCTCGCGCGGCTTGACGAAGCCGAAAGCGGCCGTGCACCGCCAAACTGCTGGTTCTGCCCGAACCGCGCCCGCCGCGATGCCATTGCTACCATTCAGGAATAGAGAAATACAGCGCGACGCACCGCCTCAAACTCCGCCCGCTGCCGTGACCAGTCGGCGGCCAGTTCCCGCCAGTCAGTGGCGTTTTCCAGCGCCTGACGCAGGTCGGCAGCGCCCGCCAGCAGGTCAATCGCCGGAATATCGGCGACGAACTCATAGGGCTTTTCCCGCCAGGCAAATACCTGCGGCGCAAGACGCTTGACGCTGTCCAGGAAGGCGACGCCGGTGGCATAGGCATCAAACTGCTGCCGCTCGGTGATATGAATCTGCACGCCACCGCAGGTACTCCCAGCGTGCTTTTGAAAGCCGGGCCGAAAATACAGCGGGCGAAACCGGCAGCCGGCCAACCCCTGCCGCGTCAGATCAGCCGCCAGCGCCTCAGCATCAATCCCGGGCGCGCCGGCCACTTCAAACGGCCGGCAGGTGCCACGTCCTTCCGACAGTTCGGTAGCCTCCACCAGACACATGCCCGGATAGACCAGCGCGGTTTCCAGCGTGGGCATGTTCGGTGATGGATACACCCAGGGCAGCCCGGTCGCATCGAAATACATCGCGCGCTGCCAGCCGCGCATCGGCACGATCTCCAGTTCACAATCGATACCGCGCCACTCGCGAACATAACGGGCAATCTCGCCAGCGGTCAGGCCATGCCGGTTGGGCAATGGATGCAGACCGACAAAGGATTCAAAGCCCGGCTGAATCAGATTGCCCTCGGTGGTGATGCCATTGAGCGGATTGGGCCGGTCACAGACCAGTACGCGCAGGCCAATCTGGCCCGCCGCTTCCATGCACAGCGCCAGGGTCCAGACGAAGGTGTAATAGCGAGCACCGACATCCTGCAGGTCGATCACCAGCACATCGAGATCGCGCAACTGCTCCGGGCGGGGCTTCAGGGTGGCAAAACTCGACCCGTACAAACTATGCACCGGTACGCCCAGACGCGGATCCAGCGCCAGATCATCCACCCCTTCCATATCCTGCGCTTCACCGCGCGCACCATGTTCAGGACCGAAAATGGCGGTGATGCGAGCGCCAGCCGCCTGCAGCAGGTCCAGGGCATGGCGCAGTTCGGCATCGACGCTGGCGGGATGGCAAACCACGCCGATGCGCGCACCACGGATTTTTTCGGGACAGTCGCTGATCAGGACTTCCAGGCCAGTCTGGACACGGGACATTGCAACATGCACTCCTTGATCGGGAATTGAGGGAGGGTGATTCTACATGCCAAGGGCAGCGGAGTATGCTGACGCTAATCAGAGCATGGAAGATGCGCGATGCCGCCAAACCTCTTTACCACATACCGCAGGGCGCACGTCGCTCTGACGCTGCTGACAATCCTGCTGCTGCTGTTTGTCCTGACCCAGTTGGATGCGGCGTGGCGCTCCCCAAACGCCGCCCATGCTTCTGACCAAGAGTTGGTACGGCAACTGGGCCTGAGCGATCTGAGCCTGTTCACCGAAGCGCGCTACACCCGCCATCCGAGTCAGGCCGACTACCACGCGCCTTTTCAGGACCATCCAGCAGCGCTGGAACACTTTCCCAGCGGCGCGCTGCTGCCCGCCCCCGGCGGCGAATGAGCGGCGCGCTCAGGCATCATCGCGCGCCTGTTGCACCCAGATCAGCGATTCGGTGGCAAAGCCCAGGGCCTGGGCCTGTTTCAGCAGGGCCGCGCGCACCGGCGGTGGCAACTGCCGCTCGCGGGCCAGAATCCACAGATAATCGCGGCTCGGCCCGCTGATCATCACCCAGGCATACTGCTCCCGATCCAGGGCGATGATGTGATAACCCCCATAGAATGGGCCGAAGAACGACACTTTCAGCGAGCCCACATTCGGCTCGCCGATGAAATAGGCGCGGCCCTCAGCCTCCTTCCAGCGTTGCGCCTGGGCATCATAGCCACGATTCAGCACCCGCACGCCGCCATCATCGCGCAGGCTGTAGCGAGCGCTCACATCGCTCAGGCCGCGTTCAAAGCTGTGATCCAGCCGGGCGATTTCATACCACTTGCCCAGATAACGTTGTAGCTCGAAACCCGTCAGTGGGGTCACGCCCTCGGGCGGCGCCACTGCGCAGCCGCTCAGCAGCATCAACAACAGCAATCCGATTTTTTTCATATTTACATCCGCTCCCTTGAAGATGATCAATGCCGGGTGCTTCCCATTACCGCGATTGTGATACCGTTTCGCTCCCGGCGTTCCCCGACCAAAACCACATGCGTACCTGGCTCGAACGGCAGATTTATCTGATCGACTACACTCTTGCGGCCCTGTTGCGGCGCAAGACCCGCAACCTCGGCCTGCTGCTGGTCTACACCCTGCTGGTGTTCCTGTTCGCCTCGGTGCTGCTGCTCAGCCAGGGCCTGCGGCGCGAGGCGGCGATGCTGCTGCAGGATGCGCCCGAACTCATCGTGCAAAAGCTCAACGCCGGACGCCATGATCTGCTGCCTGCGGCCTGGCTGGACACTCTGCGCGACATTCGCGGCGTCAGCGCGGTGCGCGGTCGGCTGTGGGGCTATTACTACGACCCGGCGGTCAAGGCCAATTACACCCTGATGGTTGCCCCGGAACGCGGCCTGACGGCAGATGCCATCCTGGTCGGCGCGACGCTGGCCCGGGTACGCGAGGTCGGTGTGGGCGACTATCTCAGCCTGCGCGCCGCCAATGGCCAGCCGCTGCCGCTGAAAATCACCGCTCTGCTCGATAATGCCTCGGAACTGCTCAGTGCCGATCTGCTGTTGCTGTCGGAAAGCGCCTTCCGCCAGTTGTTCCAACCACCGGCGGAGACCTATACCGACGCGGTGCTGACGGTGCGTAATCCGCGCGAGGCCCGCACCATCGCCGGGAAAATCGCCCTGGCCTTGCCTGCCAGCCGGCCGATTCTGCGCGCGGAAATTCTGCGCACCTATGACGCGCTGTTCAACTGGCGCGAGGGCATCGTGTTCCTGACTCTCGGCACTCTGCTGCTGGCCTTCCTGATTCTGGCCTGGGACAAGGCCGCCGG
>DAITNL010000082.1:233-2168 GCA_036834665.1 Candidatus Competibacteraceae bacterium | reverse complement strand
CTTGAGTGCCGAGGAAAAGCGCGAAATCGGCATTCTCAAGGCCATCGGCTGGGAGACCGGCGATATTCTGCGCATGAAACTGTGGGAAGGGGTGCTGCTCTCGCTGACCGCCTTTCTCGCCGGCTATACGCTGGCCTATGTGCAGGTATTCCACGGTGGCGCGCGCCTGTTCGCGCCGGTCCTGAAAGGCTGGGCGGTGCTGTATCCCGAATTCCGCCTGACACCGGCGGTGGATATGCAACAACTGCTGGTCCTGCTGGCGGTGACCGTATTGCCCTACATCGTCGCTACGCTGATTCCGGGCTGGCGGGCGGCGATTGCCGATCCCGATGCGGTGATGCGCGGCTAAAGGGGACGATGGATGATTGAACTGAGCGCAGTCAGCAAGATTTTCCATCAGGGTCAGCCCAATGAGTGCCGGGCGCTGGGTTCGGTCAACCTGACGCTGCAGCGCGGCGGCATGACCGTGTTCAAGGGACCGAGCGGCTCTGGCAAGACCACGCTGCTCACTCTGGTCGGGGCACTGGCACGGCCGACCAGCGGGCGCATCAGCCTCGATGGCCGCCTGCTCTCGAACCTGCCGGAGCGTTTCCTGACCGAGGTGCGCCGGCACACCTTCGGTTTTGTCTTCCAGCAGTTCAACCTGATCCGCGGCCTGAGCGTGCTGGAAAATGTGATGCTGCCGGCCTATCCGCTCGGCCGGCCACACCGGGAACTGACCCAGGCCGCCCATGCTGTGCTGGAACGCTTCGGTCTGGGTGGCAAGGCCGCCAGCCGGGTGGAATGGCTGTCCGGCGGTGAGGCGCAACGTACTGCCCTGGCCCGGGCGCTGATCAACGATCCGGCGGTGCTGATCGCCGATGAACCCACCGCCAATCTTGACAGTGCCCTGTCCGGCGAGGTGCTGGCACTGCTTGGCGAACTTGCGGCGCAGGGACGCACCGTGCTCATCAGCAGCCACGATCCACGGGTATGCAGCGCCGCGCCGGTCACGCGACTGATCGAACTGCACGATGGCCACATCGTCGGTGATCACGCATGCTGATCACACCGGCCCTAGTCGCCCTGCAACTCATTGCCCTATGCGTAAGCGGCGCGCTGCTGCTGGCCAGCGGCTTTGCCTGGACTGTTCTACGGCGCTGGAACATCGCCAGCGGCAGCGAATTGCAGATCCGGCTGGAGCGGCGCACCTATCTGGTGTCCACCCTGCTCGGTTTTGTGCTGGGCGCGGAATTGCTGTCGCTGCTGCTGTTCGTGCACAGTGCCGAGAGCCTGTCCAGCCAGTTTGTCGGCGCGATGTGCGCCACCGGCGTGCTGAATATCAATGTCTTCGGCTTTCCTACCCTGCTGCTGAAAATCGCCCTGTTCTTCCTGGCGGCGCTGTGGCTGCTGTTCAACCGGGTTGATCAACAGGGCCATGACTATCCTCTGGTACGGGTGAAATATGCGCTGCTGCTGGCCATCGTGCCGCTGGCGCTGCTGGAACTGGTGTTGCAAAGCGCCTACTTTCTCGGTCTGAAACCGGAAGTGATCACCTCCTGCTGCGGGTCGCTGTTCAGCGCCGAAGGTCAGGGCGCAGCGGCGGAACTGGCCGGCTGGCCGGTGCGTCCGGCGCTGCTGGCGTTTTATGGCATGGCCGGGCTGCTGCTGGGTAGCGGTGCGGCCTTCTGGCGCTGGCCGGGGCTGGGACCGCTGTTCGCCGCCAGCAGCGGGCTGACCTTCGTGGTCGCCATCGCTGCCATCATCGCGTTCCTGTCCTTGTACGTGTACGAGAATCCGAACCATCATTGCCCATTCTGCCTGCTCAAAGCGGGCTACGATTACGTCGGCTACGCGCTGTACCTGCCCCTGTTCGCCGCCACCGCCGCCGGATTAGGTGCTGGACTGCTCGCGCCCTGTCGCCATATCGCCAGCCTGCACAGGGTCATTTCAGGC
>DAITNL010000082.1:0-223 GCA_036834665.1 Candidatus Competibacteraceae bacterium | reverse complement strand
CGCCAGTCTGCGCGGTGTGCTTGCCGGTGAAATGCGCTGGCTGACCAGCGTGGCGCTGGCTGGATTCGGCGCCTTCTATATCCTGGCAACCGCTCTGATCCTGCGCTCCAACCTGATCCTGCTCGGATGACGCACCCATGACCCTGCCGCGCTGGCTCCTGATCACTCTGCTGTCCTGGCTCGCTGCCTGCGACCAGAACATCACCACCCTGCACAACGGCAC
>DAITNL010000081.1:0-12914 GCA_036834665.1 Candidatus Competibacteraceae bacterium | reverse complement strand
GAAGATGGCCGGCGGTCCAAAGCCATTTGGCATCGATGCCGAACAGGTGCCAACCGTGCTGCGGCGCATTGGCGAGCTGGGGCTGGATTTCCAGGGTTTGCACATCTTCACCGGGGCGCAGAATCTGCGCGCCGAGGCGATCGTCGAAGCGCACGACCGCATTTTTGAACTGGCGCTGCGCCTGGCCAGCGCTGCGCCAGGACCGCTGCACCTGCTCAATATCGGCGGCGGCTTTGGCATTCCCTATTTTCCTGGTGACACGCCGCTGGATCTGGCACCGATCGCCGCCAATCTGGGCCGCTGGCTACCGCTGGTGCAGGAGCAACTGCCGGGTGTACGTGTGGTGCTGGAACTGGGCCGCTATCTGGTCGGTGAGGCCGGCATTTATGTCGCCGAAGTCGTCGATCGCAAGGTCTCACGCGGGCAGACCTTCCTGATCACCAATGGCGGCCTGCATCATCATCTGGCTGCCTCGGGCAATTTCGGTCAGGTGATCCGCAAGAACTATCCGGTGGTGGTGGGCAACCGGGTCAACGGCACGGAACGCGAAACTGTCACCGTGGTCGGGCCGCTGTGCACGCCGCTGGACCTGCTCGCTGAGCGCATGGAACTGGCCAGAGCCGACGTGGGTGATTTGATCGTGGTGTTCCAGTCCGGCGCCTATGGCCTCACCGCCAGCCCAAGCGCCTTTCTCAGCCATCCGCCCTGCCTGGAAGTGCTGGTTTAAGGCCGGAGCGGATTCCCTGCCTTACAGGGGCGCTTGTGGCAAACGGGCCGGGCTGGACGCGGCCTCGATGATCCGCCGGTAGGATTGATCGGACCTGACCAGCGCGGCGGCGCTCTGCGCGGCGCGGCGCGGCTGCGCCGGCAGGCAGCGCCCGAGAAAAGCCAGCGCCGCTTCCCGCAGGGCCGCACCCTTTTGCGCTGCATCCTGCAGGGCCGGATCGCCGAGCACCGCCGCGGCCCAGGGATACAGCGGATCACGGTCAAAACCGCTGCCGAGCATGAACATCAGCGCCACATAATGCATCAGGCCCGGCTCGGTGCTTAAACCCTGACGCCTGGCATTCTCATAGCCCAGCCGCACCAGCCCGCGCAGTGCCTCCTCGCCCAGCGCCCGGTATTTCTCCGGGGCCAGCATTTGCAGCAGCAGCAGCAGGCGATGGCCAATGCTCGGCCCGCTCAGGCCCTCGTACACCTGCGGCTGGCGCCAGACATTCAGCATCGGCGGCAGCGGCATCTGCTCCGGGCCGGCGATCCGGTCCAGAAGGGCCGAGGCCTGCCCGTAAATGATCTCGATGCGCTGATCGGGCGTTTCCAGCCCGGACTCGGCTACGGCGGGTGCAGGCCCGCTACTCGTACTGAGCGAACTTGTGCTGAGCGAAGCCGAAGCAGTCGAATTACCGGTTTCCGCTGCTGCCTGCACCTGCGGTTCCGCCGGCACGGGCGCTGTCTGCAGCACGGGCAGCACGCGCAGTTGCGGATCATCCTCAAAACCGCTGCCAAGCAGAAACATCAGCGCCAGATAGAGATACACGCCACGCTCACCGCGCAGGCCACGACTCTCGGCGCGCTGCAGGCCATAGCGCAACACCCGGCGCAGCGCAGTCTCGCCCAGCGCCGCCGCGTGTTCGGGGAAAAAAGTGTGCACATGGTCCAGCAGCCCTTCCTCGAAGCGCTGCACCGCGATTTTCTCGAACGCCTGCATCTGCGAGGCGCGCATCACCAGCATGATTCGAACTCCTTTGCGGCACTACGCCTGATCAGGCGCGACGCGCGCGCTGCCCAGTTGACCATCGGACACCCAGAAACTGAGCAGGGCGCCCTCTTCATCCTCGCACAGCAGCCGTGTCGTCGGCCCAAACAGCGTCTGCAACTCATCAGCGGCGCAGGTCGGCAGGTAAACGCGCAGCACCCGCGGATCGTAGTAGCGGAAATACAGCGGCTGATAATCGGGATCGTAGACCAGGGTCAGGGCACACAGATGTTCGCGCAGCGTCCGCCAGTCGCTGCGCGTCACCACGAAAATGCCCCAGTGCCGCCCCCAGCCTTCGCGCAACAGCCAGTCGGTGAACGGTGATCCGCGCTCCAGCGCGACCTGATACGGCGCGACCGCCGCCAGTTCGGGAATCAGCGTGCCGCGATACAGGCACACTGCGTCGATCGCGAAATCATGCAGCGGCTGTGGCCAGCCGGGAATGGCAGCACCATCCAGCACCGCGTAAACCCGCGCGCCGGGATCAGCGAACAGGTGCCGGTTCAAAAAATCCAGTGCATTGGGAGTCGCCATGCGCGTGCCTTGTGACCAGCGGAATTAACTTACCTGGGTTGCGTGGTTTTCGCCGTTGATGGGGGCGCCTTGGGTTGATTCTGATCCGGCGGCGGTTGATAGAACGGCTTGCCGCTGTCGCTGGCATTCTGCGCCGCCTGGGCCTGAGCAGTCTGCTGCTGGGCGGACGGTGCAGGCTGGGCCGTCGTGGCAGGCGTTGTGGCGCCGGCACCCTTGGGCAGGCCGTCATCGAGCAATTCCACGTTATCCACCGTGCTTGAATCGAGGCGCTGGCTTTTCTGCTGGGCCTTGGGGCCAGCTTGGGCATCGCTGACCTGACCGGATTCGGCGTTAGCGGCTTCCTTCGGCGCGGTGGGCGCATCTGGCGGGTTTGGCGCGGCGGGTGAACAACCGGCACCGGACCCGGCTGCGCCACCGCTATTGATCATCACCAGGGTGCCCTGAATGAACACGCCGCCGGGATTGATGTTGATGAAATTGCCCCCGACCTTGATCGTCAGCGATGCGCCCGCCTCGATGACCACATTCATGCCACCCTTGAGATGGATCTCCATGCCGGCATCGACGGCGTGCTTCATGCCCACCTTCTGCTGCAAATCCATGCCGGCATTGATCGAGATCGTGCCGCCGGCCTTGATGTTCTGCCGGCTGCCGATTTTCAAATGCTGATCACCGCCGATTTCCTCCTTCTGATCACCGCCGATCTTCAGCGAAACATTGCCGCCAACCTTGGCTTTCTGGTCGCTTTTGACCTCCAGATGCTGGTTACTCTCGACCTGCTCGAACTGGTCGACCTTGACGATCAGGTGCCGCTCGTTGCCGATCCACTCGAAAGCATCGAGCTTGACCCTTGTATCCTGGTTGCGCTCGGCGTGGACAAACAGCTGTTCCTGGCCCTTGGTGTCGTCGAGGCGAATCTCGTTGAAGCCGGCGCCGCCCTTGCTGGAATTGCTCTTCAGCGTCGAGGTAGTGGCCTTGGCTGGCAGACCATAGGGCGGCATGTTGATGCCGTTGTAGACCCGACCGGTGATGATCGGCTGATCGGGATCGCCTTCGAGGAAATCGACGATCACTTCCTGACCGATACGCGGAATGTTCATCGCGCCCCACTGCTTGCCCGCCCAGAGCTGCGAAACCCGGATCCAGCAGGAACTGTTCTCGTCGGCCTGGCCGTAGCGATCCCAGTGGAACTGGCATTTCACCCGACCGTATTGATCGGTATAGATCTCCTCGCCCTTGGGCCCGACCACCACTGCGGTCTGCGGTCCCTGCACCACCGGCTTGGGCGTCAGGCGCGGCGCTCGATAGGGCTGCCTGGCCTCGATGGCGCTGATCTGGCCCAGATAGGGCTTGCCGGAAATCGCCGCGCCCGAGAATGACTCGTACTCGTCGGACTCCATGTGGTGCACGGCGGACACGATCAGGTATTCGCGATTCTGGTCATCACGCGGACAGTTGCTCAGGCTGAACAGATAGCCGGCAGCCAATCCAGCCGCATTACCCACACCCTCAGCGGTCTCGTGCTGGGCAAGCAGTTCTTCCAGGCGAATCCTGGAATAGTTGCTCCCGTCGCCAGGATCGACATACGCGCCGGGATAGTCATACATTTCGAAACCGGACAGGGCGTGCGACTTGGGCTTTTCCAGTACCGAACGCAGGCTCTTGCGCGGCGCGGTGAAGTCATAATCGTTCAGGACGAAGGCGCCAGGCTGCACCTGCTGATCGACGCGCCATTCGTATAGATGGTCGCGCGCGCGATGATCGTGGCTGTCGGGCGGAAAATAGGGCACCGTCTCGTAGCGCGGAAATTTCTCATGCGAGCTGTAGCCGTCGGCCAGCACCAGCAGATGCTTGCCATTTTCGTGCTTGAAATAGTAATAGATACCTTCCTGCTCCATCAGCCGGCTGATGAAGTTGAAATCGGTTTCCCGATACTGCACACAATAGTCCCACTGCCGGTAGCTGCCGCTGAGCGCATCCTTGAAATCCGTGAAGCCCAGTTCCTGGAACACCTGCTTGATGATGTCCGGCACTTTCTGGTTCTGGAAGATGCGGCAATCGGCGGTGCGGGTCAGAAACCAGAACCAGGGGCTGAGCGTGGCCCGATAGGCGCCATAGCGCAGGCCACGGGTTCCGGCGTAGCTGAAGCGGGTGACCATGCCGTTGAAATAGCGCACACCCTGCTGATGGGGCAGTTCCAGGCGCACTGTCATGTTGGTGCCGAGAATATCCGCCAGCTTGATCGCGGTCTTCTCGCTGAACAGCTCCAGTTCGTACTCAAACAGGCGGCCGATGCGTTCGTGTGCCGTCATCCGCCCAAACAGCAGCACGTCGGCACCCAGCGCGCATTCGACAGCGATGATCCGGTGTTTTTGCGTCGTAGCCATGCATCCGCTCTCCGATTCCCATGCCGTTCTTGCATATTCTGCAAAAGCCGTTCCGGGCTGACAGTTACCGCTGAAGTGTAGCAGCAAACGCCAGAACGACCGGTCCAGCCTGACCCCCGGCCGGCCAAATCGACGCGCCAACCGGTCGATCGCGGCGGGATCGTTGCCGGCAAAAGCGGTCAAAGCAGTCTAGACTTGTTGCATCATCGGCACGCCCGGAGATCGACCCTCATGCCCGCCCGGATGGAATTCACTGTGAACCTGCCCCGGTCCGCTCCGCCAGCGCAACCGGTCGCCGCTGATGCGCCGTTCCGCATCCTGGTCATGGCCGATTTCAGCGGCCGCAGCCAGCGCGAACCGGCGGCCAACCTGCTTGACCTGGGCAACCGGCCGCTGCTGGATGTCGACGTGGACACCCTCGACGCCGTTATGGCCCGCCTGGCCCCGCAGCTGCGCCTGCCGGTGGCCGGTGGCAGCGTCACGATCAGCTTTCACCAGCTCGACGACTTTCACCCGGATGCGCTTTATCAGCGCCTGGACCTGTTCCAAGCCCTGCGCCGCAGCCGGGCCCGCCTGCTCAATCCAGCCAGCTTCGCCCAGGCGGTTGCTGAATTGACTCCAATGCCGGCAGCGGAGGTGGTCACGCCCCACCCACCCGCCAGCCGCGAGGCGGATGCCGAGCTGCTCAACCGTCTGCTCGGCCGGCCACCGGCTGCCGCCGAAGTCCGCGCCATGCCCCGCGAAACCGAGTCAGCAGCGCTGCTGGAGGGTCTGCTGCGCACGCTGGTCCAGCCGCACATCGTGCACAGCGATCCACGCCAGAGTGCCTGGGTGGATGCGGTGGACACGGCAATCGGCGACCAGTTGCGGGCACTGCTGCACCAGCCCACCTTTCAGGCGCTGGAAGCGGCCTGGCGCGGCGTGCACGGTCTGGTCAGCGGCCTGGAAAGCGATGCGGTGCGCATCACCCTGCTCGATCTGAGCAGGCAGGAATTGCTTGCCGACCTGCACACCGCAGGTGGCGTGCCCGAGGCAAGCGGCCTGTATGCACGCCTGATCGACCAGGATCTACGCTTGGCCGATGGCCAGCCGTGGTCGCTGCTGGTCGCCGACTACACCTTTGGCAACGCGCCCGAGGATATCGCCCTGCTCGCCCTGCTCGGCGCGGTGGCGGCGCGTGCTGGCGGCCCCCTGCTGGCTGCTGCCGACCCCGCCCTGCCCGGCTGCACCACAGTCGCGGACCTGGCCGATCCCGGACGCTGGACACCGCCATCCGACGTGAACGCGCGCAACTGGCAGGCTCTGCGCCATTGCGCGGTGGCACCCTGGCTGGGCCTGGCGCTGCCCCGGATGCTGTTACGCCTGCCCTACGGAGCCAAAACCGATGCGCTGGAACATCTGAGCTTCGAGGAAATGCCGCTGGGCCGCGATCCGCGGGCTTATCTGTGGGGCAATCCGGCCTTTGCCTGCGCCCGGCTGATCGCGACGGCATTCGTGGAACAGGGTGCGGATTTTTACCCCGGCGCCGTGCAGCAACTGGACGACCTGCCAGCGCACATCTATGAACAGGATGGTGAACGCCTGATGCAGCCGGCCACCGAAGTACTGCTGGGCGAACGGGCGGCGCTGGCGCTGCTCGATCAGGGTCTGATGCCGCTGTTGGGTTTCCGCCAGCGCAATGCGCTGCGGCTGGCACGCATCCAATCACTGGCCGACCCGGCGATGGAACTGGCAGGGCGCTGGTCTTTGCAGGACCATCGCTAGCCACGGCCCTCCTGCCCGCCCTTCGTACCCTGGAACAGCGACTCCATGCCACTGACCCCGCCTTTCCTCTCCCGCACCGGGCGCGCCATCGGCATGCTCCCGCCTCTGCTGGCAACAGCGTTACTGGTCCTGCTGACCCTGCCGGTCAACGCCGCTCCGCCCTGTGGCGAACTGCGCGGCGGCTGGTATGGGCCATACGACTACACGGACGCCGAGGACCGTAGCCACCTGCGTGTGGTGGAAATGTACCATTTCACCCCGCAGGTCGAGAGCCTGATCAGCGGCCGCTCCGGCTATCTCTGGCAGGATCTCGACTACACCCTGCGCGCCTTTCCCAACCACCATCGCGCCCTGTACGCCTTCATCCGCTACGAACTGCGCGAGCGGCAGAAAAGCCAACAGGAAAAAAAGCCCTACCTCCCCCCGACCAGCGTCGGCGAATTTCCCGTCACCGCCGCCTGCTTTTTTGATCGCGCCATCCGCTGGCAACCCCGGGATGCCAACGTCTACATGCTCTATGGCCTGTACTTCCAGTTAAACAACCAGCCGCTCAAGGCACTGGAGCAATACCGGCTTTCGGAAAAGCTGCAACCCAATTCAGCCGATCTGCACTACAATCTGGGTCTGCTGTATTTCGATGCCAAGGACTACCCCCAGGCCAAGGTTCATGCCAAACGCGCCTACCAGCTCGGCTATCCGCTGCCGGGCCTGCGCAAAAAGCTGGCCGGCGTCGGCCAGTGGCCCTAGCCGTTCTTGTGCTGAGCGAACTTGCCCTGAGCGAGGTCGAAGGGGTCAAAGCAACTGTCCATGCCCGCCATGCCCGCCACTCTCCAGCGTTTGTGGACGCACCTTCGGCAGCTCTTCGCCGAACTGGGTTACTGGAACGGCCTGCTCTACCTGGCTGGTGAACTGCTGCGCCGGGTCAGCGGTGGTCGTATCCGCCTGATCCGCTATGCGATCGTGGCCCAGCCCGTCCATCCAGGTCGGCTGCCGGCTGCCGGCAGCACCACGCTGATTCGCCGCGTATCGGCTGGCGATCCGCTGGTAGCTGTTTTTCCACGCCCGCCCGCCGTGATCGCGCAGCGCTACCGCAGTGGCTCGATCTGTTTTGCCGCCCAGGTCAACCAGCGCTTCGCAGGTTTCCTGTGGCTGTCGTTTGGCCAGCACGACGAGGATGAAGTGCGCTGCCGTTATGAACTGGTCGATGCAGCACGTTGCGCCTGGGATTTCGATGTCCACGTCGAGCCGGACTTTCGCATGGGCCGTACCTTCGCCCGCCTCTGGGATAGCGCCAATCAGCACCTGAACGAACGCGGCATCGCCTGGAGCCTGTCGCGGATCTCGACCTTCAATCCGGCCTCGTTGCGCGCCCACGCGCGTTTGGGCACGGTGCGCCTGTGCACAGCGACTTTTCTGTGCGTCGGCCCGGGGCAACTGGCCATCTTCGACACGCCGCCATTCCTGCACCTGTCGCTGCACCAGGGTGCGATCCCGCGCCTGCGCCTCAGCCCACCGTAACAGATGCAAGTTCGCTCAGCACAAGTCAACCGTCACCGGCGCCCTTCGACAGGCTCAGGACAGCGCGCAGCCTGCTCCAGAACCGCCAGGGTTTGCACAGCCGTTTCCCGCCAGGAAAACCGTCCCGCCCAGTCCCGTGACCGCGCCGCTATCTGCACCCGTCCTGCCGAATCCGCCAGCACGTCGCTCAGCGCCGCCGCCACTGCGTCCAGATCATCAGGATCCACGCTGATCCCAGCCGGGCCGATCACCTCGGGAATCGACGCCCGGTTGGATGCCACCACCGGCACACCCTGCGCCATTGCCTCCAGCAGAGGTAAACCAAAGCCTTCATAAAGCGACAGGTAACACAGGGCGCTCGCGTGCTGGTAGCAGGCCGTCAGCAGCGCTTCGGATACGAAACCCGGCAGAACCAGCCGCTCGGCAATGCCACAGTCCGCCGCCAGGGCTTCAATCGCCGCCCGGGCGCCAGAATGGCCCAGACCGACGATGACCAAGCGCAGCCCGGGAAAGTCTGGCGCCAGCCGCGCGAAGGCTCGCACCACCGCCGGCGTATTCTTGCGCGGTGCATCGCCACCCAGCGCCAGAATATAGGGCACTGGAAACGGTGGCGCGCTGGCCGTGGCCGTGACCGGGTCGCTACCCCAGTGAATCACCGTGGTCTTGCCCACGCTGGCCGGAAACTGCGCTTCCAGATCACGGCGGGTGCTGGCCGATACGGCAATAATGTGGCGCGCACCCCGCACCCCGTGCCCGAGACGACGCTGAAAACTCGCGCGCACTGCTGCCGTCTGGCCATCATCAAACAGCAGCGGGATCAGATCATGCACCGTCATCACGACCGGGAGCGGCGACCAGAACGGCGCGCCGCTGCTAGCGCAGTGCAGCACATCAACACCGGCCCGCCACGCCTGCCAGGGCAGACCCAGGTTTTCCCAACTGTTCCAGCGAAAACCCGGACAATCGAAGGTCACGATCCGGCTGCCGGGCAGCGGCGGCGGCTGGAACACACCGGGCACACCAAACAACACGAAGGAACAGTCCGGCCGCAGCCGCGCGATTTCCTGATACAGCCGCAGCAAACTCTTGCCCTCGCCGCGGGGCTCGGCGCATAGCAGACTGCTGGCATCAATGCCGATCCGCATCACCGCTACTCCCGCCCGGCCCGCGCCGCCTGTTCCAGGATGCGCGCAAAGGCTATCGCCTGCCGCGACCATGTGTACTGCTCCAGCACCGTACTGCGCGCCGCAGCGCCCAGCGCCTGGCAACGCTCTGGTGCGTCCAGCAACTCCAGCACCGCCCCGGCCAGTGCCGGCGCACCCTCGCGCAGCACGATGTTGTCGCCCTCACGCGCCGCCAGACCACCGATGCTCAGCGGCGTAGCCACCACCGCCTTACCCATCGCCCAGGCCTGCAACAGCTTGTTCTTGATCCCGGCCCCGGAGCGCAGCGGACAGACGAACAGCGCCGCCTCGGCGACAAACGGCCGCACATCGGGCACCGCACCGGTCACCTGTATGCGCTCGTTTTGCAATGCCTGCAGCGCCGGCGGCGGATCACGTCCGACCAGGGTCAGGCAGATATCGGGCCGCACCTGCCAGATCAAGGGCAAAATCGCACTCGTCAGGAATTGCACTGCATCCTGATTGGGTGGGAATGCCATGCTGCCCTCGAACACCAGCCGGTTCGGTTGCAACGGCACCGGCAGCGGCGTGAAATAATCGACATCGACGCCATTGGCCACCACCACCACCGGTACCTGCGGCGATACCCGACGGAACATGGCCGCATCCTCCTCCGACACCACGACACACACTGCCGCGCGGCGCATGCAGTAGCGCTCGAACCCCAAATGCAGAATTCGATACTTCCAGAGCCGGGCACGCTGCAGCCAGCTTTCGGTCAGCCGGGCCTCGCGCCCAAAGGTCAGCACCATGTCATCGACCAGATCGGCCACCAGCGGTACCGTGCGCCAGCGCGGCGACAGATGCGGAAACAGGCTCGCGCCCGCATCCCAGATCACATCGTAATCAGCAGGCATCAACTCGTGTTCCAGCACATGCGCCAGGGCGCTGCTATGCGGATAAAGCTGACGCGGATTCCAGTCCAGCAGCGGCGCCAGCCAGCTCGCGCCGGAACGCACGTCCGGCGGCGCCACAGTCCGCACGCGATTAAACAGGGCCACCGTTTCCCCCTCCGGAACGCCAGAATGGAAACAGAGCAGGTCTATCGCATGCTGCGCGCGCAGCTGCCGCACCAGATGCAGCACCCGCAGCAGCAGGCCATCGCGGTAGGAATCAGGAAAACGATCGCACAGCAGCAGGATTCGCATACGGTTTCCGGGATTGCATTTATCCGTTTGTTTTAATGTGGTACTGGACGTGGAAAATTTAATCGCGCCGGCGGCTCTCAAGCTGCGCCTATAATGCCACTATTATTCGCTTTTCACCTGCCACCACTGCCATGCTCTGCGAAATCGATCTCGACCAACTCGATGCTAAGGCCACCCCGACGCGCACCACGACCGGCGACTGGAATGCCCCCGGCCTGCGCCTGCAACCGGGTCATGCAACGGCCGATATCGCACTCACTGACGGTACACTGCTGATCCTGCGCGGACGCGCCCGCGACGGCGACACGCCGCTCACGGCCGCACAGCTCGCTGCCCGTTGTGCCCGCGACGGCGCAGCGTTTCTGGACTCATTGCGCGGCAGCTTTGCCCTGGCGCTCATCGACTGCACCACCGCCAGGGTCCTGCTGGCCAACGACCGCATGGGTACGCATGGCTGGTGCTATCGCCTGGACGGCGCCCGCATCGCCTTCGCCACGCGCGCCGATGCGCTCGGCAACGCCGATCGGATCGATCCGCAGGCACTGTTCGCCTACCTGCTGTACTACATGATTCCCGCGCCGGCGACCGTGTTTCACGACGTGCGCCGCCTGCCGCCGGCGCACTGTCTGCGTCTGGACCGCGCCGGTGTCGAACTGCGCCCGTACTGGCAACCGCAGTTTCAGGAACCGGCACACGCGGATTTCGCCGCGCTGCGCGACGAATTTCGCCAACTGCTGGAACAGGCGGTACAGCGCGAGGCCCAGACAGGCCAGGTGGGCACCTTTCTCAGCGGCGGCACCGACAGTTCCACGGTCAGCGGCCTGCTGGCGCGGTCACGATCCGCACCGGTGCGCGCCTACTCGATCGGTTTCGATGCCGACGGCTACGACGAAATGGCCTACGCACGCATCGCCGCCAGCCATTTTGGCCTGGAACACCGCGCCTATTATCTGACCCCGGACGACGTGTGCGACAGCATGCCGCAGGTCGCCTGCCATTATGACCAACCCTTTGGCAACTCCTCGGCGGTACCGGCCTATCACTGCGCGCGCATCGCCCGCGCCGATGGCATCGACACCCTGCTCGCGGGTGATGGCGGCGACGAACTGTTCGCCGGCAATGCTCGTTACGCCCGGCAGCGCATTCTGGGCTGGTATGAACATTTGCCCGCCGCCCTGCGCCAGCATGTGCTGGAACCGCTCGCCGCTGCCCCGCGTGCCGCGCGCCTGCCGCTGATCAGCAAACTGGCCAGCTATGTCCAGCAAGCCCGGGTGCCGCTGCCCGAACGCCTGCACCGTTATAACCTGCTCATGCAGCTTGGCCCGGAACGGGTGCTCACCGCCGCATTCCGCCAGCACATCGATCGCGACCAGCCCGATCGCGATCAGCACGCCGCCTACTGGCAACTGCCCGAGACTGCGCCGCTCAATCGCCTGCTGGCTTATGAATGGAAGCACACCCTGGCCGATAATGACCTGCCCAAGGTATGCGGTACCGCAGCGCTGGCCGGAATCACGGTCGCCTTCCCGCTGCTTGCCGACGAGCTGATCGATTTCTCGCTGCGCCTGCCCGTGGCCTATAAGCTCAAGGGCCTGCGGCTGCGCTGGTTTTTCAAGGAAGCGCTGCGCGAGCTTCTGCCGGCGGCGATCATCACCAAGAAGAAACAGGGCTTTGGCCTGCCGTTTGGCGTCTGGACCCTGCGCCATGCAGCGCTGCGACACCTGGCTTTCGATGCGCTCGACAGCTTTGCCGGGCGCAATATCGTCGATGCGCGTTTTCTGCAGCAGTTGAAAACCGAATTGCTGGCCGCCCATCCTGGCTATTACGGCGAACTGGTGTGGATTCTGGCCATGCTGGAATTCTGGCTGCGCGACCACGCCCCCGACTATCGACTAGCGCGCTAGGCCTGCCTTGACATCCTCCCCGCCCTGACTGGTACTGAGCGCAGCCGAAGTAAGGACGGGGATTCCTGATTTCACAATCAGGATTTTCTGTTTCATTGAGGATTGCCCAGAGGAGTTAAGGCTTGGTTTTCGCCGATTCGATTCCCCAAAAGTGGGGAGTCTTACGCGGTTTGAACCGCAGCCAGCAACTCCCCCAGGTCTCACATCCTCTCCACAGACTTCACATCCCGCCAGCCCGGCGGTAGGTCTTGAATAGGAGACAGTGGTGATATTACCCAAAGACGCGGCGCTTACCCAGTCCCCGCAAGGGCGTTGCCCTGAGCGACTTGCCCTGAGCGCAGTCGAAGGGAGCCGAAGTAGTCGAAGCAAGGCCGGAGTCTCTCGCGGAAAATCCTGATGACGCCACCCCTCAACCGCATCAGCACCACAGCCGCCGCCTGGACCTGGGATCTGGTTTACCTGCCCTTGGGTTCAGCCGGCTTCGGCGGCGCAGAACGCTCGCTGCTTGATCTGGCCGGGCGCATGGCTGCCCGTGGACAACGGGTGCTGCTGCTGGCCGAGCCGGCGCTGCATTCGACCCCTTTCGCTGCCGAAGCCACCGCGCGTGGCCTGAGCGTGCGCTGGGTGGATTGGGCTCCGGAACGCTCGTTGCTCGGCAAATTGCGTGTGGCCTGGCCGGTGCTGCGCACCCTGAATGCCCGGCTGCTGCACTTCAATAT
>DAITNL010000080.1:0-12914 GCA_036834665.1 Candidatus Competibacteraceae bacterium | reverse complement strand
GGCCTGTACGGCGGCGGCGGCGCGGCGGTCGCCCTGCCGCTGCTGCGCGCCGCCGCCGCCGTACAGGCCGATATGGCCACCTTTGCCGAAGCAGGAGTGTCCTCCTCATGAATCTGGGCAGCGCTACCCTGATCGACCTGTTGCGCCATGGCGAACCCGATGGCGGCCAGAAATTCCGCGGCGCGATTGACGATCCGCTCAGTGCGCTGGGTTGGGTGCAAATGCGCACCGCCACCGGCGACTACCGGGACTGGGAGGCCATTGTCAGTTCGCCGCTGTGCCGCTGTGCTGCGTTCGCGACCGAACTGGCCGCGCGTCTGGACCGGCCGCTGGAGATCATGTCCGGTTTCAGCGAAATCAGCTTTGGCGTTTGGGAGGGGCGCAGCGTCGCCGAGGTCCATGCCAGCGACCCGCTGACCCTGGCGCGCTTCTGGGCCGATCCGGTCGCGCATCCGATTCCGGGCGGCGAGCCGGTCATGGCCTTCGATGAGCGCATCGGCGCCGCCTGGACGGATCTGCTGGAGCGTTATCACGGTCGCCATGTGCTGCTGGTGGCCCATGGCGGCACCATCCGCATGGTGCTGCGCCGGATGCTGGGCATGCCGCTGAATCATCTGTGGCGCTTTGAAGTGCCCTTTGCCGCGCTCAGCCGGATCCGCTGCTATCACGAACCCGGCGCCGAACCGCGCCTGGTGTTTCACAACGGCCGCCTGACATGATGCGCGCGTTCGCCCTGGCGCTGCAGCTGCTCACCCGGCTGCCGGTGCCCGCGTCGGCTACGCCACCGCAGCCCCGCGACCTGGGGCTATCGGTGCTGTTTTTTCCGCTGGTCGGGCTGGTGATTGGCGCACCATTGGCCGGCCTGCATACCCTGCTGTGGCTCAGCGATCCCGGTGTGCTGGCCGCGCTGCTGCTGACGCTCTGGGTACTGCTGACCGGGGGTCTGCATCTGGATGGGCTGGCCGACACCGCCGATGCCTGGATCGGCGGCCAGGGCGATCGCAGCCGTACCCTGGCGATCATGAAGGATCCGCGCAGCGGACCCATTGCCATCGCGGTAGTCGTGCTGGTGCTGCTGAACAAGTTCGCCGCGCTGCAGATGCTGCTGGCCGGTGACGCCCGCGAGCTGCTGCTGTTGACGCCGGTGCTCGGGCGCACTGCGATCGTCTTGCTGCTGGTCACTACGCCCTATGTGCGGCCCGATGGCCTGGGTGCACCCTACGCAAGCTATCTGCCACGATTGAGCTGCGCCCTGGTGGTGCTGCTGGTGGCTGCGACTACGATCGCCCTGCTCGACTGGATCGGTGGCGTGCTGCTGACTGTGCTTGGCCTGGGGCTGCTGGCCCTGCGCCAGAGCCTGCTGGACCGGCTCGGCGGCATCACCGGCGATACCCTCGGTGCAGCCTGTGAACTGGTCGAAACCGCCACTCTGCTGGCGCTGGTGCTGCCAGCCGAATAGGCGTGAATACCCGAAATGCCCGCGCATCCGGCCGATTGCCGGCGCGCTCTTGTCGATGTTGCCCTAAAATATTAGAATTTACTAATATATAAAGCCCGAATCCATTCGGTTCGAGGGGACATCACCATGCCAATCACGAAACGCCCGCTGCCACTGTTCATGTTCTGCGCCGGCGTGCTGGCCTTGCTACCCGGTGCCGGCCGCGCCGCTGAGCTGCCGTTCGCGCTGACCACCGTCCAGTTGCAAACCCTGCCTGACGAACAGGTGCTCGACGGCGTGGTGGAAGCCGTCAATCAGAGCACCGTCTCCGCCCAGACCGCCGGCCGCGTCGAGGCCATCCTGGTCGATGTCAACGACTTCGTCGCCCAAGGCACGGCCATCGTCCGCATCCGCAATATTGAACAGCGCGCCGGTCTGGAACAGGCGCAGGCCAATCTGCGCGAAGCCCAGGCCCGGCAGATCGAGGCGCAGTCTGAACATAAGCGCATCCAGGGGATTTTTGAGCGGCAACTGGTCTCCAAGGCGCAGATGGATGGCGCGACCGCCGCTCTCGACGCCGCTCAGGCCCGGCTCGATGCCGCTCAGGCCAGTGTCGCCCAGGCCCGCGAATCCCTCGGCTATACCACCATCGTCGCGCCCTATAGCGGCATGGTCCTGGAACGCCATGTCGATCTGGGCGAAAGTGTCCAGCCCGGTACACCACTGATGACCGGCTTTTCCCTCGACGAACTGCGCGTGGTGGCGAATGTGCCACAGCGGCTGATCGTACCGGTGCGCCAGCACAAGCAGGCGCGGGTGCTGCTGCCCAATAACGGCCCCAGCATCAATGCCACCAAGCTGACCTTCTTCCCCTATGCCGACCCGAAAAGCAACGTGTTCAAAGTGCGCCTGTACCTGCCACCCAAGACCGGAGGCCTGTATCCGGGCATGTTCGTCAAGACCGCCTTTCAGGTCGGCACCACCCAGCGCCTGACCCTACCGCGTGCCGCACTTGCTCAGCGCGGCGAGGTCAGCGCCGTGTATGCCGTCAAGGATGGCGCGGTCAGTCTGCGCCAGGTGCGACCCGGCCGCGCCGAGGGCGAGACGGTGGAAATCCTCGCCGGGCTGGAGGCTGGCGAACGCGTGGCGCTGGACCCGGTTCAGGCGGGCATTTATCTGAAAAATCAGCAGCAGCGGACTACGGCGGAGAAGTAACATGCACGAGGCCACCGAACCGCGCCTTGGCCTGTCCGGGGCCATCGCCCGAAAATTCCTGCGCAGCGAGATCACGCCGCTGCTGGCCCTGGTCGGGCTGCTGATGGGCCTGTTCGCGGTGCTGGTGACGCCGCGCGAGGAAGAGCCGCAAATCAACGTCACCTTCGCCAATGTCTTCATTCCCTTCCCCGGCGCCAGCGCCCCGGAAGTGGAACGGCTGGTCAGCAGTCCCGCCGAGCAGATCCTGGCCGAGATTGAGGGCATCGAACACGTTTACTCCGTCTCGCGGCCCGGTATGGCGGTGCTGACCGTGCAGTTCAAGGTCGGCGAGCCGCGCACCGATGCCATTGTCCGCCTGTACAACAAGCTCTATTCCAATGCCGACTGGCTACCGGTCAAGCTTGGCGTCGGGCAGCCGATCGTCAAACCCAAGGGCATCGACGATGTGCCGATCGTCAGCCTGACCCTGTGGACCGAGGATCACGGGCGCAGCGCCGACGATCTGGCACGGGTGGCGCACAGCCTGGAAAGCGAGCTCAAGCGCGTCGCCGGCACCCGCGACATCTACACCCTTGGCGCCCCGGACCGGGTGGTGCAAATCCACTTTGATCCCGCCCGACTGTCCGGCTATGGGCTGGCGCTGAGCGATCTGCGTAACGCCCTGCAGGCGGCCAATGCCTCGGCCGACGCCGGCGCGCTGGTCGGCGATAACCGCGAGATTCCGCTGCAGGCCGGCAGTTTCCTGGTCCGGCCCGAGGATGTGGGCACACTGGTGATCGGCCTGCACCAGGGCACGCCGGTGTATCTGGCCGATGTCGCCACGGTCACGTTTGGACCCGATACCCCGCAGCGCTATGTCTGGCTGGGCACCGGGCCCGCAGCGGCCACCCATGGCATCCAGGCCCAGGGCGAATTCCCCGCCGTGACCCTGGCCATCGCCAAGAAGCCGGGCGAGAACGCAGTGCAGATCGCCGAACAGGTGCTGACCCGGATCGAGCAGTTGCAAGGCACGGTGATCCCCGCCGACGTCCACATCACCGTCACCCGCAACTACGGCGTCACCGCCAACGACAAGGCCATGACCCTGATCACCAAGCTGATCTTCGCCACCGCGCTGGTGATCGGCCTGGTGCTGATCGCCCTGGGCTGGCGCGAGGCGCTGATCGTCGGCGCGGCGGTGATCCTGACCCTGACCATTACCCTGTTTGCCTCCTGGGCCTGGGGCTTTACCCTGAACCGGGTATCGCTGTTCGCGCTGATCTTCTCGATCGGCATCCTGGTCGATGACGCCATCGTGGTGGTGGAAAATATTCACCGCCACATCCATCTTGGCCAGCGTTCGCTGATCGAGGCGATTCCGCTGGCGGTAGACGAGGTCGGCGGCCCGACCATCCTGGCGACCTTCACCGTGATTGCCGCGCTGCTGCCCATGGCCTTCGTTTCCGGGCTGATGGGGCCGTACATGAGCCCGATCCCGATCAATTCCAGCCTGGGCATGCTGATCTCGCTGGCGGTGGCCTTCGTATTCACGCCCTGGCTGACGTACAAGGTGCTGCGCGGCGTGGTGGACAGCCATCCGCCCGCTGCCACGCACCCGGAAACGGCGCACAGCACGGATGATTTTGCCCACCGCCTGTTCCGCCGCGTGGTGGGGCCGTTCCTGCGCGGGCGTCAGGGCCGGCCACTGCGCTGGGCGCTGGGCATCGGCGTGCTGCTGCTGATCGGCGGCTCGGTCAGTCTGGCCTATGTCCAACTGGTGGTGCTGAAGATGCTGCCCTTCGACAATAAATCGGAATTCCAGGTTATCGTCGATATGCCCGAAGGCAGCACCCTGGAGCAGACCACGCGCGTGCTCGGCGAACTGGGCCGCTATCTGAGCACAGTTGAGGAAGTCACCGATTATCAGGCCTACGCCGGCACCGCTGCACCGATCAACTTCAACGGTCTGGTCCGCCAGTACTACCTGCGCGCAGGCGCCAATGTCGGCGATCTGCAGGTCAACCTGGTCGACAGAAAGCACCGCCAGCGCAAGAGCCACGATATCGCCCTGAGCGTGCGTGGCCCGCTGCAGGCGATCGGTCAGCGCTACAACGCCAACGTCAAGGTGGTGGAAGTGCCGCCCGGCCCGCCGGTGATGTCGCCGCTGGTCGCCGAAGTGTACGGCCCCGATTATGCCGGACAGATCGCTGCCGCCCAGACGGTGCGCGCGGTCTTCGCCGAGACTGCGGACATCATCGATATCGACGATACCATCGAGACACCTGCCGCGCGCCTGATTGCCCACGTTGACCGGGTCAAGGCGGCGCTGCTAGGCGTGTCGCAGCAGGCGGTAGCTGCCGATCTCGCCACAGCCCTGCGCGGCGAGGATGCCGGCTATCTGCATTCCGCAACCGCCAAGTACCCGATTCCGCTGCGCCTGCAACTGCCCACCGCTGATCAAGCCCGGTCCACCAGCGTGCTGGCC
This sequence comes from Candidatus Competibacteraceae bacterium, assembly GCA_036834665.1. Classification (GTDB taxonomy): domain Bacteria; phylum Pseudomonadota; class Gammaproteobacteria; order Competibacterales; family Competibacteraceae; genus RXIX01. The sequence goes on along the minus strand of DAITNL010000080.1, from coordinate 7,797 downwards.
CTGAAAACCCGCAGTCAGACCGGTTCGCTGGTGCCGCTCTCCGAAGTGGTGGACCTGGAATCGACCCAACGTGAGAACGCGATCTATCACAAGGACTTATTGCCAGTCGTATTCGTGTTCGGCGACATGGCCGGGCCGCTGGACAGCCCGCTGTATGGCATGTTCGAGATTTTCAGCCGCCTGCAAAGCCAGCCCATCGCCGGCCAGCCGCCGCAACAGTTCTTCATCCGCCAGCCGGACCAGCCCTACAGCTACAGTCTGAAGTGGGATGGCGAGTGGCAGATTACCTATGAAACCTTCCGCGATATGGGTATTGCCTACGGGGTGGGCATGATCCTGATCTACCTGCTGGTGGTGGCCCAGTTCCACTCCTACCTCGTCCCGCTGATCATCATGGCGCCAATCCCGCTGACCATCATCGGCGTGATGCCCGGCCACGCCCTGTTGCACGCTCAGTTCACCGCCACCTCGATGATCGGCATGATCGCCCTGGCCGGGATCATCGTCCGCAACTCGATCCTGCTGGTGGATTTCATCCAACTGGAAATAGCCAGCGGCATACCGTTCCAGGAGGCGGTGATCCGCTCCAGCGCGGTGCGCGCCAAGCCGATCATCCTCACTGCACTGGCGGCGATGCTCGGTGCGCTGTTCATCCTCGATGACCCGATTTTCCGCGGCCTGGCGATCTCGCTGATCTTCGGCATCATGGTCTCCACCCTGCTGACGCTGATCTTCATCCCGGTGCTGTACTACGCCGCGTTCCGCAAGCAACTGGAGCCGGCAAGCGGTTCAATGACCTAGTCAACGACTCGGCTTTCAGGTCTATACTTCCTCCTCAAGTCCGGCGGGCGACGCACGCCCTTGCAGCGCCGCCCGCCGGACCCTGCACTCCAGCGCTCCCCGGCCAGAGCCCGTTTACTCTCCCGGACCCGACCCCGGATTGCTTGGGGTATTTCCACCATCCCGTCGCCAGGATGGCACCCCAGGAGATCATGCCTCCATGCAGAACAAACTACTGTCGTACATCGGCTGGATGCTGATGGCGGTACTCGGCGCTTTTGCCCTCAGCGCCGTCGCCCTGAATCGTGGTGAAACCGTCAGCGCAGTGTGGCTGGTCACCGCCGCGCTGTGCATCTACTTCATCGGTTATCGCTTCTACAGCAAATTCATCGCCGAGCGCGTCCTGCGCCTGGACGATGGACGCATGACCCCAGCGGTCAGCCGCAATGATGGCCTCGACTACGTACCCACCAACAAGTGGGTTCTCTATGGCCACCATTTCGCCGCCATCGCCGGCGCCGGCCCGCTGGTCGGTCCGGTGCTGGCCGCGCAGATGGGCTATCTGCCGGGCACCATCTGGATCCTCGCCGGCGTCATCGTCGCCGGGGCGGTGCAGGATTTCATGGTGCTGTTCTGCTCGATGCGCCGCGATGGCCGCTCACTGGGCGAAATGATCAAGATGGAAATGGGGCCAGTCGCCGGCGGCATTGCCCTGGTCGGTGCCCTGGCCATCATGATCATCATCCTCGCTGCACTGGGTCTGGTGGTGGTCAAGGCGCTCGGTGAAAGTCCCTGGGGCACCTTCACCGTGGCGGTGACTATCCCGCTGGCCATGGTCATGGGCATCTACATGCGCCATATCCGCCCCGGCAAAATCGGTGAAGCCTCAGCGTTTGGCGTGATCGTGCTGCTGCTGGCGATTGGCTTTGGCCAGAATGTCGCCGCGCATCCAAGCCTCGGCCCGCTGTTCACCTACTCGGCGCCGCAACTGGCTTGGGCGATCATCATCTACGGCGCGGTCGCGTCGATGCTGCCGGTGTGGCTGCTGCTGGCACCGCGTGACTACCTGTCCACCTTCCTCAAGATTGGCGTGGTCACCGCGCTGGCGATTGGCATCTACATCGTCGCTCCCGACCTGAAGATGCCTGCGGTCACCCGGTTCATCGACGGCAGCGGCCCGGTGTTCTCCGGCACCCTGTTTCCGTTCCTGTTCATCACCATCGCCTGCGGCGCGGTCTCCGGTTTCCACGCCCTGATCTCCTCGGGCACCACCCCGAAACTGATCGAGCGTGAATCGCACGCCCGCTTCATCGGCTATGGTGGCATGCTGACGGAATCCTTCGTCGCGATCATGGCCCTGGTCGCTGCCTGCGTCCTCGATCCGGGCATCTACTTCGCCATGAACAGCCCGGCGGCGATCATCGGCAACACCGCTGAAAAGGCCTCCCAGGTCATCAGCCAGTGGGGTTGGGCGATCACCCCCGAAATGATCAACCAGACCGCGCAGGATATCGGCGAAAAAACCATCCTCAACCGCGCCGGCGGCGCACCGACCCTGGCGGTGGGCATGGCGCAGATCATGGCGGCGGCGCTGGGCGGCCAGGCCCTGCAGGCCTTCTGGTATCACTTCGCCATCCTGTTCGAGGCACTGTTCATTCTCACCGCCGTCGACGCCGGCACCCGGGCCGGGCGCTTCATGATCCAGGACCTGCTGGGCAACCTGTACGCGCCGCTCGGCCGCACCAACTCGCTGAGCGCAAACGTAGTCGCCACCCTGCTGTGTGTGTCGATGTGGGGCTATTTCGTCTATCAGGGCACGGTCGATCCGCTCGGCGGCGTCAACACCATCTGGCCGCTGTTTGGCATCGGCAACCAGATGCTGGCCGGCATTGCCTTGCTGCTGTGCACCACGGTGCTGATCAAGATGAAGCGCCAGCGCTATATCTGGGTCACCCTGGTACCGACCGCCTGGTTGCTGATCTGCACCTTGACCGCGGGTTGGCAAAAGATCTTTGCCGGACTACCGGTCGGCTTCTTCGCCATCGCCCAGAAGTACAGCAACGCAGCGGCGGCGGGCACGGTGCTGGCCCCGGCCAAGACCATTGCGGAAATGGAGCGGGTCGCGTTCAACAATTATCTGTGCGGCACCATCACCGCCATGTTCGTGCTGCTGGTGGTGGCAATGGCGTTCTTCGCGGTGCGCATGTCACTGCGGGCCATACGCGATCCGCAACCGACCGTGCAGGAAAGTGCCTATCAGGCCACACAACCGGGAGTGGATTATGCCGTCATCCACTGATCAGCCCATGACCGTCTGCGGGCATGAAGAAGCGGCTCACCCGCCCATGACGCTCGCCAGGCGCCTGGCCTTTTTCCGGCAAGCGGTACGGCGGATCATCGGCGCGCCGGACTATGAGGTCTATCTGGCGCATCATCGCCGCGTGCATCCGGATGCCACGCCGATGACGGAAAAGGAATTTTTCCACTTCGCCATCGACCGGCGCTATGGCAAGGCCGGGCCACGCTGCTGCTGAAGCACAAGGTCGGGTTAGGTCCTGGGGGCTAACCCGACCTGTCAGGCCATCCGTTGCGCAAGGTCGGCCTGCACTCGCCAAACCGACCTGCCAGGACTGCCGACTGCCCGGCAGGACCGGCACGGGCCGGCGACATCAGCTAAAGTTCATTGAAGACACGCAGGGATGTGCGACAACCCCGCCAGCTTCAGCGGACGCGCAGGGTTTTGTCGTGCGCTAGCCCTCCCGGTGATGTACACCAGAGCGACCGGTGGCTTTTATGGATTATCCGCGCCGGTTTTTTGGTCCGGACCGAAGGCACCGGCCGACGACGCAGCCGACTGGGTGCAGACAATGCCGGGCAAGGGATACAAGGTCATTTTGCCGCTCTATGGGCCGCTCGAACCCTGGTTTAACCAGACCTGGCAGCCGGGCGACCTCGAATTGCAGATGTGATTTCACTCACCGACCCGGCGAGCTGGAGTGACCCAAGGTCCGCGAGCGACACGTGACCAGCGACAAGTCACGAACATGTGATCCACTGGGAGAAAAGACGGAAATGCAGCGCTACATCCTGACCGAATACGCAGATGCTTCCCCCGCGACACGGGAGGTGTATGACGATTTCATGCGCACGACTGGCGAAACATCCGTGCCAATCTGGATCCGCAGTCTGGGACATAATGCAGCACTGGCGCGCGCCTACTGGGAACGGGCCAAGGGCACCCTGTTCAGCGGCAGTCTGCCTCTGCCTCTCAAGGAAATGATTGTTTTCATCGTGTCCGCCAAGAACGGCGCCCGGTATTGCTCGGCCTGTCATGCCCAAAGCGTTTTGCATCTGGACAAGACGCTGAACTTTGAAACCCTGGAATCCGCTATCAAGCTAGACACTGTCCCCCAACTGCCCGCGTATTACCGGACCGTCATCAACTTTGCAACCAAGGTCGTTCATGACCCTAACGGCCTCCGCGACGAGGATTTCATGGAACTCATGGAGAGCGGATTCAGCCAGGAAGAGATCTGCGAGATCATTTCGGTGATCGACATGGCCACCATGTTCAACATCTACACCAGTTCACTGCGCCTGGATTTGGACCCAGAATACCGCGCCATCCTCTGAGCACACTTGCTAAGGATTGCAGGCCCTTTTCCCATGATCGCCGGATCGCAGTGGAACACACTCGCCGCCCAGCAGTTGGTGCGGTATGTAGCCCTGTTCGAACTGATCGACGATATCCAGACCCTGGAAGACATCCCTGTAATCGCTACGCGCGTGGCGATGCGCTGGAAATACTTTGCCAACGTCGTAAGCTGGCGTCTGGTCGTGCCCAAGGATGGAGGCTTCTACATCATCGATGGCTGCCAGGGCAAAGCGGGTGTAGTCGATGCGCCGGAGCTGTCTCCCTGGGACGCGTACCACTACACGCTGCAGCGCCCCTGTCTGATCCGCCGGGATGAACCGTGGCAAGGACCCGAGCCGCCCACGCACCTGCGCGGGAACACGCTGTTCGAGATCGAGGTACTGCCGCTCATACGTGGGAAGCGTTGTATCGCCCTGTTGAGCGCAGCAGCGCACCATGAGCCGTTCAGCAATCTGGATCAACGGTTTATCCGGATGCTCGGCAACTACTTCACGGACCGGGTCTCGGATATCCTGCTACGACGACAGGCCACCGGCATCCTGATCAACAAGGCGACACGCGACGAACTGACCGGCCTCCTCAATCGTGGCACCATCATCGAGCGACTCGGCAACCAGCTTGCGCTGGCCAAGCGCAGTCAACAGGCGTTGAGCGTGATTCTGGCCGATATCGACTGGTTCAAGACCATCAACGACAGTTATGGGCACCTGGCGGGCGACGCGGTGCTGCGCGAAGTCGCGCGACGCCTGCAGGTGCAAACCCGCGAGGGCGACCAGATCGGGTGTTACGAGGGTAACGGTCAGATCGGGCGCTATGGCGGTGAAGAGTTTCTGTTCGTGCTCTTTCCCTGCGGCGCGGAGGAAATCCCAAGGGCCGCCGAGCGCCTGCGCCGCGCCATTGCCGACACGCCGATCAGCATCGGCGGCGAAACGCCCAGGGACCTGCGGGTCACGATCAGTCTCGGTACAGCCAGCACCAGCGGTCAGGATGATATCCGCATGGAAGCGCTGCTCAAGCAGGCCGACGATGCGCTGTATCTTTCCAAGGCCAGCGGACGCAACCGGGTCACGGTGAATGCGGGCGGCGCGGCAGCGCAAGGCATCGAAGACCGGCTTAACCGATGCTCTCATCACCCTCGCTGAGGAGTGCGGCCGGCTCGGATGCAAATTCGCGCCGATACAGCACCGCAACCACCCAGACCGTAGTAGCCGCGAATGCCCACGGATGGACAAACCAGGCCAGCAGCGCCAGGCCGAAGTAGTAGGCACGCAGACCCCGATTGAAGTCATCCCCGGCCAGCGCGTTCAAGCGCCCGAGCCGCCGCACCCAGGCACGACGGCTGGAGTCATCGAGCTGATGGGGCAGCGGTGCGGCACCTATCAGAATCGCGCAGCGGTTGAACTGGCGAATCGACCAGGTCAGTTTAAAAAAGGCGTAGATGAACACAACGATCAGCGCGATCAGCTTGAGCATCCAGACTGCGCGGCTCGCAACGACCAGGAATCCGACATTCGCCACCCACTGCATCGCATGATCAACCGCACCCAGCACCGCGATCAGTCCGCCGATGATCACCATCGCGGTTGACGCGAAAAACGATACGCTGTGCATCAGATTACCGAGCAGGGCCGCGTCCATGATGCGCACCTCGCGTTCGAGCAGCCGCTCCATCCAGATCATCCGCATCCGGTCCGTGCCGCGGATCAGACTCTGGCACGCCTGATGGACGTGATTGCTATAGAGGGTATAGCCTGTCCAGCAGGCCAGGAACCAGGCGAGCGCAAACCCATCCATCCACGGTATGGTGGTGCGGAACAGGTTTAGCGTCTCGGCCGCGCTCATCGGGATGGAAAACCCATCAGGGTTCTACAACAGATACTGCCGTCATGAGCGTAAACGCCCGCAGCAGGGCGCTGATCAGGGGCGGCTTGCGCAGGATGCGCCGGTAATCGCCGACGCGCAGTTGCAAACGGTCGGCAGCAACTGCCATCAACAGATCCGGAACACTGAAGCCCTGCGCCAGCCAGCAACTCCAGTCTGCCGGCGCCGCTCGCAGATCCCAGTCCAGATCGCGGCCATCGTAGTCACCCGCGTGGGCGGCATGACCGCGTATCACCACCAGCATGCCCCGGGGCGTGGTCGCGTCGAGAAAGCCATAGCCGATCACGGCGCTAAAACGCAGCCGCATCAACTCCTGCACCATCACCTGTTCAGCATTCCAGGACTGTGCATAGGCCTGCATCCAGCGCTCGGTGAAAACCCCGCAGGCCTGCTCCAGTTCCTGATCCGGTTCCGGTACATTCATCCGCCGGCGCCCACCCAGGGATGGTAAGAGAAATACGCCAGCAGCAGACCACCAAACACGATCCGGTACCAGGCAAACGGCACAAAGCTGTGCTGGGCGACATAAGCGATCAGGAAGCGCACCACCGCCAGTCCGCCGATGAATGCCGCCACGAAGCCAATCGTGAACATCGGCACATCGGCCACTGTCAACTGATTCCATTCCTTGTACAGGCTGTACAGGGTCGCAGCGAACATGGTCGGAATCGCCAGAAAAAAGGAAAATTCGGTCGCCGCGAAACGCGACATGCCCCCGAGCATGCCCCCCATGATGGTCGCCCCGGAGCGCGACACGCCCGGAAACAGCGCCACACTCTGCGCGATACCGACCACCAGCGCATCCTTCCAGGTCATGGCCTCGACCGACTGCACGCGCCCGGCACTGGCATAGCGCTCGACCAGTAAAATAGCCACACCGCCAACCACCAGCGCCATGGCTACGGTCACTGGATTGAACAGATATTGGGTGATGTACTTGTGCAGCAACAGCCCCAACACCGCCGCCGGCACAAAGGCAATCGCCAGATTCAGCACCAGCCGGCGCTTGTCCGCCTCATCGCCCATGTGCAACAGGGTCTGCGCGATCCGCTGCCGATAAATCCACACCACCGCCATGATCGCGCCGAGCTGGATAAAAATTTCAAAGGTTTCCGCACGCGGCCCGGTGAAATCCAGAAAATCACCCACAATAATCAAATGGCCGGTGCTGGAAATCGGCAGGAACTCCGAAGCCGCCTCCACCAGGCCCAGAATCAGCGCCTTCAGAATCAGTACGATGTCCAAGAATGCTCCTTCCGGTCACGGTCATGTTTGTATAGAGGGTAGCGATTCTAGCAACTCCGCCCTGCTTTCACGATGCCGCTGCAGTCCGGCCAGCGCTATCGCCCTGCTGTCGGTCCTGCTCAGCAGCGCAGCCACCGCCCAGACGATCTACAAGTGGGTCGATGAGCGCGGCCAGGTGCATTACAGCCAGAACCAACCCGGTGCAACCACACCCGCGATTCCCCTGGACATTGCCC
>DAITNL010000079.1:6754-12985 GCA_036834665.1 Candidatus Competibacteraceae bacterium | reverse complement strand
ATCAACCGGCAGACTTTGCTGCTGGTGACCGGCGCCATCGGCCTGACCGATGACGCCCCGGATTACGGCATCAGCATATCGCTGCCGATCCGTTTCTAGACCGTCGCCACCACGGCAGCAGCAGCGCCAGCCCGCCACCCAGCAACCACAGGGGGGCGGCTTCCGCGAGCCGCGGCACCGGCCCCGCGAAGGACAGCAAGGCACTGACCGGCATCGAAACCGGCGTATCGATGGCCTCCAGCACCCCGGTACCAAAACCGAGGAACAGTTCCGGCAGGTACAACGAATCGATGCTGACGCGGCTGAGAAACTCCGCCAGCCAGCGGGAATCGCTCTGCTCGCCCAGCTCCGTCATCAGGATGGGCGCAAAACCATTAAAACCCTGCGCCGCGTGCAAGCTGCCGTCCAGGACCACGGTCGGCGTATGCGCGGTCAGCACCAAATGATGGTCTCCATCGAACAGGCGCAGATCGCCACCGGAAAAATACCGCCGACCCTCCAGCGTGCCCAAATGCGCCAGTGGGTCAATCTCCAGGAATCCACCCAGCAGGGAATCCGCCAGTTCATCGGCATCGAATGTCCAGTCGCGCCCACCCCGGAGCATATCGAGCGGAATCGGATCAAAGGTCAGCAAGCCGCTGGAGGGATCCCAATGCACCTGCGGATCGCCAGCTGCGCCGGAGGCCCGGTGCCCGGCGGATTCTTCGACCTGTATCACCGCGCGGGGCGGCGCCTCGTAGGACTGCTCGGTGTGACTGCTGAACAGGATCAGCCCAAGCGGGGCAAATTCCCGATCAAAGGCATCCAGCAGCGGCACCGCTACGCGCAGCGGCTCCGCATCTGGCTGCAGCAGCAAGCGACCCGCAGCGGCGTTGAACTGCGTGGCAAACCAGTCACGGATCGCGTCACTCCCCGGCACATCGAACACCCGGACCGTGGGCAAGCCATTTTCCAGGTAGCCCAGAAAACCGACCTCGTCGTAGCGCACCGCGCCTGTCGCGCTGATCTGCACGGTCGTCAGCGTGTCGCGAACATAGGCCAGACTACTGGCCGGCGTGCCCTGCCAGCGCAGCGCATCGAAATCCCAATCCAGATGCAGAAACAGATCATCACTGCCCCGGGCAGGATCTGCGCGGAGCTGAATACCCAAGGCCATACCCTCGCTCATAGCGGTAGCGCGGCCAAACAGCGGCTCGGTAGCCCAAGCGGCAGCATGGGTGGCCTGGCTCATCGTGAACCGGGCCAGCATGCCACTCTCGTCGAGAGCGCCGCCAAGCCATGCCCCGGTGGCCATCCCGACCGTGATGCCCGCCCCGGCAGTCGCTGCATGCGCACTGACTCCATGCACTGCTGTCGGCACAAATCCCAAGCCGTCCTGCAATGAACGCACCGTAGTCGCAAATGTCACCGTACTCGTCGCCGATCCCGCCTGGGCAACTGCATAGGGATTGCCGATGAATTGAATACCCGCCGTTTCAGACAGTCCAACCGTCATATTTAAAACGCTTGCCGTTTCCACAGCAGGTACAAAAGACATTTGCGCAACAGCCGGATTCATAGCGATGCAAAACCAGACGATACCTAAGATTGGAAAACATGTTTTTTTCCATAAATACTGCTTTCCGTATTCAGCAAGCGCGCTCTTGAATCCCTGAATCAATTGCAAAGATTCACAATCGTCTTGAGCCTGGAACCGAATACAGTCATGGACACGTAACCTGCCACAGGTCAAATCCAGAAACGCTCCAGACTCCAGCAGCCGTAAACAGTCAAGCATCCATGAAGTCCAAGGCCAAACTGCCTGGAAAACCGCTGCATCATATAATCCCGCTCGCCCTATCCTGAATTGCATGGCGACCACCTCACAAGCGACATAAATCCTGGAATTCCATATCAGGAAATACCGTATTCATTTCCATGAATGGACTCTTGGAATCGATCACTAACAGAACTTATTTCCTGATTTTTCTATGCGCTTGATTCTTTTCGTTCATCTCTACATTGAACTTGCAAAGCCGGTACAACGACGCGCGGGAAATACCCAGAACCTTGGCCGCACGGGTCAGATTGCCATTAGCGTGCTGAATGGCAATGTGGATCGCATCATGCTCCGCTCTCTTGCGCGCCTCTTCAATAGTGACGACCTGTCTGGAATTACTGCGCCGATCCAGATCCAGATGTTTTGGAGCAATCAGCCGGTCATCGCAAAACAGCACCGCTCGCTCGACCCGGTTGATCAACTCGCGCACATTGCCAGGCCAGTTGTGCACGCGCATGACCCGCAAGGCTTCAATGCTGAAGTCCCTGGGTTTCGACTTGTTTTGCTCCCTGATAAATTTCTCTAGAAAACAATATGCTAGATCTATAATATCGTCTTCTCTTTCCCGAAGTGGTGGCATCTGTAGATGCAATGTGTTCAAGCGATAGTACAGATCCTCACGAAAAGTACCTTCGACCACCGCACGCTTCAAATCGCGATGGGTAGCGGCAATGACACGCACATTCAGACCAATACTTTCGGTACCTCCCAGGCGTTCGATGGTTTTCTCCTGGAGAAACCGCAGCAGAGCTATTTGTACATCCGGGGCAATATCGCCGATCTCATCAAGCAGAATTGTGCCTTCGTTTGCAGCTTCAATCTTGCCCATCTTGAAGCGGTTTGCGCCGGTAAAAGCACCTCGCTCATATCCAAAAAGTTCCGATTGAATCAGGCTGGCCGGTAATGCAGCACTGTTGACCGTAATCCATGGACCTTTCGCGCGTTGGGAAAATTGATGTAAGGCGCGCGCTGCCAGTTCCTTGCCTGTTCCACTTTCGCCGGTAATCAACACGGTTTTTTCAACCGGTGCCATTCTAATAATCTGTTGCCGGATATTCTTCATGGCAGTGGACTTGCCAATTAGAATGTAATTTTTTTCGATTGACGCATCGTAATTCCTGGCGATGGATCGTGCCAATTCACTCATACCATAGGCACGACAGAGAGCTGGCAATAATCGCGACCTGTCGATCGGCAACCGCTGATAATCATAAAAATGATTCACAATCGTTTCGCGAACCGCCGGATTGGATATAGCAATATCATCGGTCATGGCAATCCATTGCACATATTTTCCTAAACTGACCAACTCCTGGACACAGCGCAAAAAATCCGGTTGATAGCGGGTCATAAAAACAATACCCACCCGGTGATTATCGGTAAAAATAGCTTTCTTAGCACTATTGAGGTCGCTAACTTTGGTCACGTTCCAGTGATCAAGACCGATATTATCAACCAAACTTATACCGTCATAATCAGAAAAAAAAAGCAAAACATCTTTACGGTTCAATGTGGACATTGCAACCCCCTAATGACCGCCATTGTCAAAAAACCTAATCATTCACATGGTTTTTATCCAACCAAGCTAAGTAAAAACCTTAGCAGGCCTGAACCTTCGCCATGTGTTGATCGTCCATAATGATCCTAGTATGCATTTCTCTTGATTGTGCAGGTTATCGATCATTTTTATGTCTTATTTTTAAGATTTTTTGTGTCAATTTACTATGACGTTATACAAATATGGCACTTTTTACATTATTAATCAGCTCATTGATGGCATCTTGGTATACGAATTCATGCATCAATACCTCATCATGCATCAATACGAGCATCCATGATTGGAATATTGACACATCAAATTCCCAAATCAAAACGGCGCAATCTGGATTATTCATCCCATTTTCAGGGATAACCATGACTTCTATTCACAATAATCCTATCGCATAAAAAGGCGACACAACCAAGTACTAACAGTTTTTACTTAATCAAGCATTTTTATTAACCAAATGATTTTAAATAAAATTTAAAATCATATTCATTCATGCATACGCAATAAAGCATTTATTTTTACAAAATAGCTCCCGTTGATCAGAAACGCTGAAAAGGAGAGATACAGAGAAAAGCTGAACTGGCTAATGTATGTCTCACGCTGAAACACCCACCCAGCGCATGCCCAGCAAATCCTTCACCCTATAGAGCAGGCGCATGCCATAGCATTCATATCCGCCACGTAGACGCTGTGCATGCGTCCAGGGCAAACAGATGCTCACCGATGCTCTTAGGGCATCGGTCGGGGCGCAGCGAGCGCTACTTGCAATTCCAACCCAACAAAAAAGCGGCCTTACGGCCGCTTTTTTCCTCAGCGAAAACGCCTTATCAGGTCAATCGTTCGCACGCTGTTCCAGCATCGCCACCGCAGGCAGCACCTTGCCTTCCAGGAATTCCAGGAATGCACCGCCCGCCGTAGAGATGTAGGATACCTTGTCATAAATGTCATACTTCTGAATCGCGGCGATGGTATCGCCACCGCCGGCCAGCGTGAAGGCCTGGGTGTTGGCAATCGCCATGGCAACGGTCTTGGTACCCTCGCCGAACTGGTCGAATTCGAACACGCCAACCGGGCCGTTCCAGACCACGGTACCGGCCTTCATGATGATGTCGGCCAGTTCCTGGGCGCTCTGCGGGCCAATATCGAAGATCATGTCATCGTCGGCGACCGCGCCGGCCTCCTTCAGCACCGCCGGTTCCGCCGCGTCAAACTGCTTACCGCAGACCACGTCGACCGCGATCGGAATGGTCGCGCCGCGCGCGGTCATCTTCTCGATCAGCATCTGGGCGGTCGGCACCAGATCGTCCTCGCACAGCGACTTGCCGACGTTCTTGCCGGTGGCCTTCAGGAAGGTATTGGCGATACCGCCGCCTACCACCATCTGATCGACCTTCTCCGACAGGCTTTCCAGCACGGTCAGCTTGGTCGAGACCTTGGAGCCGCCGACGATCGCGACCAGCGGCCGGGCCGGCTTGGCCAGCGCCTTGGTCAGCGCATCCAGTTCCTCAGTCAGCAGGATGCCGGCGCAGGCCACCGGTGCAAACTTGGCGACACCATGGGTGGAAGCCTCGGCGCGATGCGCGGTACCAAAAGCGTCCATGACGAAGATATCGCACAACGCAGCGTACTTCTTGGCCGTGTCCTCGACGTTCTTCTTTTCACCCTTGTTGATGCGGCAGTTTTCCAGCAGCACCACTTCACCGGCGGCAACTTCAAAACCACCATTGACCCAATCACGGATCACCCGCACCGGCTTGCCCAGCTTGGAGGCCATCACATCGGCAACCGGCTGCAGCGAGTTTTCCTCGGAGAACTCGCCCTCGGTCGGCCGGCCCAGATGCGAAGTGACCATCACCTTGGCGCCGGCCTTCAGCGCGAACTCGATGGTCGGCATCGACGCAGTAATGCGTGCGTCGGAGGTGACCTTGCCGTTCTTGACCGGCACATTCAGGTCGGCGCGGATAAACACCCGCTTGCCGGCCAGGTCGAGATCGGTCATACGCTTAAAATTCATCTGGATCATCCTCTTTGCAAATAAAACCCCCGTCTACCTGCGACAGGCAGCGGGGGCATGGGATCTCAGTTCAACACGGGACCGCCACGATGTGGCGCGTGCTTATTTGGCGATGACGCGGACCATCTCCAGCACCTTGCAGGAGTAGCCCCACTCGTTGTCATACCAGGCCACGACCTTGACGAAGGTGTCATCCAGCGCGATGCCGGCTTCGGCGTCGAAGGTGGAAGTGCAGCTCTCACCACGGAAATCGGTGGCCACCACTTTCTCGTCGGTGTAGCCCAGCACGCCCTTCATGGCGCCTTCGGAGGCCGCCTTCATCGCCGCGCAGATTTCCTTGTAGGTCGCCGGCTTGTTCAGCTCGACGGTCAGATCGACCACCGATACATCCGAGGTGGGCACGCGGAAGGCCATGCCGGTCAGCTTCTTGTTCAGCTCGGGGATGACCACGCCGACAGCCTTGGCGGCGCCGGTGCTGGACGGAATGATGTTCTCCAGGATGCCACGGCCGCCGCGCCAGTCCTTGTTGGACGGGCCGTCAACGGTCTTCTGCGTCGCAGTGGCGGCGTGCACGGTGGTCATCAGGCCGCGCTTGATGCCCCAGGTGTCATTCAGGACCTTGGCAACCGGCGCGAGGCAGTTGGTGGTGCAGCTGGCGTTGGAGATGATGGTCTGGCCGGCGTAGGTCTTGTCATTGACGCCGAACACGAACATCGGGGTGTCATCCTTGCTCGGTGCGCTCTGGATGACTTTCTTGGCGCCGGCGGCGATGTGCTTCTGGCAGGTTTCCTTGGTCAGGAACAGGCCGGTGGACTCGATCACCAGATCGACGTTGACCTCGTTCCACTT
>DAITNL010000079.1:0-6744 GCA_036834665.1 Candidatus Competibacteraceae bacterium | reverse complement strand
GTTGGCGGGGTCGCGCTCTTGCGTCAGGCGGATCTTCTTGCCGTTGACGATCAGGGTATTGCCGTCAACCGCCACTTCACCCTGGAAACGGCCATGCACCGAGTCATACTTGAGCATGTAAGCCAGATAGTCAGGATCAAGCAGGTCGTTGATGCCGACGATTTCGATATCCGAGAAGTTCTTGATAGCAGCGCGAAACACCATCCGGCCAATACGGCCAAAGCCATTGATACCCACTCGAATCGCCATGTTTTCCTCCAGTTCAGTACGGTGTGAAGGGTCAAAAAGTGGGGTGGACCGGCACGGCCCACCCCTGTGCTACAGGCATTCTAAACTGTAGCCGGTTCTGGCAAAAAATCTGGGGCACACGGGCCTAGCCAGCGAGCAGCGCCGTTACGGCAGCCGCCACCCGTCCGACGTTAAACCCGAAATACTCAAAGATGACTTCCGGCGGGCCGGATTCACCGAAACGGTCGATACCGATCACCGTGCCCTGCATGCCGGCGTACTTGTACCAGGGCGCGGTCACTCCAGCTTCTACCACCACGCGCCGGGTCACCGCCGCTGGCAGCACCGCTTCGCGCCAAGCCGCGTCCTGGGCCTCGAACACGTCCACCGATGGCATCGACACCACGCGCACCCGCCGACCCTGGCCGTTGAGCTGGCGCGCCGCATCGACTGCCAGCGCCACTTCGGAACCGGTGGCAATGATGATCGCCTCCGGTGTGCCGTCGACATCCAGCAGCACATAGCCACCCCGGGCGATATCCCGTACCTGATCGGGCGTGCGGGTCTGATGCGGCAGCTTCTGCCGGGTCAGCACCAGACAGGTCGGTCCATCGTACCGCTCCAGGGCCGTTTTCCAGGCTACGGCGGTTTCCACGGCATCACAACTGCGCCACAGCGACAGTCCCGGCACTAGGCGCAGGCTGGCAACCTGCTCGATCGGCTGATGAGTCGGGCCATCGCCACCGACGCCGATCGAGTCGTGAGTGAGCACGAACACGCAGCGCAGATTCATCAGCGCGGCCATGCGCATGGCGTTGCGACCATAATCGGAGAACATCAGGAAGGTGCCGCCGAAGGGAATGAAACCGCCGTGCAGCGCCAGACCGTTCATGATGGCGTACATGGCGAATTCCCGGGCACCGTAGTAAATCAGGTTGCCGTCGGGACGGGCGCGGCTCAGCCCCTGGCAGCCCTGCCAGGGAATACCGTTGGATTCGGTCAGGTCCGCCGAGCCGCCAATCAGGCTCGGGAACGACGGTCCGTAGGCATTCAACGCTCGCTGCGAGGCAACGCGGGTCGCCAGTGCCTCGCCGCCGTCCTGAGTCGCCTGAATGAAAGACCAAGCTTGCGCTTGCCAGTCAGCCGGGAAGTGACCGCTCAGGCGCTGCCGCAATTCCGCCGCCAGCTCTGGATAGGCCGCCTGATAGGCGCTAAACAGCACATTCCAGCTCGCTTCCCAGTCGGCGCCCTTGGCGCGGGCATCGAAGGCGCGATAAATCTCTGGCGGAATCACGAACGGTTCGTAGGTCCAGCCTAGCGCTGCGCGAGTCGCGGCCACCTCAGCGGCACCCAGCGGCGCGCCATGTGACTTTTCGCTGCCCGCCTTGCCCGGTGAGCCCCAGGCGATGGTGGTCTTGCAGCAGATCAGGGTCGGCGCATCGCCGAAGGCGCGGGCTTGCTCGATAGCAGCGTGCACCGCTGCGGCATCATGGCCATCGACATCGGCAATGACATGCCAGCCAAAGGCGGTGAAGCAGCCCGGTATATCTTCGGTGAACCAGCCACTGACCGGACCGTCGATGGAAATGCCGTTATCGTCATACAGGCAGATCAGCTTGCCCAGCCCCAGAGTGCCGGCCAGCGATGCCGCCTCGTAGGAGACGCCTTCCATCAGGCAGCCATCGCCGAGGAACACATAGGTGTAATGGTCGATGATCGGGTAGCCGGGGCGGTTGTAGCGGGCCGCCAGGGCGCGCTCGGCAATCGCCATGCCGACGGCATTGGTAATACCCTGACCGAGCGGCCCGGTGGTGGTTTCCACGCCCGGGGTGTGCCCGTATTCGGGGTGACCGGGGGTTTTCGCACCGAGCTGGCGGAAGTTGCGCAGATCATCGATGCTCAGGTCATAGCCGCTCAGGTGCAGCAGGGAATACAGCAGCATCGAGGCATGGCCGTTGGACAGCACCAGACGGTCACGGTTGATCCAGTCGGGATTGCCGGGATTGTGGCGCAGAAAGTCGTTCCACAGGACTTCGGCAAAATCCGCCATCCCCATCGGGGCACCGGGGTGACCGGATTCCGCCCGTTGTACCGCGTCCATGCTCAGGGCGCGGATGGCGTTCGCCCGCTCCCGGCGCAACGGTGGGAAGGATTCCTGGCCCGCCGGGCCGGAAGTGACCGGTGCCCCGGTCATGGTGTCCACCAGGCAACGGGCGGGCAATTCGCTCGAGGGCATTAATTCTCTCTCCTACAATGCACAGCAGCTCAAAAAACAACCGGGAAATTTACCGGGCGAAGCGCGCGCCGGTCTCGCGGGCATACCGCAACCGACCACGCACGGCGCTTGCGTCACTCTTATGGGACGTTCACCGGAAAGCTTGCAAGGGATATCCAATCAGGGCTCCAGCTCCAACAGGGAGCTGTCTGGCCGAAAAATGGCCGCGATTATAGGGAAAATCCCGTTGAACGCCAATCCATAATCCATTGCACCCGCTGCCAGACTCCAGATCAGGCCTCAATCGCGGCGCAGGCTGTCGGAAATAGCCACCGGGGTCGGATAGCTCAGCACCAGGTAATAGGTTGAGGCAATGAAGGTCAGCAGCGTGGTCGCCTGCACCAGATAGGAGGCCTCGCGGCCAATCAACTGGTTCTGTTGAGCCAGCACCGCAATCAGCAGAGCAAATTCGCTGACCTGCCCCAGGCGTACCCCTACCTCCATGGCGATGCGCGGCCGCTCGCCGGCCCACTGCAGAAAGCCACGGAACACCCAGGGCTTGGCGACCAGCAGCAACACGCCCAGCACCAGCGTCGGCAGGAACACCGCACCCAGCATGCCGCGATCAAAGCCAGCGCCCAGCGAGAAGAAAAACAGCACCAGGAAAAAATCGCGCAACGGCTTCAGACTCTCGGCAATGTATAGGGCAATCGGGCTGGTCGCCAGTGCTACCCCGCCGATGAAGGCACCGATGGCATAGGACAGGCCGAGCAGCGCTGCCAGCTCAGAGATGCACAGACACCAGCCAATGGCGGTCAGGAAGATGTACTCGCGGATCTTATCGAAGCGCAGGATCAGCGGAATCAACACATAACGCGAACCGAGATAGGCAAAGCCGAGCAGGATGGGCAGGGTCACCACCAGTAAACTCAGACCCTGCAGGGTGGAACCGCGCCCGCCCAGACCTTCGAGCAATAGCAATACGGCGATCGCCAGCAGATCCTGCAGCAGCAGAATACTGATGATGATTTCGCCAGTATGCTGATGGTGCAGGGTCCGGGTTGGCAGCAGCTTCAGGCCGATGATGGTGCTGGAAAAGGTCACCGCCGTGCCGACCAGCAGGCATTCGCCGGGCGTGTAGCCAAACAGCCAAGCCACAGTGCTGCCGATCAGCGCGAACAGCAGCGAGGTGCCCAGGGTAATGGCCATGGCCTTGCGCAGCATCTGCAACAGGCGCTGCGGCGACAAGTCCAGACCGAGCAAAAACAGCAGGAACATGATGCCGATCTGCGCCATCTCTTCGATGGCCGAAGCGTTATTGATCCAGCCATACCCGTAAGGACCGATGAAAATACCCAGCACGATGTAGGCAATGGGCAAGGCTTGGCGCGCGTATAGCGCTACGGTCGCGAATACCGCCGCGCCGGTGAAAATCAGGAACAGGGAAAAAATAAGCGGGTTCTGGGCATCATGCATAACAGGGTCCGCAGCAGTCCAGAATGCGCGGCGTCCGGACGGGCGCAGCAGCATTTCTTGGCCAAGCATGCCACGATCCACACCCGAGCCGCTAGGCACCATTCCCCCGCGGCGCGGCAACCGTGCCATAATTCGCCATCCTGCCGCCTGCCATGCACGATGATCTTGCCCGACCGCTCCTCCCTTGCCCTGCAACCCGCGCCCCACTGGCGGCTGTACGCCACGCGCCATGCGTGCGGCCTACCGACGGAACTGGTGTCCTGGCTACTCGATACCGGCTCGCTGACCCGACGCCTGCGCCAGGACTGTCCCGGATGCTTTCAGGTGCGCGTGCTCTGGCAGGGCTGGAGCCGGCCCAGCCGCGATGAGGCGCAAACCTTGCAGCTTCGGCCCCATGCCCGGGTCTGGACGCGCGAGGTGCAATTACTCTGCGGCGGCCAGGCACGGGTCTTTGCCCGGACCCTGGTACCGGCTGCTACCCTGCGCGGTCGCGGGCGGCATCTCACCCGGCTGGGCAGCCGACCGCTCGGCGAGGTGCTCTTCACCGATCCCGGCGTGAACCGCGGCCCGCTGCGGATCGCCCGCCTCAGCGCCGGCCAAGCACTGTACCAGCGCGCCTGCGCCGGCCTGACCACCGTCCCCGACCGGCTCTGGGGGCGGCGTTCCATTTTTCGCATCGACGGTTGCCCGCTGCTGGTCTGCGAGATCTTTCTGCCCGTGCCAGCCCCGAGCACCGCTGCCGTCGACCGCCTCGGGGTTCCCGATGATGAACATCGACCGCTTTGAAAATCGCCTGGGTGAATACGCCCTGCTGATGCGCCTGCACCGGCCCATCGGCATCTACCTGCTGCTCTGGCCAACGCTGTGGGCGCTGTGGCTAGCCGGCCAGGGTCAACCGCCGCGCGGCGTGGTGCTGGTCTTTGTGCTCGGCGTGGTGCTGATGCGCTCGGCTGGCTGCGTCATCAACGACATCGCCGACCGCAAGTTCGACCCGCATGTCACGCGCACCCGCGACCGGCCGCTGGCGGCAGGCCGGGTCAGCCTGAGCGAGGCGATCGCCCTGCTGCTGACCTTGTGCCTGCTCGCCTTCGCGCTGGCGCTGACTCAGAACATGCTGACTATTCAGCTGGCCTTTGCCGGGCTGGCTCTGGCGCTGAGCTATCCGTTCATGAAGCGCTTTCACTCACTGCCACAGGTGCATCTTGGCGCGGCCTTTGGCTGGGCAATTCCGATGGCCTATGCGGCGGTGACCGGTGAGCTGCCGGCGCTGGCCTGGCTGCTGTTCCTGAGCAATGTGCTCTGGTCGGTGATCTACGATACCCAATATGCCATGGTGGATCGCGAGGATGATCTGCGCATTGGCGTTAAGTCCACCGCTATCCTGTTTGGCAAACACGACCGGCGCATCATCGGCTATTTGCAGATCGCGCTGTTGGCAGTCTTGATTCTGATCGGACTGTTGGCAGGGCGCGGCGGCGCCTATTACCTGGGCCTGTTCGTGGCAGCCTGGTTCGCCCTTTATCAGCAGTATCTGATCCGCAACCGTGAGCCGGCGGCCTGCTTTCAAGCCTTTCTCAACAACAATGGTTTCGGCCTGACCGTGTTTTGCGGCCTGTTGCTCGACTTTCTGCCAGCGGGCGCGCCATGACCGGCACCGAGCTGGAACTGGTCACGCCCTATCTGCGGCTGGCGGCGCGCGCCTGGGGACCAGCAGATGGCCTGCCAGTGCTGGCGGTACATGGCTGGCTGGATAATGCCGCCAGCTTCGATGCCTTGGCACCATTGCTGCCGGGGCTGCGTCTGGTGGCGCTGGACCTGCCCGGCCATGGCCATTCCGCGCACCGGCCACCCGGCACGCATTATCACTTCGTCGATTTCGTACCCGACGTGGTCGCTGCCGCCGATGTACTGGGCTGGTCGCGCTTTGCCCTGCTCGGCCATTCCATGGGCGGCGGCATTGCCAGCTTTCTGGCTGCGGCGCTGCCGGAACGGGTCACGCATCTGGCGCTGATCGAGGGCCTTGGCCCGCCGACCAGCAATCCGGCCGACGGTCCCGATCACCTGGTCAAGGCCATGGCGCAGATGAACGCTCTGAAACACAAGCGGCTGCCGCTCTATGCCAGCGTCGAGGCGGCCATTCAGGCGCGCTGCGAAGCCGGCGGCCTGTCTTGGCAAGCAGCGGCCACCCTGGTTGAACGCGGACTGCAGGTGGTCGAGAGCGGTTTCCACTGGCGCAGCGATCCACGCCTGCGTTTCGTCTCGCCGCTCTACCTGAGCGAGCCGCAGATTCTCGCCTATATGGAACGGATTACTGCACCGGCTCTTTTGCTGTGCGGCGATGCCGGCTATCTGATCAGCCGCGCCTATATGCAGGAACGCTATGCGCGCATTGCCCGGCTGCGCGTCCACATTCTGCCCGGCGGTCACCACCCACATCTCGAAGACCCCGCACCCTGCGCACGGCTGCTGCAGGCTTTTTTCGCCGGCGCGCCCTGAAGACAGACCGCAATTCCCCCTGTCTCCAAAAATCGACATTGGCAGCCCATACAGTCACTGCCGCATAATATCCAGGGCGGCATCGCAACCGCTGAAAAAAGATTTTTTGCCTCATAGCTGATACTAAAAATAACTCCATGGCATCGGCAGCATTTGCCATCCGGGCTGGCCACAACACCCGATGTGCCGTCATCGCCCTGGCGCGCATCCGGGCATTGATAGAAGGACTTTCCCCATGCTGCTTTCTAGATCCAGTCTCAAGCTCAAGTTCTCACTGGTCTTCTTCCTGACCCTGTTTCTGGTGATCGTCGCCTTGCTCATCGGTGTGC
>DAITNL010000078.1:1035-13074 GCA_036834665.1 Candidatus Competibacteraceae bacterium | reverse complement strand
CTTCACACGGCAGGGGTCGCTGGTTCGAACCCAGCATCGCCCACCATCAAATCAAACAAAATTCTCCAACTCTTGGAGGGTTTTGTTTTTTGTGCATCCTCGAATCAGGAAAAGGCGTAACACCCGCATCGTCCAGACTCGGGCGTGGACCGGGAATTTTTTCATCACCGTCAGGTCAGATGGACAGCGCGAACTGGCATTCCCAAGCATTATCAACACGTCCCGATAAACTTCTGCCTACGATGCCAAGCGAGATTTTTTTGACTCGGGCGGAGATATACTGCAAGTCGAGACAAGTCGACTCGATGAGCGTGATAAGCGCGAAGTGGCAGTTGATTTGGAGCTGCTTCGGTGAACTCATCCAAAGCAACAACGACTTCATAGCTTGAGCTCAGCGTCCATAAGCCTTGATCAAAAGCCCAGTGATGATTACGGCATAACGCCATTCCATTGGATACATCATCATTCTGGCTTTTGGAAAACTGATGGATATGTGCAGCCTCCACCAAGGCAATCCCGGAGGGAAGCAGCACTTTCACGCCGCATAGCAAACATGAATAGCCGTACAGCGGAACGATCTGAAGGCGGAAGCGGATATCCCTGCCTTGGCGAATTTCCTCATGCGCTGTCGGCAATGCCATCTCATCGTCCTGTATCGGAAAATTGCCCTCCATGCCGAGAACGACCCTCAACTTTGCCCGCTCATCGGGTGAGAACCAGTTGCCCAGAATCAGGGTCTGCCGCATTGCTCTTCTGCACTCTGGATCAGACATCAGGGTAAATAAATTGTCTGGAAGTTCAGCGTAGTCGACAACCCGATTCAGTAATTCGATGGATGTCGGCCGAATGCTTGCAAGAGCGGCGTCCAGTCCATCGTGCGCAGCAAGGCGAAAAATGCCATCGCTCTTCAAGAAAAAGAACGGAAGCTCTACCCGTCCCAAAGAGCGGCCTCGCGCGGCAACGATCTCCCAGTATCCAAGAAAACGAAACGCCAACTCCGGCGTCAGCCGCACTCTTGGCGTCGCTATCTCTCCGCTCTCTACGAAATCGAGAATGGCAAGCAGCAATAAAGGCTTATGGGGTGCAGGTGTTCTTGATGCGCGATCGACGCGAAGATTCTGAAATTTCTTCAGCCACTCAGCGAGAATCGTATTAGCAGCGGTTGCAGTTCGCATCGGCGTCGGCTGAAAAACTCATCGTTATTCGGCTTTTTTGCGGTTCCAGAATACCCAAAGAAACAGTCTCGGAAGGATTGGCATGGTGCCAGAACGCTGGCACAGCGTCCATTGAGGGGCAGGCGCAGCGCCATAAAGAAAGAGATAGGGCCAAGCTCAGCACCGTCGTGGTAGTGATGTCTGATTGAGGTAACAACGTTCCGGTGCAACGCAATAACAATAAAGTGCGGCAAACAGTTGCTGCTGCCGGATATGGTGTGGAGCGCACTACATCATACGCGGCAAGAACCCTCTACTGCTGCACAGAGGGTTCCTGATTTTCAGGTACCGCGCAGGGTCTTAGATGCCGCTGACCCCAGGAATCCAGCTCGTTCCCGCCAGTGGCAAACGGGCCATGGCTGCCGCCTCTACAGTCAGTGCCACCAGATCTTCGCGCTCCAGGTGATGGACATTCTGCTTGCCGCAGGCACGGGCGATAGTGGTCAGCTCCATGTTTAAAGTCTTCAGGTAATTCTTCAGATGCTTAGCGCCCACCACCGGCTCCAGGCGCTGTTCAAGAATCTCATCCTGAGTTGTGATACCAACTGGACACTTGCCGGTATGGCAGTGATGGCAATAGCCGGGCGCGGTGCCAAGCGCCGCGTAATCATCCAGGGCCGAATGGTGCTGACCGTTCTGGAAATAGGTGTCGCCATTGCAGCCCATGGCAATCATCACCCCCTGCCCGATCGCCACCGCGTCGGCGCCCATCGCCAGCGCCTTGGCCACGTCCGGACCGGTGCGCACACCACCGGAAATGATCAGTTGCACCTGGCCCTTCATATCCAGTTCCTCAAGCGCCTCCACTGCCTGCCGCAGCGCCGCCAGAGTTGGAATGCCGATATGCTCGATGAAGCAGGTCTGGGTCGCGGCAGTACCGCCCTGCATGCCATCGACCACGATCACATCAGCACCGGCGTGCACCGCCAGCTTCACATCATTGAAAGTACGGGTAGCGCCAACCTTCACATAGATTGGCTTTTCCCAATCGGTCATCTCGCGCAGTTCCTGAATCTTGATCGCCAGATCATCGGGACCGGTCCAGTCCGGATGACGGCAGGCGGAACGCTGATCCACGCCCGCCGGCAGGGTGCGCATCCCGGCTACCCGCGGCGACACCTTCTGCCCAAGCAGCATGCCGCCGCCGCCGGGCTTGGCGCCCTGACCGATCACCACTTCGATGGCATCGGCGCGGCGCACATCGTCCGGATTGAAGCCATAGCGGCTGGGCAGGCACTGATAAATCAGGGTTTTGGAGGACAGGCGCTCCTCTGGAGTCATGCCGCCGTCGCCGGTGGTGGTCGAGGTGCCCATTTCGCTGGCGGCGCGGCCAAGGGCTTCCTTGACGTTGGCCGACAGCGCCCCGAAGCTCATGCCCGCGATGGTGATGGGAATGTCCAGCTCGATCGGCTTCTTGGCGAAGCGGGTGCCGAGCACGGTTTTGGTGCTGCACTTTTCCCGGTAGCCTTCCAACGCATAGCGCGACAGCGAAGCGCCGAGAAAGACCAGATCGTCGAAACTGGGCAGCTTGCGCTTGGCGCCCATACCCCGGATCTCGTAAAGACCGTGGGCGGCAGCGTTGCGGATGTAGTCCAGGGTTTTACGGTCATAGCCGTAGGACTCTTCCCGGGACAGGTGCTTGACGGGCAGCGGCTGGGTGTCCATGGTCGAACTCCTTAATATTCCTGGTTGGCGTCGGCATTCCAGTGGTACAGCTCCCGTTTGGAAGCCACCCGCTTGAATGCTCTCGGATCATGGTGCAAGCCGGCTTCGGCGAGCAGCGCAGCGACGGTATTCAGATCGGCCTCACTCATCGCTTCGATTTGCGCATCGGCGCCGAGCGACTTGATGGCACCGCGCACATAGAGCACCGCTTCATACAGCGAATCCCCCAGGGCATCGCCGGCATCGCCACAGATCACCATGCGCCCGGCCTGGGCCATGAAGGCGGAGAAACTGCCCACCGAACCGCCGACCACGATATCGCCGCCCTTGAGCGAGATGCCACAGCGCAGGCCGGCATCGCCCTCGATCACCAGCAGGCCGCCATGCGCCGAAGCGCCGGCCCCGTTGGAGGCAAAGCCCTTCACATGCACCTTGCCGCTCATCATATTCTCGCCGACACCGGTGCCGGCGCTGCCGGTGATGGTGATTGAGGCGGCCTTGTTCATGCCACCGGCGTAATAGCCAGCGTGGCCCTGAATCTCCACTTCAATCGGGCTATCCAGACCCACGGCGATGTTATGCGCGCCATCCGGGTTGCTCACCACGACCCGCTGCACCTCGCCTGTCCTGGCAGCGGCGCTGTGCAGGAACTGGTTGAGCTCGCGCAGGGATTGCCGCGCCAGATCAAACGTCAGGCTGTCCATACGTACATCTCCTCGGGAGCAGGCTCGAACACCCGAGCGTTCTTCACCCCGGGCAGGTGGGCAAGGGAACGGAACTCAGAGGCGATGGCCACGTAATCGTCGGTCTCGGCCACGACTGCCGGCTTGCAGGCGAAAGGATCGCGGATCAGGGCCAGCTTGTCTGGAGTGCCCATCAGGAAGGTATAGAAGCCGTCCAGCGCCTCGAAACCCTGCTGCAGCGCCTGCTCCAGGTCATCGCCCTCGCGCAGCCGCCATTCGAGAAAGCGGCAGGCGGCCTCGGTATCGTTGTCCGTGTCAAACTGGATGCCACGCGGCTCCAGCATGCGGCGAATGCCGTTGGGATTGGAGAGCGAGCCATTGTGCACCAGGCAGAAATCCTCGCCAGCGGTGAAAGGATGGGCGCGATCCGGCGTCACCGCCGACTCGGTGGCCATGCGGGTATGACCGACCAGATGACTGCCCTTGAGCCGCTTGAAGCCGTAGCGCTCGGCCACGGCGGCGGGCGTGCCAATGTCCTTGTACAGCTCGATGCTGCGCCCGGTCGACAGCAGGTGCAGCGCCGGATGCTGGGTCTTGATCCAGCGCTTCACCGGCGTCACCGCACCTTCCACGGTCAGCACCGCATGATTGCCCTGCGCCTCAACCTGCACCGCGATGCCCAGATGACTGCGGATGCCATGGCCAAGGGCCTGCCAGTTGAAATCCGCGCCATCCTCGGTCAGCCCGGAATAAACGCTGATCTTGCGCGCGCCTTCCGTCAATGCCGCGGTGAATACCGCCAGCCCGGCGGAATCCGGCCCGCGCTCGGTCATGCCGATCAGCATCGGCACCATCAATTCGCCCAACTGCTCGCGCAGCGCGGGCGTTTTGACCAGTAATCCAACAATGCCACACATGCCACGTACCTCTCAGAAGAATTCCAGATAGGAGTCGATTTCCCAGTCCGAGACATGGCGCATGTACTCGACCCATTCCATATGCTTGAGCTTGAGGAATTCACCGGCGACCGGACCGAGCGCCTCGCACAGGACGCGATCCCCTTCGAGGGCGGTCAGGGCCTCGTGCAGATTCTGCGGCAGAATGCCGATACCCTCGGCCTGCAACTGCGCCGGCGTCAGCTCGTAGAGATTCATGTTATGCGGCTCGCCGGGATCCAGATTCTTTTCGATGCCATCCAGACCGGCGGCGATCACGGCGGCAGTGGCCAGATAGGGATTGCAGCCGCCATCGGGCAGGCGCAGTTCCAGACGGCCACCGGGGATGCGCACCATGGAAGACCGGTTGTTATCGCCATAGCTGATATAGGCCGGAGCCCAGGTGGCACCGGTCAGCGAGCGCCCTACTACCAGCCGCTTATAGGAATTGACCGTCGGCGCGCACAGTGCAGCCAGCGCCGGCGCATGGGCGAGAATACCGCCGAGGAACTGGTAAGCCAGCCGGGACAGACCCAGGCTGCGCGGGTCGCTGTCATCCGCGAACAGGTTGCGCTGGCCATCGCCAAGCGACATGTGCATGTGCATGCCATTGCCCGGCCGGTTGGCGAAGGGTTTGGGCATGAAGGAACAGATCAGACCCATTTCGTTGGCGATCTCGGACGCAGCCATCTTGAACAGCAGGTAGTGATCGCAGGAGGTCAGGCAGTCTGCGTAGGTGTAATTGATCTCGAACTGGCCGTTGGCATCCTCGTGATCAATCTGATACACGTCGATGCCAACCGCCTTCATGCTGGCAACCAGCTTTTCCAGGTAACCGCGCACCCGCGACAGACCCTTGTAGTCGTAGCAGGGCTTGGCCAGGGTATCGCTGGCATCGCAGGGCATGATCCTGCCGTTGGCGTCCTTCTTCAGCAGTGAGAATTCCGGTTCCAGACCGGTATAAAAGATCAGCCCCTGCTCCTTGAGCCGTTGCACCTGCTGTTTGAGGACTACGCGGGTGTCGTACTCCCAGGGCTTGCCGGTCACATGGCCATCACAGGCGATGCGCGCGTAGCCGGGCTGCCAGGGCACCAGCGACACCGTGTTCAGATCACCGACGGCCATGAAATCCGGGCCATGCGGCTCGATGCCCAGACCCCAGACCGCGAAACCGGCAAAGCCGGCACCGGCACCGAGGATGTCGTCAAAGTGATCGACGGGCACCGCCTTGGTCTTGGCCGAACCGTGGATGTCCACGAACTGGGCCAGAACAAATTTCACATCGTGTTCCGCAAACAGCTTTTTTGCCTCTTCCGCCTTCATCGGCACCCCCCTGATCCTGCAATGATTAAAGATTGGTCGAATTCAGAGCGGCTACAGCACCGCCTCGTGTCCCAGTGCGCCGCCACCCAGTTCCCCGGCGATGGCCCATAGAGTCCGCCACAGATAGGGGCCGAAGCTGCCATCGCACCAGAGGCGATAGCCGATCTCCCCGCTGTCCGTGCGCTCGGGCAGAACGGTGACGCTCACCCCGACCATCGACGTCAGCACCACCGGCGCCAGCGCCAGATCCAGGGCGGCGAAATTGATATTGCAGGTTTGCCGCAGCAGCGCCGGCAGGCCCGGGCCGTGCAGCACCATGCAGGCATCCTGGCGCAGCACCGGATACACAGCGGGCGCGCGCGGCGCGGCATACAGGGCCGCGATTCGCGCAGCATCGCTCTCGATCAGGAACTCGCTGCGCCCGAGCCGCAGAATGCGGCCGCCACTGCTCAGGGCCAGCCACTGATTAGGCGCAGCCGGCAGCGGCAGGCCCTGTTCAGCCAGCCAGGCCATCGCCCCGGGACCCTTGCAGCCATAGCGCGGCTGCAGCGAGGCATCGACCAGAACCAGCGCCGCGTCGGCGGCCGCGCCGGCAACCGTCGGTAGCAGCACGCCGGCCAGGGGAGAAACAGGTGCGGGCATCGCAGGGCCGCTCATGACTGAGCCTCCTTCTGCCTGAGGTTGTCCGGGTCGTAGAAAGGTGTCGGCACCACGCTGGCCGTCACGATATCGCCAGCGCTGTTGCGGAACTGCAGCGACTGGCCGACCGTGGCCAGGGCCGGGGTTAGATAGGCCAGACCGATATAGCGGTTCAAACTGGGACTCCAGGCAATACTGGTGATGCGCCCGGCGATTTCCCCCTGATGGATGGCCAGATGACATTCCCGCAGTGACGCGGCCCGCTCATCGGTGCCCTCCAGCATGAAGCCCACCAATTGCTGACGGCGCGGCTGGGCGGCGATGATGCGCAGACTGCGCTGACCGATGAAGAACGGCTTGTCCATCTTCACCGCCCAATCCAGACCGGCCTCGCCGGGCGTGCTCAGGCCATCGCTATCCTGACCCACGATGACATGCCCCTTTTCCAGGCGCAGCAGGCGCTGGGCCTCGACCCCAAAGGGCTGAATGCCCGCGTCCTGACCGGCCTTCAGCAGCGCATCCCACAGCGCGCGCCCCTGGCTGGCGGGCACATGAATCTCATAGCCCCATTCACCGACGAAGCCGACCCGCAGCAGGCGCGCCGGAATCCCGGCCACGGTCGCCTCGCGCAGGCCCAGATAGGGAAAGGCGCTACTGGACAGGTCCAGATCGGTCAGCCTCGCCAGCACCGCGCGCGACCTGGGACCGGCCAGATTGATCGCCGCGAAGGCACCGGTGTGGTTGACGATGCCGCAGTCCAGCTTCCACAGCGTGTTCAGGCGCGACAGTTCGCGGTAGATCGCAGCAGCGCCGGAGGTGGTGGTGGTGAAGTAGAAATGATCCTCGGCCAGGCGCGCGACCACGCCATCGTCAATCAGCACACCGGCTTCGTCGCACATCACCGCGTAGCGGCTCATGCCGACCTTGAGATTGGCATAGCGGGAGACATAGACCCGCTCCAGGAACTCGGCGGCATCCGGCCCGATCACCTCCAGCTTGCCCAAGGTGCCGACATCGATCAGGCCGACCCGCTGGCGCACCGCCTGCGCTTCCTCGCGAATGCAGTCGCTGCGAACCTTGCCCGGCTGGGCATAGTACTCGGGGCGCTGCCAGACGCCGGCCAGCATCCACACCGCACCCAGGGCCTGATGCCGGTCGTGCAGCGGCGTGCGCCGTTCGGGACTGAAGCCGCGCCCGGCCAGATGCGCCATGGGCACCGGGTGATAGAACGGACGCGCCGTAGTGGTGCCGACCTGCTGTGGTTCCTGGCCGGTGAGGCGGGCGAGGATGCGCAGGCCGTTCATGTTGGAATGCTTGCCCTGGCTGGGACCCATGCCGTTGGTCGAATAACGCTTGAGCAACTCGATATTGTCGAAGCCTTCCTGCACGGCGTTGTAAAAATCGCGCAACTGCAGATCCTCGTCGAAATCGACGAAGTTCTTGCCGCCCGGGTGATCAACGATCGGCCAGGGATGACTCGGGCAGTCGCGCGACGCAGGTATGGCGACCGCACGCGCCGCACCAAAGCCGGCATGGGCAGCGGCAGCGCTGCCGGCCCGCTCACCGTCGAGCAGGCGCGCGGCGGGCTCGTGAATGCCATTCACCCGGCCACAGGCAAAAACCCCGGCGGGCAATGTCGCGGGCACAAACTGCTCCAGCGCCCGCTCGTAGCGCATGCGCGTGCCGGCCTGATAGAGCAGATTGGCCGCCGGCGCCCAGCCGACGCTGAGCAGCACGCCATCGCAGACGATATCTTCCGTGGCCGTGCCGGCCTCGCCATCGTGGAAGGACGCGACCCGTACCGCACTGACCGAGGCGCTGCCCCGACCCGGCAGGGCCTCGACGATGCAATGACCGGTGAGAACGCGCACCCCGGCGGCGGCAACCGCCTCGGTCAATTCACTGCATGGCGGCGTCTCGCGCAGATCGAGCAGCGCGGCAACCTCGATGCCCTGCGCCTGCAGATCAAGCACCGCCCGGTAGCCATCGGCATTGCCGGCCAACACCACGGCGCGCTGACAGGGCCTGACCGCGTAACGATGCAGCAGGCGCTGCGCCGCTGAGGCCAGCATCACGCCCGGCAGATCGTTATTGCGGAACACGGCCGGCTGTTCAAAGGCACCGGTGGCCACCACCACCGCGCCGGCGCGCATCTTGGTCAGCTTCTCGCCATCCACCAGCGGCAC
Organism: Candidatus Competibacteraceae bacterium; assembly: GCA_036834665.1. Classification (GTDB taxonomy): domain Bacteria; phylum Pseudomonadota; class Gammaproteobacteria; order Competibacterales; family Competibacteraceae; genus RXIX01. Next base: position 4,429 of record DAITNL010000078.1, on the reverse strand, counting down.
CCAGTGATCGGCGTAATACGCGGCGGCGCAGGTACCGGTGAACACACGGATACGCGGCTGCGCGCTGAGCTCGGCCAGCAGCGCATCGACCTCAACCCCCGGCTGGTAGCTGCCGCTGCCACCGGCGCGGGCATTCTCATCGACGATCACCACCGTGGCACCCTGCGCAGCTGCGGCACGCGCGGCGGCCAGGCCGGACGGTCCGGCACCGATCACCAGCACATCGCAGAACTCGTATTGCTTGGGCGTGCGCAGGCGCGGCGTGTTCAGGTCCACCGTGCCCAGGCCGGTCAGATAGCGGAACAGGCGCTCCCACAGCGGAAACAGCCGCTTGGTGTGAAAGGCCTTGTAGTAAAAGCCCACCGGCAGGAATCGGGAGAACGCGCCGAGGAAACGGGCTACATCACCGTCCAGACCGCCGAAGGTATTGACCGCGCTGAGCACCATGCCCGCTGTCAGCGGCGCCACATCAGCGCGCAGATTGGGCAGTGCATAGTCGCCATCCTGCCGCTGCAGCAGCAGGTTGGCGTCGTGATTGGCCAGGGACAGAATCGAGCGCGGGCGATGGTACTTGAAACTGCGCCCGATCACTTTTTGGCCAGCGGCATAGAGCGCGCTGGAGAGCGTATCACCCGCAAAACCCTGATAGTCCTGGCCCTCGAAGGTGAAAGCGAGCGGCTGGGTGCGGTCGATCCATTCGCCAGGCCGTGGTGAGAGTCGCAGAGACATCAGCCCTCCTCCCCATGCAGATAGGTGCGCAGCACCCGATCCTGTTCGGTATCGCGTTCGGCGATGAACCAGGTGTTGCTGGCGGTGTGGCACCACCATTCCCGTTTCACTCCGGGCGCGCCGCTGCGGTTGAACACGTAGGCGGCCCATTCGGCATCGCTGCAACGGTGCGCATCGGGCATGTCGCGCACGCTGCCGCCGTAGACAAACTCACTCACCGGACGCGGGCCGTTGATCGGACAGGTCATGATCTTCATCAGGATTTTCCGCGAGAGACCCCGGCCTTGCTTCGACTGCGCTCAGCACAAGTCACGGCGGGGAGGGATAGCGGACGGCGCGGCAGTCCCCCTTGCGGGGACTGGGTAAGCGTCGGGTCTTTGGGTAATATCACCACTGTCTCCTATTCAAGACCTACCGCCGGGCTGGCGGGATGTGAAGTCTGTGGAGAGGATGTGAGACCTGGGGGAGTTGCTGGCTGCGGTTCAAACCGCGTAAGACTCCCCACTTTTGGGGAATCGAATCGGCGAAAACCAAGCCTTAACTCCTCTGGGCAATCCTCAATGAAACAGAAAGCCCTGATTGTGAAATCAGGAATCCTCGCCCTTCAGGGCGGGGAGGATGTCAAGGCGTATGTTCCAGTTCCTGTTCAATGGCCAACGCTGGCCGCGCCCTTTTCGCCGGTCAGCGCGTAGCGGCGGAAACGGTCCAGCGTGAACCCGGTGATCAGCGGATGGTGATGGTCGTGGGCCACGGTATAGGCCATGGTCTTGCCACAGACCGGCGTGGCCTTAAAGCCCCAGGTGCCCCAGCCGGCATCGAGATAGAAACCCTCGATCGGAGTCTTGCCCATGATCGGCGCGAAGTCCGGGGTCATGTCGGCCATGCCCGCCCATTGGCGCATCACCTTGACCGTGGACAGGAAGGGGAACATGTCCAGCATGTGGGCGCAGAGCCCTTCCGGGAAATCCAGGGTCGAGCGGGTAGAGTGCAGTTCGTAGGGATCGAGCGCCGCGCCCATCACCAGTTCGCCGCGCGATGACTGGCTGATGTAGATATGCAGGCTGCCCGAAACCAGGATGGTATCGAGCCAGGGCTTGACCGGTTCGCTGACCATGGCCTGCAGCGGATGGATGTACAGCGGTGAATCAAGATCGACCATCCTGAGGATGCGCGGCGTCGCGCCGGCTACCGCGCACAGCACCTTGCCGGTCGTGATGTTGCCCCGGTTGGTACGCACACCGCGCACCTTGCCAGCCTGCACCTCGATGCCGAGCACTTCGGTCTGCTGATGAATCTCGACGCCACGCTGATCGGCGCCGCGCCCATACCCCCAGGCGACTGCGTCATGGCGGGCCACCGCGCCGGGTGCATGGTAGAGGGCGCCGAGGATGGGCGCATGGCCGCTGCAGGACAGGTCGATCATCGGCACCGTGCGCTTGACGAAGGCGGCATCGACGACTTCCGAGTTGACCCCGTAATGCTTGTTGACCTCGGCACGCCAGCGGCAGGTACGCAGGGCGGCATCGGTGTGAGCCAGGGTGAAGTGGCCACGGTTGGAGTAAAACAGATTGAGATCGAAATCCGTCGACAGGTCCTGCCACAGGCGCAACGATTCGTCGTAGAAGCGGACGCCTTCCGGAGTCAGGTAGTTGGAACGGATGATGGTGGTGTTGCGGCCGGTGTTGCCACCGCCGATGTAGCCTTTTTCCAGCACCGCGATATCGGTAATGCCGTGGTCGCGGGCCAGATAGTAGGCTGCCGCTAGACCATGACCACCGGCGCCGATGATGACGACGTCATAGTGGGGCTTGAGCCGCGAGTGAGGGGTAAACATCCGCCCTTCCGGATGGTGCTTGGACAGGGCAAAGCGAAGCAGTCTCCAGGGCATGGCGCGCTCCTAGCGGAATACGACGGTCTTGTTGCCGTGGGTGATGACGCGGTCTTCCAGGTGGTAGCGCAGGCCGCGGGCCAGAACGGTTTTCTCGATGTCCTTGCCGTAACGGACCAGGTCATCGGGCCGATCCGAGTGATCGACACGGATCACGTCCTGCTCGATGATCGGCCCCTGGTCCAATTCGGCGGTGACGTAGTGACAGGTGGCGCCGATCAGCTTGACCCCGCGCTGGTAGGCCTGGTGATAGGGCCGGGCACCGATGAAGCTGGGCAGAAAACTGTGGTGGATGTTGAGGATCTGCCCCGGATAGCGCGCGCACAGTTCCGGGGAAAGAATCTGCATGTAGCGCGCCAGGACCATGACATCGCCCTCAGCGGCATCGAACAGCTCCATCACCCGCGCGTAGGCTGCGGCCTTGGTGTCGGGCGTCACCGGCACATGATGAAAAGGAATGCCGTGCCATTCGATAAAGCCCCTGAAGGTCTCGTGGTTGGAGATCACGCAGGGGATGTCCACATCCAGTTCGCGGGCCTGCCAGCGCGATAGCAGGTCATAGAGGCAATGCTCCTGCTTCGAGACCAGGATCACCACCCGTTTCTTGCGGAAGCTGTCGTTGATGCGCCAGTCCATGCCAAAGCGCGCGGCGATCGGCGCGAACTTCTCCCGAAAGACCTCGATGCCAAACGGCAGCGAGTCGGCCAGAACCTCCTGGCGCATGAAGAAGCGCTGCGCCTCGGCGAGGTCCATGTAGGCGAACTTGGAGTCGTACTC
>DAITNL010000078.1:0-1025 GCA_036834665.1 Candidatus Competibacteraceae bacterium | reverse complement strand
CCTCGGCATCGGCATGATGGCTGGCCTCGACGATCCATCCCTGGTGCTCGGCAATGAAGGTACTGACCGCAGCCACGATACCTACTTGGTCAGGGCAGGACAGGTTCAGGGTATAGCGATGGATCGATGACATGCCCACTCAACCTCAGCAAAAGTTCTTAATAAGAAACATTAGTGAATATTGTGCACATAAAATCATTTCCATTCAACTTAATTTCTCTTTGAGAAACTCGGCTTGTGTAATAATGCAAGCCCCGATCGCGCTACCGCGCGCCTGGCGCCCGGCGCGATGCCTTAGCATGACCCCGAGGTTTGCCATGAATGAGAACAACACTCACGACAGCCTGGAGCACTATCTGGGCAATACCATCCGCGACATTCGCCTGAAACATGGCCTGACCATTGCTGATGTTGCCGGTCTGGCCGGCATCAGCCGTGGCATGTTGTCGAAGATCGAAAATGCCCAGACCGCCACCAGCCTGGATACCCTGTCGCGCCTGGCGCAGGCACTGGGCGTTTCCCTGGCAATGCTGTTTCGCAGTTATGACGTCAAGGGCGGCAGTGCCCAACTGGTCAAGAGCGGCGAGGGCATGGAAGTGGTACGGCGCGGCACCAGGCGTGGCCATACCTACCAGTTGCTCGCCTACGATCAGGGACCGACCAAGACCTTCGAGCCTTTCCTGATCACCATCGACCATGAGTCGGAGGTCTTCCCGCTCTTCGAACACCCCGGCAATGAGTTCATCTACATGCTGGAAGGGGAAATCGAGTACCGGCACGGCCAGAACACCTATGTGCTGACCCCGGGCGATGCTCTGACCTTTCGCGGTGACATTCCCCATGGGCCGGAGCGCCTGATCCAGTGCCCGATCCGCTTCCTGACCGTCCTGATGTACCCCAACAGCAGCGAACCGTCCTAAGCCCTGAAAGGAGTTGCCATGCGCGTTCACATCGAGCCTGCCCGTCCTACCGATCTGCCGGCGCTGATCGAACTTCTTGCGCTGCTGTTTGCCATCGAGCAGGAT
>DAITNL010000077.1:0-13542 GCA_036834665.1 Candidatus Competibacteraceae bacterium | reverse complement strand
GGGCCAGATGGGCTGGCCATCGCGGCGCTGGTAAACGCCCAGACTCCAGCGGGGCTGCTCTTCACGCGGATACTGGCGGCCGAGTGTGCGCAAGACTACGCTGCCGGCCTCCGGCTCTACGAAAGCCGCCAGCATCTGCCGGGCGCGGCTTTCCTTGGTGGGTCCAAGCGCGGCGTGCAGCCATTCCGGCGCTTCGGAACAATGATCGGTGAAGGTCGGCTCGGCGCCGATCCACAGATGCAGGCCGCGACGCTGCAGCAGGTCGTCGTGCGAGCGAATAGCCTGATCGAAAGCCGGTAGAATCGTCTTCATGGCACGCCAGTATCGCTGGGGGGGCAAACTGGCGCGGCATTGTACGGGATTTCACTGAAGGCAGGGTAAGGTTTCGCATCTGCTTCCGCTCAAAGCGCGCTGCGGGCGATGGCCCATAACTCAATGTCGATTGCACCCGCAGCGCGCAGCACCCGTGCGCATTCAGCGGCGGTGCTGGCTGTGGTGACGACATCATCGAACAATGCCAGGCGCTGTCCGGCCAGCGAACGACCGGCGGCGAATGCGCCCAGCGGGTTGGTGACCCGGCGTGAGGCGTCAAGCCGGGCCTGCGCGGTGGTATAGCGAATGCGGTGCAGACCGTCATGCCACACCGGTAGATCGAAACGGCGTGCCGCGATGCGCGCCAGCTCCAGGGCCTGATTGAAGCCGCGCTCGCGCAGGCGCAGCGGATGCAGGGGAACCGGCACGATGCCATCTGGCAGCGGTCCGCCGCGCATGGCCAAGGCCTCGCTGAACAGCACGCCCAGCGGCCGCGCCGGGCCGAGCTGGCTGGCGAATTTGAGGTGGCGAACCAGGAAATCCAGCGGTGGTCGATAGCGGAAGGGCACAAAAGCCTGCGCGAAGGGCAGGGGCTGATCCTGACAGCGCACACACAGGCCGTGGGTATCAGGCTGCGCACAGCCCGGACAGGCCGCTTGATTGCGCGGCAGGTCGGCGACACAGCCGGGGCACAGGTCGAGGCCCTCGATGCCGGCCGCGCCGCACAGCAGACAGACCGAAGGCAGCAGCAGGCGCAGAGCACGCCGCCCACCACTAACCAGCGCCTGGCGAACGTTGACAAGGGGTAGAGCGTTTTCCAACATGGCCGCATCACTCTCCAGGCCGGGCCAAATCAGGACCAGTGGCGTGTCGGCGCTGGACAGACAGAATCGAACCAAAGCATCACTAGCATCACCTCCACCGCGGGCCTTTCCTGTGCCTGCAATTCTCGTGAACCGGGGACATCCATATGCATATTCTGGAGCAGCAGAGCGAAGACACCATCATCGGCAAGGTTGCGCGCGGCACATCGGCCAAACGGGCATCGGCACTGATGAATTATGGCAACATCATCGCCATTCTGGTGCCGTTTCCCTTACTGATTTTCTGGTTTGGCGCGTCGATGCTGGTATATGCCATGAACCGCCATCACCCCAACCCCAAGGTCGGTCACTACACCCAGCAGGCCGCCTACCGCTTCTATGGCACCACCGGCTTTTTCATCGTCATCGCCACCTTTATCCCGGGCGGCGGCTGGATCTGGCACCTGTTGGCCTGGGCGCTGGCCATACTGGTTCTGGTGCCCTGGTCGATTATCGACCTGCGGCGCATCCATAAGGATGAATGGGTGGATATTCCGCTCGACAGCGAGGGTCATCCGCTGGCCGGAACAGTGGCTTGAGCATGCACTCGCCCGCAAGTGCTCCAGGGTCGGTGCCACTCTATGTGCATACCAGCGGCAGCGGTCCCGATGTGGTGCTGGTGCATGGCTGGGGTATGCACGCCGGCGTCTGGGAAGATGTCGCCGAGGCCCTGCTCGATCATTATCGGGTGACTGTGCTGGATCTGCCCGGTCATGGCTACAGTCGCGCTGCCGGCGCTGGCCATGATCTGGCTGATCTGGCGGCGCTGGTCGCGGCAGCAGTGCCAGGCCCGGCGACCTGGGTGGGCTGGTCGCTGGGCGGGCTGGTCGCGCAGCAGGTGGCGATCAGCGATCCGGCGCGGGTGGCGCGGCTGGTGCTGGTGAATAGCACGCCCTGCTTCGTGCAGCGCGCCGATTGGCCGCATGGCATCGCCCGGCCGGTGCTGCATCGCTTTGCTGCTGAGTTGCGCCAGGATTATCGGGCCGTGCTGCGCCGCTTTATCGCCCTGGAAGTGCATGGCAGCGAACATGCCAGCGCGCAGTTGCATCAGCTCAAGGCGATGCTGTTCCAGCACGGTGAGCCGGACGTGGCAGCCCTGGAGGATGGGCTGGCCATTCTGGAAAACGCCGATCTGCGCGCCGCGTTGCCGACGCTGCGCTGTCCGACGCTGCTGCTGATGGGGCAGCGGGATCAACTGGTGCCGGCAGCGGCCGGGATCGCGGCCTGCGAACACCTGCCCGATGGTCGCGTGCAGGTCTTTCCCCGTGCCGGCCATGCGCCATTTTTTTCCCATTTGCCGGCGTTTGTCGACGCTCTGCGGAGTTTTCTCGATGGCTGACAGTGGCGAGGGTGGACCTTTCGAACTGGATCGACGCCTGCTGCGCCGCGCTCTGGAAAAGGCGGCTCCGGGTTACGATCAGGCGGCATTCCTGCACCGCGAAGTCGGTCAGCGTCTGCTGGAACGGCTGGACCTGCTGACCCTGCGCCCGGCCGTGATCGTCGATGTCGGCTGTGGCACGGGTTTGATCACGGCAGCCTTGATGAAGAAATATCGCAAGGCGCGGGTCATCGGCCTGGATCTGGCGCCGGCGCTGGTCAAGGCGGCGCGGCGGCGGGCGCCCTGGTTGCGCAGTCTGCACGGTGCGGTCGCCGAGGCGGTGGCGCTGCCGCTGGCCGATGCCAGCTGCGATCTGATTTTCTCCAATTTGGCCTTGCCCTGGTATCTGGATCTGGATCCGGTGTTTGCCGAGTTTCGCCGCGTGCTGCGTCCGGGCGGGGCGCTGATGTTCAGCACCCTGGGGCCGGATACGCTGGGCGAACTGCGCCGCGCCTGGGCTACGGTGGATGGCTATAACCACGTCAATGCCTTTCTCGACATGCACGATATCGGCGATGCGCTGCTGCGGGCGCGGCTGGCCGAGCCGGTGATGGATGTCGAGCGGCTGAACCTGAGCTATGGCGATGTCGATGCGCTGCTGCGCGATCTCAAGGCGCTCGGCGCGACCAACGTCACCGCCGGGCGGGCGCGTGGCCTGACCGGCAAGGGTCGTTTACAGGCGTTGCGCACCGCCTGTGCTGCTGCGCGGAACGCCGAGGGTCGCCTGTCGATCTCCTGCGAGCTGGTGTATGGTCATGCTTGGGGGCCGCTGCCAGGACAGGCGCGACCCCGGCCGGGCGACGGTCCGGCGGTCTTTCCCCTGTCGCAACTTCGCCGCCGCTAACGCTTCATCTAAACTGTGGTTGGTCGATACAGCTTGGCCACTGGCCTATAACCGACGAGGAATCCGCAATGGCAAATGAAGGCTACCACGAGCCGATCAATGAACTGTCCGACGCCACCCGGGATATGCATCGGGCGATTATTTCGCTGATGGAGGAATTGGAAGCGGTGGACTGGTATAACCAGCGCGTCGATGCCTGCAAGGACCCGGCGCTGAAGGCGATCCTGGCCCATAACCGCGACGAGGAAAAGGAACACGCTGCCATGGTGCTGGAGTGGATTCGCCGTCAGGATCCGGCCTTCGACAAGGAATTGAAGGACTATCTGTTCACCGATCAGCCCATCGCTCACGAGTAGAGTGCTCGCAGCGGCAGCCCCTTGCTGGTTGCCGCACCGCGGCCCCTCCATGTCTAGACGCCCACGAAAAAAGTTCCCGAGCAATCCTTATTTTTTCATAATATTAGCCGATGCTGATTGAGCAAACGCCACAGATGTTAGTAGAATAGCCCGTCGTCCAGACCCACCTGACGCGTTTTCCAATCCCGACTACAAGTATCGGAAAACGACTAAAAAAACTCCAAACCTCAAGGCTTGCTAAGGAGACTTGGATATGGCCCAAAGCTCAGCGTTGCCAGCCGAGCAGTATAACTACGACATCGTCCGAAAATTTACGATCATGGCGATGGTGTGGGCAGTGCTCGGCATGTCCGTCGGCGTGTATATCGCCAGCGAACTGGCCTGGCCTTTCCTGAATTTCGATATTCCGCAACTGACGTTTGGGCGCCTGCGCCCGGTTCACACCACCTTGGTGATCTTCGGCTTTGGCGGTAGCGCGCTGTTCGCCACCTCCTACTACGTGGTGCAGCGCACCTGCCAGGCACGGCTGGCCTTTCCCTGGCTGGCTGAATTCACCTTCTGGGGCTGGACGGGTGGCGTGGCGCTCGGCGCGCTGAGCTATGTCTCCGGCATCACCCAGGGCCGCGAGTACGCCGAGTTCGAATGGCCGCTGGATATCGCCATTACCCTGGTGTGGGTGTCCTACTTCGCGATCTACGTCGAGACCCTTCGTCGTCGCAGTCAGCCGCATATCTACGTGGCCAACTGGTTTTTCCTGGCCTATATCCTGGCCGTGGCCCTGCTGCACATCTTCAACAACCTGGCGGTTCCGGTCAGTCTGACCAAGTCCTACAGCCTGTTTGCTGGTGTACAGGATGCCATGACCCAATGGTGGTACGGCCATAACGCGGTCGGCTTCTTCCTCACGGCTGCCTTCCTCGGCATGATGTATTACTTCGTGCCCAAGCAGGCCGGTCGCCCGGTCTACTCCTACCGGCTGTCCATCATCCACTTCTGGGCGCTGATCTTCCTGTATATGTGGGCCGGCGGCCATCACCTGCACTGGACCTCGCTGCCCGACTGGGTCTCCACCCTGGCTGCGACCTTCTCCGTGATTCTGCTCATGCCCTCCTGGGGTGGCATGATCAACGGCATCATGACCCTGTCCGGCGCCTGGGATAAGCTGCGCTCCGACCCGATCATGCTGTTCCTGATCACCTCGCTGTCCTTCTATGGCATGTCGACGTTTGAAGGCCCGCTGATGTCGCTCAAGAGCGTCAACGCCCTGTCGCACTACACCGACTGGACGGTCGGCCACGTGCATTCCGGTGCGCTCGGCTGGGTGGCGCTGGTCAGCTTCGGCTCCTTCTATCACCTGATCCCGCGGCTGTGGGACCGGAAGATTTATAGCCAGTCCCTGATCTACATCCACTTCTGGTTGGCCACCATCGGCATCGTGCTGTACATCGTCTCGCTGTGGGTCGCCGGTATCGGCCAGGGCCTGATGCTGCGTGCCTTCGATGACTACGGCAACCTGGCCTATACCTTCATCGAGACCGTCGAGTTCATGCACACCCCGTATGTCTGGCGGGCCCTGGGTGGCGCGTTCTTCGTCAGTGGCGTGCTGGTCATGGTCTATAACATGGCGATGACTGTGCGGGCCGCCCGTCGCGAGCAGCCGGTTATCGAAGCCAAGCTGGCCAAGGCCTGAGCGAACGATTTTCCGGAGACCAAACAGTCATGCGACACGAACACATCGAAACCAACTCCGGCCTGATGATCCTGCTGATCCTGTTTGTGATCAGCATCGGTGGTCTGGTGGAAATCGTCCCGCTGTTCTACATCAACGAGACGGTCGAAAAGGTGGATGGGGTACGACCCTACACGCCGCTGGAAATGCGTGGCCGCGATATCTACATCCGCGAGGGCTGCTATCTGTGTCATTCCCAGCAGATCCGGCCGTTCCGTGATGAGTGGCTGCGCTATGGCCATTACTCACTGGCAGCGGAATCGCAGTATGACCATCCGTTCCAGTGGGGTTCAAAGCGCACCGGTCCTGATCTGGCCCGGGTAGGCGGCAAGTACTCCAATCAGTGGCACGTCCAGCATCTGGTTGCGCCACGCTCGGTGGTGCCGCAGTCCATCATGCCCAACTATCCTTGGCTGCTGAATGCCGATCTGGATTACTCGGATTTGGCCGACCGGATGCGCGCCCTGCGCGCCACCGGCGTGCCCTATTCCCTGACCCAGGCCGAATATGACGCCAACGTCACCAAGTTCGGCAAGGCGATCGCCGATCAGCTCGACATCAGCCAGGCCCAGGATAATCTCCTGCAGCAGGCGCGCGACAAGGATTTCGACGGCATGCCCAATCGGGTCACGGAGATGGAGGCGCTGGTTGCCTATCTGCAGGTGCTCGGCACGATGGTCGACTTCAACAAGTATGATGAAGGCTATTTCGCCACGTTCCGCTAACGACTGACTCGCGGCCTCTTCCTCCGGGAAGGGGCCGGATGGAGATTCCGCCCGATGTTCGACTGGCTGACGTGGTTTACCCACATGGAGAATTCCAAGCCCTTGGCACTGGTGCTGTTCTTTGGCGCCTTCTGTGGTGTCGTGCTTTATGTGTTCACCGGTCGGCGCCGCGCCCAGCGGCTGGAATCCTACAAATATATCCCGCTTGACGACGATGACGATCTTCGCCAGTCCAGCGCGACTCGGGCCGAACACCATTCCCAATCCCGCAAGGTGATGGACAATGAGTGATAACACAGCAAATGCACAACAAAAATCCGGTGCGGTCCAGACCACCGGCCACGCCTGGGACGGTGATCTTCAGGAATACAACAACCCCCTGCCGCGCTGGTGGCTGTGGTCCTTCTACGGGACCGTGGTGTTCTCGGTGCTGTATTGGCTGATCTATCCGTCCTGGCCGGTCGGCGATGGCTGGCTCACGGGAATGGGTACCGTCAACTACACCGTCACCGACAAGGTGACCGGCAAGGAGCAAGCGCAGGAATACCGCTGGAACACCCGCTCGCTGCTGCTTGAGGAGATGGGCACCGCTGCTGGCGATCAGCAGCGCAAGGCTATGCTGACTAAAGTGCAGGCCGCCAGCTACGAACAAATCGTCAAGGATCCGCAGATGATGGAGTTCGTGCGTTCGGTCGGTAAGGGTCTGTTCGGCGACAACTGTGCGGCCTGTCACGGTCGCGGCGGTCAGGGCGTGGTCGGCATGTACCCGAACCTCACCGATGACGACTGGCTGTGGGGTGGCAGCATGGACAAAATTCATGAAACCCTGGTCAATGGCCGCAAGGGTTTCATGCCGGCTTTTGGTGCGGTGCTCAAGCCCGAGCAGCTGGATGATGTGGCCGAATACGTTCTGACCCTGTCGAATGAAGCACCGGCTAGCGCTGCTGCTGAACGCGGCAAGGAAATCTTCCAGGGCCAGGTCGGTGGCTGCTATTACTGCCATGGAACCAATGGCAAGGGTCTGGCTGCGCTGGGCGCGGCCAATCTGACCGACAAGATCTGGGCGATCGCTGATGTGTCAGCGCAGAAGACCCCGCAGGACAAGAAGACGGTAGTCAAGGACTTCGTCACCAAGGGCGTGAATAACACCCGGGTGATGCCGGCCTGGCAGGAGCGCCTGAGCCCCATCGACATCAAATTGCTGTCGGTTTACGTTCACCAGCTCGGCGGCGCCAAGTAACCGACGATCCCTCGCGGTTTGTAGCCGCGTGCCCCGTTATGCCTTCACCCCCCGGTTGGGGGGTGAAGTGTTTGTACACCTCGCCTCCATCATTTTCCTGGAATATCCGATAGTTCAAGGCCCGTCGTCGGGAAGCGTCTGACGGATCGCAATGACTTGGGGCCTGGGCGGTCGCCAAGATAGCCGTTCATGCCATTTAATCGTCAATCGGGTGGGCCATGTCCGAAGAGACCAATCAACAGCTTTATCAAAAGCGTATTCCGATCTATCCGCGCTCTGTCAAAGGCCGCTTCCGCACACTGAAAACCGGTGTCCTGGCGCTCGCTTATCTGGTGTTTTTCCTGTTGCCCTGGGTGCGCTGGGAGCGGCTGAATGCGCCGGATCAGGCCGTGCTCTACGACCTGCCGGGCCGACATTTCTACATCTTTGGCCTGACCATTCAGGTGCAGGACATCTTCTGGCTGGCGGGTGTGCTGATTATCTTCGCCATCCTGCTGTTTTTCGTCACCGGCCTGGCTGGACGGATCTGGTGCGGTTATTTCTGTTTCCAGACCCTGTGGACCGACCTGTTCATGATGATCGAGCACTGGGTGCAGGGCGAGCGCCCGGCGCGGATGCGTCTGGATAAGGCACCTTGGGATCGGGAAAAACTGATTAAAAAGGGTGGCACCTATGCCCTGTGGTTGCTGGTGGCATTCTGGTCCGGGCTGACCTTTACCATGTACTGGGTGGATGCCCCGACCCTGGTAATCGAATTTCTCACCGGCCAGGCACCCTATGCCGCCTACTTCACCACCCTGTTCCTGACGCTGACCACCTTCGTCATGGCCGGTCTGGCGCGTGAGCAGGTCTGTACCTATATGTGCCCCTACGCCCGCTTCCAGAGCGCCATGTTTGACCATGATACGCTGATCATTTCCTATGACAGCGCGCGCGGCGAAGGCAGCAAGGGGCGCGCCAAGCTCGGCAAGGGCATCAAGACCCGCGAGGAACGCCAGGCGCAGAACGTCGGCGACTGCATCGACTGCGGCTACTGCGTACAGGTGTGCCCGGTCGGCATCGATATTCGCAACGGCCTGCAGTATCAGTGCATTTCCTGCGCGCTGTGCATCGACGCCTGCGACGCGATCATGGATAACATGAAGTGGCCGCGCGGCCTGATCGCCTATACCTCCGAGAATGCGCTTAACGGCAAGAAGACTACCCTGCTCAAGCCTAAGACCATTGGCTATGGCGTCATTCTGACTGCGGCAACCGGAATTCTGATCTGGAGTGTGTTGACCAGCGCGCCCTATACCGCCATGGTTGAGCAAATTCGTCAGCCGTTGTATACCCGTCTGTCCGACGGCGGCATCCGCAACAGCTACGAAGTGAAGCTGAATAACAAGCTGACGGTGCCGATGACGGTGGCGGTGCGTATCGAAGGGCTGCCCGGCGCCACCCTGGACATGGATGGCATGGAGCGTCTGGAACTGGCGCCGCAACAGCGTATCAAGTTGCTGGCGCGGGTCCAGTTACCGCCGCTTCAGGATGATGACCATGAGGGCCGCGAGCGCCGCAAACACGGTGATGACCATGAAGGCCGCGAGCGCCGCGAACACGACGGTGAGCGCGAAAAGGTGAATTTCATCATCGAAGTGCTTGATGGCGCGAAAACCGCGCCCATTCAACGTCAGGTACCTTTTTACCTTCCGGAAGGCGATTGATTCATGACTGACCTGCTGCTCAGCCTTGGCCTCGGTGCGGGGCTGATCGTGCTGGCCAATCTTGGCCTGATGTACATCGCGCGCGTCAGCGCGCAATGGGCGGCTACGGTGACCGCGCTGGTCACCGTGGCGCTCTATGTGCCTTATAGCATTCTGCGCTGGCCTGGTGGCGACATATTCGCCATTCACATGGCGATTTACCTGCTGGCAGCACTGGCCTGCGGCATGCTGCTCGGCCTCCGCAGCAGTGGCCAGCGTTTGCATTGGGGACCGATCGTCATCAGTGGCTTTTTCATTGTCGTGGTCGTGCTCGGCGCAGTTTTCATTGCTATTGCCGAGCGCGGCTTGCCGGTGGCGCTGCGTAGCTGGCTGCTGCCAGACCCGGCTGCGGGCGATCGTCCGGTGCTATCGGTGTTCCCTGGGGTGATTTCGCACGATTTTCACAAGAAGGAAGCGCTTTACAACCAGTATCTGCAGCAGGTCGAGCAGCAGCAACAGCGTGGCTGGCAGGTACAAAAAGGCTGGCTGCGTGATCCGGTCAGCGGCACGCCAACGCCGTTCCGGATCACGGTGCACAGTCGCGAGGGTGTCCCGATCAGCGGTGCGCAGGTCGCCGGGCGCTTCCTGCGTCCCTCGACCAGCACGCTGGATGTTGATTTCGTCCTCGCCGAAACCGCGCCCGGAGTTTATGAAGCGCCGGTGAGCCTGCCGGGTCCCGGCACCTGGAATCTGGTGTTGCAGGTGCGCAAGGATGCGGATATACACGAGATCCGGGCCAGTACCCGGGTGCTGGACAGCCAGTAACCCGGCCCCAGTCTGGCGTTTCCGTTGCCTTGTCCTGCGGTATCCCGCGCTCACTTGCCATGTCCATGACCGCTGAATCCCGGGCGCCCGACGCCACCCGTATCGACATCAGTTGCTTTCACTGTGGCCTGCCGGTCGTGACCGGTGCGACCTATGCCGCCGTGATCAATGGCCAGCGTCAGCCGATGTGCTGCCACGGTTGCGCGGCGGTCGCGGAGGCGATTGTGGCTGCTGGCCTGAGCGATTTTTATCAGCATCGCACCGCGCCCTCGCGTCGCGTTGAGGATCTGATTCCGGAACAGTTGCGCGGTCTGGAACTGTATGATCGTGGCGATTTGCAGCAGAGCTTTGTCCGCCAGGAAGATGAGCATGTGCGCGAAGCGGCGCTGATCCTGGAAGGGATCGTTTGCGCCGCCTGCGTCTGGCTCAACGAGCACCATGTCAACGCGCTGCCCGGGGTGCTGGAATTCCGCGTCAACTACTCCACGCATCGCGCCCGGGTGCGCTGGGACGAGCGCCAGACCAAGCTCAGCACCATTCTGGCGGCCATCGCCGCTATCGGCTACATCGCCCATCCCTTTGATCCGAGCCGTCAGGAAGCCCTGCAGAAGCGCGAGCGCGCAGTGGCCCTGCGCCGGCTGGCGGTGGCCGGACTGGGCTCGATGCAGGTGATGATGCTGGCAGTGGGCCTGTATGTCGGCGAGGCGCAGGGCATGGAGGACTGGATCCGCCAGTTTCTGCGCTGGATCAGTCTGATACTGGCCGCGCCGGTGGTGGCCTATGCGGCACAGCCGTTTTTCACCGCCGCCACGCGCGATCTGCGCCGCTACCAGTTGGGCATGGATGTGCCGGTGACGCTGGCGGTACTGGCTGCGTTTGCCGCCAGTGTCTGGCATACCTGGCGTGGTGATGGCGAGGTCTATTACGACTCGGTGACCATGTTCGTGTTTTTTCTGCTGACCGGGCGTTTCCTGGAGATGGCCGCCCGCCATCGGGCCGGACAGATTTCCGAAGCGCTGGTGCGGATGTTGCCGGCGACCGCCATTCGTCTGGATGCGGATGGCGTTGAGACCGTGGTGCCGAGCGCCGAACTGGTGCCGGGCGATCGGGTGCTGGTGCGCCCTGGCGATACCATTCCCGCCGATGGCCGGGTTGAGGAGGGTGCCAGCAGCGTCGATGAGTCCTTGCTGACCGGCGAGAGTCTGCCGCTGCCCCGGCAGGCCGGCGATGCGCTGATCGGCGGTTCGGTCAATATCGAGAGTCCGCTGGTGATGTGCGTTGACAAGGTGGGCGCCGAGACCGTGCTGTCAGCGATTGTGCGCCTGCTCGATCGTGCCCAGGGGGAAAAGCCGCGCCTGGCACTGCTGACGGATCGGATCGCCGCCCATTTCGTGGCGGCACTGCTGCTGGTGTCGGTGGTGGTCTTTCTGGCCTGGTGGTACTGGGCGGATTTCGATACCGCGTTTCGTATCACCCTGGCGGTACTGGTAGTGACCTGTCCCTGCGCGCTGTCGCTGGCGACCCCGACCGCGATGGTCGCTGCTACGGGCGCCCTGACGCGCCAGGGTATTCTGACCACCCGCGGTCATGCCCTGGAAACGCTGGCCCAGGTGACGCACATTATTTTCGACAAGACCGGTACCCTGAGCTATGGCCGGCCGCAGGTGGTGGCGATCGAGGCGGTGGCCGATCTGGAACCACGCCGGTGCCTGGCGCTGGCAGCGGCCCTGGAGCGTGGCTCGGAACATCCGGTCGGTCGGGCCTTGATGGCGGCGGCCGGTGCTGGTGTGCCGCTGGTCAGCGAGTGGCGCAATACGCCCGGCAGCGGTGTCGAGGGCTGGCTCGACGGGCGCTGTTATCGGGTGGGGCGGCCGGCCTTTGTCGCGGCTCTGTGTCCGGAGGTGATCGCCCTGCGCGATGATCTGGATGCCGCTAGCACCTGGGTAGCGCTGGGCGATGAGCGGGGCCTGCTGGCCTGGTTCCAGTTAAGTGATGCCCTGCGCCCCGGTGCGGCCGACATGGTGGCGGCGCTGCAGGCCCGGGGTTTGCAGGTGGAATTGCTCAGTGGTGACCGGCCTGAGGTGGTTGCTCATGTCGCCGCCGAACTGGCGATTCCGACTGCCATGGGTGGCCTGTCACCCCAGGACAAGCTGGAGCGGGTGCGCGTGCTGCAGCAGCAGGGCGCGGTGGTGGCGATGGTCGGTGATGGCGTCAACGATGCGCCGGTACTGGCCGCGGCCCAGATCTCGCTGGCGATGGGCAGCGGCACGCAGCTTGCCCATGCGACTGCGGATATGATTCTACTGTCGGAACGACTGGAGCAGGTGGTGCGCGGTGTCGATATGGCGCGGCGTACCCTGGTGATCATGCGCGAGAATTTCGCCTGGGCGATTGGCTACAATATGGTCGCGTTACCGCTGGCAGCGGGCGGCTGGTTGACGCCCTGGATGTCGGCGATTGGCATGTCGTTCAGTTCGCTGCTGGTGGTGGTCAATGCGCTCCGGCTCCGGCAATCCTGACTGCGGAAAGTGAGATCCCATGCGAATCCTGTACTTGTTGATCCCGATGGCGCTTGGCGTGGTTGGCGTAGCGCTGTGGGGTTTTATCTGGGCGGTGCGCAGTGGCCAGTTCGATGATCTCGAAGGGCCGGCGCATCGCATTCTCATGGACGATGACGACCCGCGCATTCCCCGCTACCGTGACCGGGCCGATGATGATAAGCCCTTGAACGGTTAAGGGCTTATCGAGTAGCATGACCTTATAAAACCGCAAGGAGAATAACGATGTTCACCTTTGAGAATTTCCCGTTTGTGATCGTGATCCTGCTGATTGTTGCCGCATGGCTGAGCTTCCTGTCGGTTGTGCCCTGGTCGACTCTGTTCTAGGCGATTGCCGCAGAGGCCCCCCGCTGGTGCGGTGAAGGCCGCACGGGCTGGATGGTGTTCTATCCTTTCTGTATGACGAGCCGCCTTCCTTCTGCCGGGGGAAGGCGGTTTTCGTTACCCTGGCGTGAATGCGGGATGAGTGCATGGCAGATGTACTGGAGCGGGACCCTATTCTGGCTGAGCTGAGTGATGCGGCGCGCACGGCTATCAGCCGGCTGGAGATTCACGCGATTCTGGATTCTACCAACAGCTACCTGCTGGCCGGCGCCCAGGCCGGCTGGCCGAGTGGCGTGGTCTGTCTTGCCGAGCAGCAGCACGCTGGGCGTGGCCGGCGGGGACGTTCCTGGCTGACGCCATTTGCGGCGGGACTGGCCTTGTCGCTGCTGTGGCGATTCAGTGTGCCGGCGACGGCGCTGAGCGGCCTGAGCCTGGCAACCGGTATCGCCGTAGCCCGGACCCTGGAGGCGATTGGTGTCGAGGGGGTGGGGCTGAAGTGGCCGAATGATGTGTGGTGGCAGCAACGCAAGCTGGGCGGGATTTTGCTCGAATCCAGCCTGCTCAATGGGGATTTCCATGTGGTGGCGGGGATTGGTCTGAATGTCGATCTGCCGCACGTGCAGGCAGCTGCGATTGATCAGCCCTGGGCTGATCTGCGCGAAATTTGCGGCGCAGCGCTGCCGTCGCGCAATCGGTTGGCGGC
>DAITNL010000076.1:0-13672 GCA_036834665.1 Candidatus Competibacteraceae bacterium | reverse complement strand
GTCAGGGCATCCGCGAGCCTCGCGGGTTTGAATACCCAATCCAATACAACAAGGATTGAAACGGTAAAATCGTGGGCAAAGTCGGGTAGGCCGGATAAGCGAAGCGCATCCGGCATTATCCAAGACGCCGGATGCGGCGCACAGCGCCTTATCCGGCCTACGCGCTACTACGGGCTATGGCAATGATCGAGCCGAATGCATTTTGGAGCTGGGCTTACTCTGACTTTTTATCGAATGCACAGCGTGGCGTGCTTGCCGAATTCATCGTAGCGAGTGCCCTTGGTTGTCTTGATCGAGGACGGGTAGAGTGGGATGCCTACGATCTGGATGCCGGGGAGGGCCTCAAGATAGAGGTCAAGTCGTCGGCCTATCTTCAATCCTGGGAACAGCGTGCTCTGAGTTCCATCCGCTTTGATATCGCCTGCAAACGAGCCTTAAACACAAAAACAAATACCTATTCAGCCGAGACGAAGCGGTGTGCTGACCTATATGTATTCTGCATTTTCTCGACCAGAAAACGCGAATTTGCAAATCCGCTGGATCTTAACCAGTGGTTCTTTCTGATCTGCACAACGGCGTTGCTTAATCAGAAGTTTGGGGCTCAAAAATCTGTGGGCCTGTCCGCATTGGAAGCCTTGGGGTTGGAGCGGCTCGGTTACAAATGTCTTGGTGAGCATATTCGAGCTTTAGCGAGCTAACGGCGGGCTGCCTGGCTGAAGTGCAGGAACTGGCCCAGAGTGTTCGGATTGATGCACAGCAGATGGCGCACAATGCTCAAGCGCGCGGTTGGTCAGCGTGGCCTGAGCGAATGCCCCTACTGCACTGTACGCAGCTGATGCCAAAGAGTTTTGGCCCCGGTCTGCTATAATTAAGATGCTTGACCAGAGGGCCGAGCGCGGCAATCAGGACATGCAATCATGAACATTCAGCATCTAAAGCATCTGTGCGAGCAGGTCGATCGTCGAGCCGTTCACCGTGCCGAAACCGCTGTACGCTGCCCCAACTGCCTGAGCCCGCATATCGAAGAGGGTTCGCCTGTCGAATGTGGCCAGATTCCCTTGCCCTGGCATGAAGTGCATCAGCTCTACAGCGTCCATGCCTATACCTGTATGAGTTGCGGCGCGGAGTTCGTCGCCGGCACCAGCCATCAAGCTGACACCGGCGCCCACATCGTCCATCACGAACACAGCGCCCCGCTTGTTTCGTGATCTTCCCCAACGCAGGTTCGCGTCCGCTCCCACGCCATAATCAAAGCATCACCTATCCGGGGTGAACGGGGTCCAATCCAGCCACGGCATGCATCCCGGATTTTCGTAGGATTTTCGCAGTGCGCGTATGGCAGTAACATCTTTCGGTATTATCATGGTCTGCTCAGTGCGTGATCCGGACCGCACCCCTTGCCGACTTCAACCCCGCAGAAAGGCTTCTCCATGCCCACGCCTGCTGATCGCCTGCGCACCCTGCTTGCCCAACCCGGTCTGCTGCTCATGCCCGGCTGCCATGACGCCCTGTCCGCGCAACTGGTCGAACAGGCCGGGTTCCCGGTCGCGTTCATGAGTGGCTTTGCCGTATCCGCCGCCCGCCTTGGTTTGCCGGATACCGGCCTGATTTCCTATGGGGAACTGCTCGATCAGGGTCGCAATCTTTGCGCAGCGGTCTCGATCCCGCTGATTGGCGATGGCGACACCGGCTTTGGCAATCCGCTCAATATCAAGCGCACCGTGCAGGGCTACGCCCGCGCCGGCTTTGCCTGCATCATGCTCGAAGATCAGGTGATGCCCAAGCGCTGCGGCCACACCCGTGGCAAGGCGGTCGTGCCCCGTGACGAAGCGTTGCTGCGCCTGCGCGCGGCGGTCGATGCCCGTGACGAAGGCGCCGATATCCTGATCATGGCGCGCACCGATGCCTGCACCACCGACGGTCTCGACGAGGCCATCGCCCGCTGCCAGGCGTTTCAGGCCCTCGGCGCTGACATCACCTTCCTCGAAGCGCCAGAGAGCGAAGCCGACATGCGCCGCTATTGCGCTACGGTGCCCGGCCCGAAGATGGCCAACATGATCGAATTTGGCAAAACGCCGCTGCTGCCGCCGGCGCAACTCGAAGCCATCGGCTACAAGATTGCCGTCTATCCACTGACGTTGCTCAATGTCGCCATCCAGGCCATGCGCAGCGCCCTGGAACACCTGCGTCAGGGCCAGGTGCCGCAGGGGCTGGATTTCACCCAACTGCAGGCAGCGGTGGGCTTCCCGGCCTATTACGCCGGCGAGGAACGTTATCGCAGCGCGCGCTAAGCATAGCGGCGCATCATGCAGCGTCCCACTGCCCTATCCGCATCCGAGCCTGTCCCGCTGCAGGCCCATGAACAGTCGCCGCACTCCGCGCCGGGCGTAAGTTTCGAGACGCGGGTGCGCTGGCTGATGCTGGCTGTGGTGCTGCTGTCGGGTATCGCCAGTGCCCTGTATCAGTCCTGGCAGAGCTGGCAGGTGCTGCGCGCCAGTCAATTGCAGCAGGCACGCAGCCTGACCCGCCTGCTGGATGCGGAATTGCACGCGGATCTGCTTGCGCTGCTTGCCGATGAGCGCCAGCCCATAGCTACGCGCGTGCAGCAGGCCCACGCGCATCTGCAACCCCGGATCGATTTTCTGCTGGCGGCATTTCCGGGTATGGGCGGCGGCATTTACAGCCAGGCGCTGCGCTCCATCGTCGCCTATGGTCCCGATCCACGTCCCGAGGGATTGCGCGATCTGCGCCCCGATTCGCCGGCGCGGCAGGTTTACCAGACCGGTGAACCGCTGGAATACGAGAGCTATTCACAAACCCGCAACGCGCCGGTGCTGGCGATCATCCATCCGGTGCAGCGCGATGGTCTGATCATCGGCCATGTCTGGGCCAATATCACCCGCGAGCAGTTCCTGCGGTTGATCGGCCAGCAGGTACTGCCCCAGTTGTTATTTACCGTGCTGCTGCTGCTGCTGGCGCTGCTGGGGCTGCACCTGATCGGGCTGCGTTTTCGCCAGAGTCTGCAACAGTTTCGCGAGCGGGTGCGCCAGCGGCGCCTGCTATCGGTGTCGGATGCTGCCGGTACCTTTTCTCCGGAACTGCTGGCGGTGTACGAGGAAGTGGTCGATGCCTATGGTCAGTTGGCGCGCAGCGAAGCGCGCTTTCGCGATGTCACCACCGCCTTCGATGAATATATCTGGGAGGCGGATACCGCCTGTCGCTACACCTGGTTATCATCGCGCGCCGCACCGGTCCTGCGCAGCAGTGTGGATCATTGGCTGGGCCAGCCGCTGCTCACCCGCCTGCATCCGGACGATCTGCCCAGGGTACATGCCTGTCTGTCGCGGCTGCTGGATGAGGGTGCCCCGTTTCGCGACCTCGACTACCGGCGCTGGCTCGACGATGGTCAGTGCTGCTGGTTTCGGGTGAGCGGTGTCCCGATCCGCGATGTCGAGGGCCGTATTCTCGGCATCCGTGGCGCGACTCGCGATGTCACTGAGTTGAAAATCCAGGCGCAACGGGTCGAATTCCTCGCCTACCACGATGAACTCAGCGGGTTGCTCAATCGCACCGCGATTCATCGCGAACTGGCCGACTGGTGCGCGCGGCTGGCCAGCGATGGCGGCGGGTTTACCGTGCTGTTTCTTAATATCGACCGCTTTGACCAGATCAACGACAGCTACGGCTATCCGGTCGGTGATCGGTTGATTGTCGAATTGGCTCATCTGCTGCAGCGGCATCAGCCCGCGGGCAGCGCGCTGGGTCGGCATGGCGATGACGAGTTTCTGCTGCTGCTGCCCGGAACCGAACGTGCGGCGGCGCTGACACTGGCTACCACGCTGGCAAACGCCTGCGCGCGGCCACTGCTGCAACAGCCGGCACCGCTGCGGGTGCAACTGAACACCGGCATCGCTTTCGCCCCGATGGATGGCAGGCAGCCCGAATTGCTGGTGCCCCTGGCGGATCTGGCGATGCGGCAGGCCAAGCAGCGCGGTCCGGGGCAAATCGGCTTCAGCGATCCGAGTCACAGCACCCGGCTGCGCGCCGATCTGCAATTGCAGCAGCAGATGCCGATGGCGCTGGACGAGGGCCAGTTTTTCCTCGAATACCAGCCGCAGATCAGGCTGGGTGACGGGCAGCCGATCGGTCTTGAAGCCCTGGTACGCTGGCAGCATCCGCGTCACGGACGCATGCCACCGGGCCAGTTCATTGCCCTGGCCGAGGACAGTCATTTCATCATCGCCCTGGGTCATTGGATTCTGCGCAGCGCCTGTGCCTTTGCCCGTGCGCTGCAACAGGATCGGCCCGGCGCAACGCCGCTGCGGGTTGCGGTCAATGTTTCGGCGGTGCAGTTTCAGCAGCCCGATCTGGAGCAGCAGGTGCTAGGCGTGTTGATGGAAACCGGCTTGCCGGCGGCGCTGCTGGAGCTGGAAATCACCGAATCCATCGCCATGAGCGATCCGGAATGGGTGGCGGGACGCTTGCGGGGTCTGGCAGCGGCCGGTGTGCGTCTGGCGCTGGACGATTTTGGCACCGGCTATTCATCGCTGGTCTATGTACAGAAGTTCCCGTTTGATCTGCTCAAGATCGATCGCGCCTTTGTCGCGCAGGCGGCGCTGCATAACCGTGATCGGCATTTGCTGGATGCGATGATTCAGATGGCCCGCCATCTGGACCTGCAGGTGCTGGCCGAGGGCGTGGAGTGTGATGAACAGCAGCAGATTCTTGTCGCGTGCGGCTGCGAACTGGCGCAGGGCTTTCTGTTTGGCCGACCGATGCCAGCGGCGCACTTACGCGACTGGCTGCGCGAGCGTGACGGTTGTTGAAACGGGTTCCCTCTCCTGGAGGGAGAGGGGATCGGCGCTTAGGCCTGCATGCCGCGGATATGATGGGTCAGGCGGCTCTTGTGACGGGCCGCTTTGTTGACGTGAATCAAACCCTTGCGCGCCATGCGGTCGATCACCGGCACAGCAGTCTGGTATTCGTTCTCGGCCTGGGCCTTGTCGCCGGCCTGGATGGCCTTGATGACCCGCTTGATGTAGGTGCGCAGCATGGACCGCATGCTGGCATTATGCTGGCGATTGTTTTCCGCCTGGCGGGCACGCTTCTTCGCTTGAACAGTGTTGGCCAAAGTCAGTTACTCCTCAACGACACAACCGGATAAAAAGATACAGGAATTCGGGCGCTGAAAAAACGAGTACTATTAAGGGTTATGCCGGTTCTGTCAATCCCCGCGCGCGTGTCGGAACGTGGACAGTACAGGCACAGCGCCCGCGCCAGGTGCCGCAGTATGGCATCCTGGATGCGTGATCCGGTGCGCGACCAGCGCCGTTCTGCAGAGTCTGCCTTGGCATCGGCAGGGCCGGAGAGGATGTCAAGGCCGTGCAGGTGCCGCTATCATCCGCGCTTCCATTGCGCGGCGCAGGATCGCATCCGACCATGAGCAAGGCCCTTCTCAAATCCACCGGCATTGTCAGTGCCATGACCTCGCTGTCGCGGGTCAGCGGTTTCATCCGCGACATGCTGTATGCGCAGTTGTTCGGCGCCGGCGCCGGTACCGACGCCTTTTTTGTTGCCTTTCGCATTCCCAATTTTCTGCGCCGCCTGTTTGCCGAGGGCGCGTTCTCGCAGGCTTTTGTGCCGGTGTTCTCGGAATACCAGACCCAGCACCAGCAGGCGGAATTGCGTGAACTGGTCGATCAGGTAACCGGCACCCTGGGCGCGATCCTGCTGCTGATCACCGCAATCGGCGTACTGGCCGCGCCGTTGCTGATCCTGCTGTTCGCGCCGGGTTTCAGCAGCGATGCCGGCAAGTATCAGCTCACCGTGGATATGCTGCGCATCACCTTTCCCTATCTGCTGTTCATCTCGCTGACCGCGCTGGCCGGCGGCGTGCTCAACAGTTGCGGCAGGTTTGCCATTCCCGCCGTGACCCCGGTGCTGCTCAATCTGACCATGATCGCCGCCGCACTATGGCTGGCGCCGCATATGGAAAAGCCGGTGATGGGCCTGGCCTGGGGCGTGTTCATTGCCGGCGTGGTGCAACTGGGCTTTCAGATTCCATTCCTGCGCCAGATCAAGCTGCTGCCACGGCCGCGTTGGGGCTGGGCCAGCGCTGGCGTGCAGCAGGTGCTCAAGCTGATGCTGCCGGCGGTGTTTGGCTCCTCGGTGGCGCAGGTCAACCTGCTGATCGATACTCTGCTGGCCTCGTTCCTGGTCTCGGGCAGCGTGAGCTGGCTGTATTACTCCGATCGGCTGGTGGAATTTCCACTGGGGATTTTCGGGGTGGCGCTGGGCACGGTGATTCTGCCCAAGCTGTCACGCCATCACGCCAGCGCTGAGACGGCGCATTTTTCGCAGACCCTGGATTGGGCCTTGCGCTGGGCCTTGCTGATTGGCATGCCGGCTACGGTAGCGCTGGTGATCCTGGCCGGGCCGATGCTGGCGGCGCTGTTCCAGTATGGGGAATTCGATGCCCATGATGTGGCGATGTCAACGCGCAGCCTGATGGCCTTTGCCCTGGGTCTGGTGGCCTTCATGCTGATCAAGGTGTTGGCGCCGGGTTTTTATGCCCGCAAGGACACGCGCAGTCCGGTCAAGTATGGAATTATCGCCATGGGCGCCAATACAGCGATGACACTGATTTTTATCTGGCCGCTGGCCCATGCTGGATTGGCGCTGTCAACCTCGCTGGCGGCCTTTCTGAATGCAGGCATGCTGTTCTTCAATTTGCGGCGGCGCGCTATTTATCAACCGCGCAGTGGTTGGCCGCGCTTTCTGCTGCAACTGTTCGTGGCTAATCTGCTGTTAGGCGTGGTGCTGTGGTTTGGTGCCGGCGATCTGCAGCAGTGGCTGCACGCAAGCAGTGGGCAGCGGCTGTGGCATCTGACGTGGCTGATTGTCGCGGGTGGTGGCAGTTATGTGCTGGCGGTGCTGGCGGTGGGCATCCGGCCCCGGCATTTGCTGCATGCCTAGTCATGCTACGCATGAGGGTTAAGGGCGGCTGATCAATACCGAAAACCCGCGAACAGCGGGTTTTCATGATCGGGGTGCTCGGCTAAAAAACCGCTCCAGACTGGAAA
The DNA here is from genome assembly GCA_036834665.1 of Candidatus Competibacteraceae bacterium. Classification (GTDB taxonomy): domain Bacteria; phylum Pseudomonadota; class Gammaproteobacteria; order Competibacterales; family Competibacteraceae; genus RXIX01. Next base: position 6,590 of record DAITNL010000076.1, on the reverse strand, counting down.
AAGCTGGAGCGTGTTATGGCGCCGAACTTCCTGATGCTTGCCTGGCTTTAGCCTTCCTTGATTTCAGTTTCTATGCTGTCCAGCAGTTCCATTCTCGATTTGCCGCTGCCCTTGCCCTTGCGGCTTAGCGTCATATAAAACTCACAGCCTGCGGTTGGGTAGAAATCCACTTCTTTGAGCTGGATGAGTCCGAGTGCAAAAAGATCCTGCATCAGGAGCCGGAAAGAGTGGGGTGTAAAGCACCAGGCATGGATATCCAGATAAGCATGATCATTCAATACGGATTGCATGCCGCGTATGGCATCTTCCAGCGAATGCACAAAAGCATAGCTGCCCGTGGTCCGGGCATCCCAGGCAATGGCTCCCGATTGGGATACCACATTTAAAAAATATTCCGCTACCGCGCCTGCCGTATGATAAGTCGCTTTCTGCACATGATGATCCACGATCGTTGCCAAGCTTGTTATTGGCCGGTAGTGATCAAAGCAATAGCGCTTATCAGGCACGACCAGCGATAGCACACCATCTTCCTTGAGCACATCATCACAGTTATTGATAAAACCAATCAGGTCGGGCATGTGCTCGATAACATGCGAAGCGATAATCCAATCGTAATACCGGTTCTTTCCGGTGAGTTCCGCGTAAGGTTCCTGGTGCCATATGAAATCAACGTCCTCGATCCTGTCGAGATCGACGCCATGTTGTGCATACTTGGCAATCAGTTGCTCACGGCTCATATGATCAATGATATGGACGCGATAACCGGCGCTTTTTGGCGCCAGTGGATTGTGACTGGGGCCGATTTCAATGCCCAGGCCATTTTTATCAATATGCTTCAATATCTTTTCTTCGCGCGTCATGGTCGATGATCCTTTGCAGCGTTTTGTGAATGGATGGTTTATTGAAAATGTATATATGCACCAGGTGAGTCTTTAATGCTGCTATGTGGAAATGGGGATTTTAATTCAGCAGAATACGCCGAGGGATAACGCGCATCAATTGCGCAGCACGTCTGACCGCGCTGCCGCTCCGCACCCATCCCTGAGGGCAGGGCGCGCAACGCATCCGTTCGCAACGCGCCAAAAATCGCGTTCACCCCGTATAATCACGCACTTCATGAAGTCGCGAGCACTCTGAACGGCATGGAATTCATCCGCGGTCAACACAATCTGCGTCCCCGTCACCGGGGCTGCGTTGCCACCATCGGCAACTTCGACGGCGTCCACCTCGGTCATCAGGCCATCCTGGCGCAACTGCACGAAGCGGCGCAGCGCCTGCATCTACCGCGCCTGGTGATCACCTTCGAGCCGCAGCCGCAGGAATACTTCGCCGGTCCTGACGCTGCGCCGGCGCGCTTGATGCGTCTGCGCGAAAAGCTGCTGGCTCTGGATGGACTGGGTATCGAACGGCTGCTGTGCCTGGAATTCGACCAGCACCTGGCCGCGTTGCCGGCCCCGGCGTTTATCGAGCACCTGCTGGTGCAGCAGCTTGGCGTGCGCCATCTGGTGATCGGCGACGACTTCCGTTTTGGTCATCGCCGCGCCGGTGATTTCGCCCTGTTGCTTGCCGCCGGTCAGCGGTACGGCTTCAGCGTGGTCAACAGCCACAGCTATCAGGTCGAGGGCACGCGGGTCAGCAGTACCCGGATCCGTCAGGCGCTTAGTCAGGGCGATCTGGACTGGGCCACGCGCCTGCTCGGCCGGCCCTATGACATGTGCGGACGGGTCGCGCACGGCGACGAGCGCGGCCGAACCCTGGGTTTTCCCACCGCCAACATTCACCTGCACCGCCGCGCCACGCCGGTCTATGGCGTTTACGCGGTGCTGATGAGCGGTCCCGGTCTGCGGCCCTGGCCGGGCATTGCCAATGTTGGCCGTCGCCCGACCGTGCAGGGCGTGCGTGAACAGCTTGAAGTGCATCTGCTGGACTTTCATGGCGATCTGTATGGCCGGCACGTCAAGATTGATTTCCTGCACTACCTGCGCCCGGAACAGCGCTTCGCGTCCCTGGACGCGCTGCGCCAGCAGATTCAGCGTGACGAACACCAGGCCCGGGCCTGGTTCAGCGCTCGCGGCCTGATACGCAATGCCGCCGCACCTTTTTCCCCAACCCTGTCCGTTCCCGGGCAGGGCGTTTGAGCACCGGTTTTTCGAGGTTCACCGTGGCCGATTACAAAGACACTCTTAACCTGCCCCAGACCGCCTTCCCCATGAAGGCCGATCTTGCCAAGCGCGAGCCCGATCTGCTGCGCTACTGGCAGGAACTGGACCTGTATGCCCGCCAGCGCGCCGAATTCGCCGGGCGGCCCCGCTTCATCCTGCACGACGGCCCGCCCTACGCCAATGGCACCATTCATATTGGCCACGCGGTCAACAAGGTGCTCAAGGACATCATCGTCAAGTCGAAAACCCTCAGCGGTTTCGACGCGCCTTATGTGCCGGGCTGGGATTGCCACGGCCTGCCGATTGAACAGGTGGTGGAAAAGAAGCTCGGCAAGGTCGGCGTCAAGGTCGATGCGCGCAGCTTCCGCAATGCCTGCCGCGCCTTTGCTACCGAACAAGTCGCCAGTCAGAGCAGCGATTTCCAGCGCCTGGGCGTGTTCGGTGATTGGGCGCACCCCTACCTGACCATGGATTTCCGTGCCGAGGCCGACATCGTGCGTTCGCTGGCGCGGATCATTGCCAATGGCCATTTGCAGCGCGGTTTCAAGCCGGTGCACTGGTGCATCGACTGCGGCTCGGCGCTGGCCGAGGCCGAGGTCGAATACGAGGATCGTGATTCGCTGGCCATCGACGTGCGCTTTCCGGTCGCCGATCCTGAAGCGCTGCTGGCGCGGCTGCATCATGTCCCCGGCCATGAAGGGCATGGCCCGCTGGCGGTGGTGATCTGGACCACCACGCCCTGGACCCTGCCGGCCAATCGCGCGGTAGCGGTGAATCCGGGGCTGGACTATGTGCTGATTCAGGTGGACGGCGCGCGCGGCCCGGAGCGGCTGCTGGTCGCCGATGCGCTGCTGCAGGAGGCACTGGGCCGCTGGCGGATCGAGCAGTATCAGGTGCTGGCGCATGGTCTGGGCAGCGGTCTGGAAGGGCTGGCGCTGCGCCATCCGTTCTATGAGCGCGAAGTGCCGGTGATTCTCGGCGATCACGTCACCACCGAAGCCGGCACGGGTGCTGTGCATACCGCGCCCGCGCATGGCCAGGAAGACTACGTGGTCGGTTGCCGCTATGGCCTGCCGGTGGATAACCCGGTGGGCGCCGATGGCAAGTTCCTGGCTGATACGCCGCTGTTCGCCGGTCTGCATGTGTTCGCTGCCAATGAGCGAGTGCTGGAGGTGCTGCAGGCGCAGGGCATGCTGCTGCGCGCGGCGCGTTTGCGCCACAGTTATCCGCACTGCTGGCGGCACAAGACGCCGATCATCTTCCGCGCGACGCCGCAATGGTTTGTCAGCATGGAGCAGCACGGTCTGCGCAATCGCGCTCTGGATGAGATCAAGAAACTGCGCTTTACCCCGGACTGGGGCGAGGCGCGCCTGCAGGGCATGGTGGCCAACCGTCCGGACTGGTGCGTGTCGCGGCAGCGCTATTGGGGTGTGCCGATCACCCTGTTCCTGCACAGGCAGAGCGGCGAGCTGCACCCGAATACTCTGGAGCTGATGGAACAGGTGGCGCAGCGCATCGAGCAGGGCGGTATCGATGCCTGGTTCGAACTCGACCCCGCTGAACTGCTGGGTGCCGAGGCTGCCGAGTACGAGAAAACCCCGGATACCCTGGATGTATGGTTTGATTCCGGCACGACGCATTTGTCGGTGCTGGAACGGCGCCCGGAACTGCGGTTTCCGGCGGATCTGTACCTGGAAGGCTCCGACCAGCATCGCGGCTGGTTCCAGTCCTCGCTGCTGGCCTCGGTGGCGATGCGCGGCGTAGCGCCCTACAAGGGCCTGCTCACGCACGGCTTCACCGTCGATGCCCAGGGCCGCAAGATGTCCAAGTCGCTGGGCAACGTGATCGCGCCGCAGAAAGTGGTCAATGCCCTTGGCGCCGATATCCTGCGCCTGTGGGTCGCGGCCACCGACTATCGCGGCGAGATGAACGTCTCCGACGAAATTCTCAAGCGCATGGCCGATTCCTACCGGCGGATGCGCAATACCGCGCGCTTCCTGCTGGCCAATCTCAATGGCTTCGACCCGGCGCACCATGCCCTGCCGGCAGAGCGGATGCTGGCACTGGATCGCTGGGCAGTGGACCGCACTCGGCGCCTGCAGGACGAGATCATCGAAGCCTATGCGCAATACCAGTTCCACCTGATCTATCAGAAGATCCACAACTTCTGCTCGGTGGATTTAGGCAGCCTGTACCTGGATATTCTCAAGGATCGCCAGTACACCAGCGGTCGCGACAGCAGCGCCCGGCGCTCGGCGCAGACCGCCATGCAGCATATTCTGGAAGCGCTGACCCGCTGGCTGGCGCCGATTCTCAGCTTCACCGCAGAGGAAATCTGGCGCAACCTGCCCGGCGCGCGCGGGCCGTCGGTGTTCCTGACCACCTGGTATAACGGCCTGTTTGCGCTGGATGAGCATGAGCCGCTGAATGCCGCGTACTGGGAACGGCTAATCGCGGTGCGCGAGGCGGTAAGCAAGGAGCTGGAAAAGCTGCGCGTGGCGGGCGGCATTGGTTCCGGGCTGGACGCCGAACTTGATCTATATGCCGAGGATGCCTTGGCCGCCGATCTGGGCCGCATCGGTGATGAGCTGCGTTTCTTCCTGATCACGTCCTATGCCCGGGTGCAGCCTTTGGCCACCCGACCCGCCGACGCGGTCGAAGTGCAGGTAAACGGGCAGACGCTGGCGCTGCGGGTTGCGCCAAGCGCCCATGGCAAATGTGTGCGTTGCTGGCATCATCGCGCGGATGTCGGTCAGGATGCCGCGCATCCGGAACTGTGCGGGCGCTGTGTGGACAATGCCTTTGGGGCGGGAGAAACGCGGCGTTTTGCCTGAGGCATGGCCGACGGCTCCGATGGTCAATCAGGTCGAAGGCAGATCAAAGGTGAAAGGTCAGAGTGATGGGTTTGTTTCAGCCTTTGGTCTTTGGTCTTTGGCCTTTAACCTGGTCTGAAGGAACTCATGCTCAAGAAATGGGGCTGGCTCAGCCTGCTGGTGATCGTTCTCGATCAGTTCACCAAATACTTGGCCGAAACGCTGCTGGTGATGCACCAGCCGGTGGCGGTGCTGCCGTCGTTCAACCTGATGCTGACCTACAACACCGGCGCGGCGTTCAGCTTCCTGGCTGATGCAGGCGGCTGGCAGCGCTGGTTTTTCCTGATCCTGGGCACGGTGATCAGCGCGGGCCTGCTGGTCTGGCTGTATCGGCTGAAACCGGCTGAAAAATGGCTGGCGCTGGCGTTGGCGCTGATTCTCGGCGGGGCGCTCGGCAACATGATCGACCGGGTCTGGCTGGGGCAGGTGATTGATTTTATCCAGTTGTACTACGAGCGCTGGTATTGGCCGGCGTTCAATATCGCCGATTCGGCGATCAGTGTGGGTGCGGTGCTGCTGGTGCTCGATAGCCTGCGCACCAAACAGCCCGATTCTTTGCAAAACCCGACCGACCAACCCTGAGCGGCGCGGCTGCCGGAGAGCTTTCCATTGAGCGTACAGATTCATCTAGCCAATCCACGTGGCTTTTGCGCCGGCGTTGATCGGGCGATTGGTATTGTCGAACGGGCGCTGGACCTGTTTGGCGCGCCGATCTATGTGCGCCATGAAGTGGTGCATAACCGCTTCGTGGTCGATAACCTGCGCGAGCGCGGCGCGGTATTCGTCGAGGAACTGGACGAGGTGCCGGATGGCGCGACGGTGATTTTCAGCGCCCATGGCGTGTCGCGGACAGTGCAGGAGCAGGCGGCGCACCGGGGTTTGAAGGTATTCGACGCCACCTGTCCGCTGGTTACCAAGGTGCATATGGAGGTCAGCCGGCATGGCGGTGCCGGGCGCGAGGTGGTGCTGATTGGCCATGCCGGGCATCCCGAGGTCGAAGGCACCATGGGCCAGTACGACACCACGCAGGGCGGCTGCATGTACCTGGTCGAACATGTCGAGGATGTCGCTCAGCTCACGGTGCGTAATCCGGCGGAGCTGGCCTATGTCACCCAGACCACGCTGTCGGTGGATGATACGGCGCGGATCGTGGCGGCACTGCGGGCGCGTTTTCCGGCGATTCAGGGGCCGCGCAAGGACGATATCTGCTACGCGACCCAGAACCGTCAGGATGCGGTCAAGGAACTGTCTACGCGCTGCGAGTTGCTGCTGGTGGTGGGTTCGCGCAGCAGTTCCAATTCCAACCGCCTGCGCGAGCTGGCCGAGAAGGCCGGCACACCGGCTTATTTGATCGATGGACCGGATGATATTGAACCGGCCTGGCTGGCGCACAAAAGCACGATTGGCGTGACTGCCGGAGCCTCGGCGCCGGAAGTGCTGGTGCAGCAGGTGATTACGCGGCTGCGCGCACTCGGCGCAACTGCGGTGCTGGAAAGCAGTGGCCGCGAGGAAAATGTCGTGTTCGCCCTGCCGCGGGAACTGCGCTGAAGCACTT
>DAITNL010000075.1:0-13684 GCA_036834665.1 Candidatus Competibacteraceae bacterium | reverse complement strand
CGATCGCGCTCATCTCCACCCGCAGCGGCCCCAGCCGCGCCCGGCCCCGCTCCAACAGCGCATCAAAAGCAGCCCGCTCGCGCGGCAGCGGCTGCCCAGCCAAAAAGGCGCGATCGAGAATCAGCGCCAGCAGATCCTCGCGCAACTGCTCCTGCGTGCCCAGGCCCAGGTAATGCAGGGTCATGCGCTGCAGGTTGGGCAGATCCCGCGCCAGGGCCTTGAACGCCGGCCCCAGCCGCCAGGCGATCAGGCGCCGCAGCCCGGCACGGCTGACCGCCTCGGCGCGCGTCGGCGCATCCAGCAGCCGCAGGGCCAGCGTGCCATCCGTTGCCGCGACCAGCGCCGGATAACCGCGCAACTGGATACCGTTGCGCACAAAATTCACCTCCTCGGGCAATGCGCCAAAATCCCAGTCACGCACATGGTCGCGCTCGAATTCCGGCGTCGGCAGCGCCGCAAAGCCGGCCTGAGCCGCGCCGCGCAACTGCTGCTGGATCACGTTCCAGTCGCGTCCGACGGCCAGTTCCCGGTCCTCGGCATCCACCACCCGAAAGCGCATGCGCAGATGTGCGGGCACCGCATCCGGATTCCAGGCCTCCTCGGGAATCGCCACCCCGGTCATGCGCTGCAACTGCGCCGCCATCGCCGCAGTCAGCGCCTGCGCGCCCGGCTCGATCAGCTCCAGCAGCACCTGCACATAGTTCGGTACCGGCACAAAATTGCGCCGCAGCGCCTTGGGCAAGGATTTCAGCAGCGCCGCCATGCGCTCGGCCTGCCAGCCGGGCACCAGCCAGTCCAGCCGGCGCGGATCGACCTGATTCACTGCCGCCAGCGGCACGGTCAGGGTCACGCCGTCATCATCGGCACCGGGCGCGAAACGATAGCTCAAGGGCAGGCGCAAGCCGTCCAGATCGAGATGATCGGGAAAGCGCACGCCATCGGCCACCGGCCCCGCCTGCGCAAGCAGCGCCGCGCGGTCCAGAAACAGCAGGCGCGGCTGCTCGCGCTCGGCCTGCTTACGCCAGCTCTCAAAACCCGGACCGCTGTAGATGCCGGCGGGCAGGCGCGCATCGTAAAAGCGGTACAGCGCTTCCTCGTCCTCGGCCAAATCGCGGCGGGCACGGGTTTCCAGTTCGGCCAGTTCGGCCAGCAACTGCCGATTGTGGGCAAAGAAGGGCGCCCGGCAGTGAAACTCGCCTGCGACCAGCGCCTGACGAATGAAAATCTCCCGCGCCAATACCGGGTCCAGCGGCCCATAGTTGACCCGGCGCGCCGGAACGATCGGCAGGCCGTACAGGGTGACCCGCTCGGTAGCCGCGACCTGGGCGCTGCGCTTTTCCCAATGCGGCTCGGCATAACTGCGTTTGAGCAGATGTCCGGCCAGCCCTTCCACCCATTCCGGCTCGATATGGGCCACGCCGCGCGCATACAGGCGGGTGGTTTCGACCAGTTCCGCAGCCATCACCCAGCGCGGGCGCTTTTTGAACAGCCCGGAACCGGGAAACAGAAAAAAATGGCGCCCATGCGCGCCCAGATAGGCATGCTCCTCCTGCTTTAGCCCCAGATGACCGAGCAGACCGGTCAGCAGCGCCCGGTGCAATGCCGCATAAGCCGCCGGCTGTTCGTTCAGACGCAGGCCCATTTCCGTGACCCGGGCCAGCAGTTCCTGATGCAGGTCGTGCCATTCGCGCATGCGCACGAAGGACAGGAACTCGGCCTGACAGCGGTTGCGCAACTGGTTCCGCGACAACTGCCGCGCCTGTTCGTGGTAGTCGTTCCACAGGTTGAGTAGGGCCAGGAAATCGGACTGCTCGTCGCGGAAACGGCGATGCTTCTCGTCGGCGGCCTGTTGCTTGTCCAGCGGTCGCTCGCGCGGATCCTGAATCGCCAGCGCTGCGACCAGGATCAGCACCTCGCGCAGGCAGCCTTCCTGCCGTGCCGCCAGCAGCATCCGTCCCAGACGCGGATCGACTGGCAGCCGGGCCAATTGCCGACCGAGTTCGCTGATACCGCGCTGTTCGTCAACTGCCTGCAATTCGAACAGCAGGCGGAACCCATCGCTGATCTGCCGCGCATCGGGTGGATCGATGAAGGGAAAATCCTCCGGCTTGCCCAGATGCAGCGCGCTCATTTGCAAAATCACCGCCGCCAGATGAGTGCGCAGAATTTCCGGGTCGGTAAAGGCCGGGCGGGCCTGGAAATCCTCTTCCGCGTATAGGCGAATGCAGATGCCGGCACTGACCCGACCGCAGCGACCGGCGCGCTGCCGGGCACTGGCCTGGGAAATGTTCTCCACCGGCAGGCGCTGGATGCGGCTGCGCGGACTGTAGCGGCTGATGCGCGCCGTACCCGGATCGATCACATAGCGGATGCCGGGCACGGTCAGCGAGGTTTCGGCAACGTTGGTGGCCAGGACGATGCGCGGCCGGCCATGCGGCTGAAACACGCGGTTCTGCTCCGCCGCCGACAGGCGCGCATACAGCGGCAAAATCTCGGTATTGGGCGGATGATGCTTGCGCAGGCTCTCAGCGGTCTCGCGAATCTCGCGCTCGCCAGCGAGAAAAATCAGGATATCGCCCGGCCCGTGCCGCCACAATTCATCCACCGCATCGAGAATCGCCTGCTGCAGGTCGCGGTCGCGCTGGTCCTCGTCATCGGCCAGCAGCGGCCGGTAGCGCAGTTCCACCGGATAACTGCGCCCGGAGACTTCGATGATCGGCGCTCCGTCAAAATGGCGCGCGAAGCGCTCCGGGTCGATGGTCGCCGAGGTGATGATGATTTTCAGTTCCGGCCGCCGCGCCCGCAGGCGCTTGAGATAGCCGAGCAGGAAGTCGATGTTCAGGCTGCGCTCGTGGGCCTCGTCGATGATCAGCACTTCATACTGATCAAGCTGGCGATCGCTCTGGGTTTCGGCAAGCAGGATGCCGTCGGTCATCAGCTTGACCACCGTATCCGGCCCGACCCGATCGGAAAAGCGCACCTTGTAGCCGACCTGACCGCCAACCGTAGTACCCAGTTCGGCAGCGATGCGCGTCGCCACCGCGCGGGCCGCGATGCGGCGCGGCTGGGTATGGCCAATCAGGCCGGCCGCGCCCAGCCCCAGTGACAGGCAGATCTTGGGCAGCTGTGTGGTCTTGCCGGAACCGGTTTCGCCGCACACCACCACCACCGGATGGGCGAGAATTGCCGCAGCGATGCGCTCACGCTGGGCGCTGATCGGCAGGCTGTCATCGAAGGTCGGCACCGGCAAGGCAGCGCGGCGGGCATGCAGGCGCGCCTCGGCACTGTCAATCGCCGCCACCAGTTGTGCCAGAATCTGATCAATCGGCTTGCCCTCACGCAGGCGCCGACGCACGCCCTGCAGCCGACGGGCAAGGACGGCGCGATCGCTAGTCGGGCACGCTGACAGGCGCTCGCGCAGGGAAACAAGCAGTTTTTCCACGGCAAAGTCCAACAGTCTGTTTGAAAAGGTTTCTGGCTCAGGCACGCACGCAAAGCCGTGCATTTTTGCACTAACCCTGTGCAAACGCACATAAAATTAACTTGCGGAACATAGTGCTTTCGCGTAGTGTCACTTGCGGGCGGAGGTTGCAAACCTCCAAAAGCCCGGCGTCTGGCCCCTTGAATAACCCACCGACCGAGGATCGGGCAACAAGCGGCACGGCAGAAGAACCGTATTTAGCTTTGAGGTTTTGCATTAATGCGCATTGGTACTGTGAAGTGGTTCGATGAAGCCAAGGGCTTCGGTTTCATTGCCCCTGAAGACGGCAGCAGCGATGTCTTCGTGCACTACTCGGTGATCGAGGGCAAGGGTTTCCGAACCCTGGCGGAAAATCAGAAAGTCGAATTCGACGTCAAAGTCGGTCCCAAGGGTCCGCAAGCCACCATGGTCAAGAAAGTCGCAGTCAAGTAGGCAGTCGGTCCGGCCACCAAAGCCGCTCAAACAAGGCCCCGCCCCCGTGCGGGGCCTTGTCGTTTCCAGCCTCCTGCATCCGGCCGCCACTCCAGCGGTGCGAGTCCGGTATAATGCCAAGCTGATTTCAGCCCAACAGACGCGCACCGTGATCGAAAAACTTCGCAACATCGCCATCATCGCCCACGTGGACCATGGCAAGACCACGCTGGTGGACAAGCTGCTGCAGCAGTCCGGTACCTTCAGTGACCGCGCCGCACCGCCCGAGCGGGTGATGGATTCCAACGCGCTCGAAAAGGAGCGTGGCATTACCATCCTGGCCAAGAACACCGCCCTGCACTGGCGCGACTACCGCATCAACATCGTTGACACGCCCGGACATGCCGACTTCGGCGGCGAAGTCGAGCGGGTGCTATCGATGGTCGACTCGGTGCTGCTGCTGGTCGATGCGGTCGACGGACCGATGCCGCAGACCCGTTTCGTCACCCAGAAAGCCTTCGCCATGGGCTTCAAGCCCATCGTGGTGATCAACAAGGTCGACCGGCCCGGCGCGCGCCCGCACTGGGTGCTCGATCGCACCTTTGACCTGTTCGACCGCCTCGGCGCCACCGATGAGCAACTGGATTTCCCGGTGATCTATGCCTCGGCGCTGCAGGGCTATGCCGGACTCGATGAGAACGTGCGCGAGGGCGACATGACCCCGCTGTTCGAAACCATCGTCCAGCATGTGCCACCGCCGGCGGTCGATCTCGACGGCCCCTTCCAGTTGCAGGTCAGCTCGCTGGGCTATAACAGCTATGTCGGCGTCATCGGCATTGGTCGCATCCGGCGCGGCCGCATCAGGACCAACACCCCGGTGGTGATCCTTGACCACCAGGGCAACCGGCGCAATGGCCGGGTGCTGCAGGTTCTGGGCTTTCAGGGTCTGGAGCGGATCGAATTCCCCGAAGCGGCTGCCGGTGACATCATCGCCTTTACCGGAGTGGACGGCCTGGGCATCTCCGACGTGCTCTGCGATCCGGGCACGGTCGAGGGTCTGCCGCCGCTGAAGGTCGACGAACCGACCATGAGCATGACCTTCCAGGTCAACACCTCACCCTTCGCCGGGCGCGAAGGCAAGTATGTCACCAGCCGCCAGTTGCGCGAACGGCTCTATCGCGAGCTGATTCACAACGTGGCGCTGCGCATCGAGGACACCGACGACCCGGACAAATTCAAGGTGTCTGGGCGCGGCGAACTGCATCTGTCGATCCTGATCGAGAACATGCGCCGCGAGGGCTATGAACTGGCGGTATCGCGCCCGGAGGTGATTGTGCGCGAGATCGACGGCGAAGCCTGCGAGCCTTATGAGCAGCTCACCGTCGATGTCGAGGAGCAGCACCAGGGCACGATCATGGAAAAGCTCGGCGAACGGCGCGGCGATCTGCTCGACATGCAGCCCGATGGCAAGGGCCGGGTGCGGCTCGATTACCTGATCCCGGCGCGCGGCCTGATCGGCTTCCAGACCGAGTTCATGACCGCCACCTCCGGCACTGGACTGCTCTATCACGTCTTCGACCGCTATGGCCCGCAGAAGAAGGGCGCGATTGGCGCCCGCGCCAACGGCGTCCTGATCGCCAACGCCACCGGCAAGGTGCTGGCCTATGCGCTGTTCAACCTGCAGGAGCGCGGCCGGCTGATGGTCGGCCCCGGTGATGAGGCCTATGAAGGCATGATCGTCGGCATCCACTCGCGCGACAACGATCTGGTGGTGAATCCCCTCAAGGCCAAGCAACTCACCAACATCCGCGCCGCCGGTTCCGATGAAAACATTCTGCTCACCCCGCCCGTGCGCATGAGTTTGGAACAGGCGCTGGAATTCATCGACGATGACGAACTGGTCGAAGTAACGCCCAAATCAATCCGCGTGCGCAAGAAACTGCTGCTGGAGAACGACCGCAAGCGCGCAGCGCGCCAGGGCTGAGCGGCGCACCTGAACCGATAGCCGCCTGCCTCGAAGTTGTCGCGAGGCAGCGGTTCTCCGGTTCACGTCCGCAAGGCAGCGCGCAACGTAGCACGCTGAAAATCTGCTTTAATTGCCTAATCCCTTCGCGGGATCCCGTGCTCTTCCCCATCAGATGCAGCGTCAGGAAAACACCATGGCCGGCGAATCGACTGCTCCAGTGCTTATTGCCGATATCAGAGGCGCGCAGATCATCGAGCGCTTCTACCGCCAATGCGGCCTTGAAACCATCGGGCCGGGGCGCATCCGCACCGGCGCCATGAGCCGCTTCACCAGCCTTGAGGATCTGTTTGACAAACTGCTCACCGGCGAAGCCAACAGCCATCAGGTCGTCGTCAGCCACGGCCACGCCGAGCATGGCCTGCTGATCAAGTTTGCCCAGGAGTCGGCCTTCACTGCCACGGGTGCGGTAATCGCTCTGCTCTCAACCCTGGCCGACGCGGCCGCCAAGGGTACGCTGGCCGCTGATGATGCGCGCCTGAAGAACGCAGCCACGATGATGGGCGTCAAGATTGCCACTGCCCAGCGCCTGCTGGACAAGCTCAACAAGCTGCGTGCCCGCAAGCTGATCATCCACATCCGCGGCTGTAACATCGGCGCGAATCCCACGCTGCTCAGTGCCTATAAAAGCGCCATGGGCGCCGCCGCCATCACCGCGCCGAACGTGCGCATGGTCTATGCCGGCATCAACCCGCGCAAGCCACCGAAGGGCATTTCAATGGCTGATCTGGTCGGCGATGTGAAGCCGAAAATGCCCCATACCCGCCGGCGCTTCTTTCCCTGGCCGGAAAATTCCTATGTCGGGCCCATTATCATTGACATCCGTGATATCGACGGGCATACCCGGTTCGATACCGAGACCTTCATCAACGATCCCGCGCTCACCCCGCACTGGGCCACCAAACTCAACGGCGAATGGAAGCAGGCACCCAAGGCTGCCAACAGCACGTCCTTTGTCTTGCCGGTGCTGTGGGATAACAACGAATCGACCTGGCACGCGCCGCTGGAAGAGGGGTATCGGCGCAAACTGGTGATGGTCTGAACGCAGCCGGCCTGGGCCGGCTGACCTGTTTCCGAGTGGAGGATCCTGCTGTCCCATAACCGTCAGAGCACCGGCCCCGCTGGCATGATCAACGGGGCCACGGGGCAAAGCCCTTGTGAGGCACCATTCCCCAGCCGCGAAAAACCGTAGAACCCATTAGTGAAACAACAACGTCCCCGGGAGAAAAAAGCAATGTCAGAACAAAAACTTGGTAACCCTGCTGTCGTAGGTCTGGCCGGCTTTGGCCTGACCACCCTCATGCTGCAGTTCCATAACGTCGGCTGGATGGGCATGGGCCCGGTGATCTGGCTGGGGTTGATTTTTGGTGGGCTGGCACAGCTCATCGCCGGCCTGCAGGAAATGAAAACCGGCAACAACTTCGGCTACTGCGCCTTCACGTCCTATGGCGCGTTCTGGATTGCACTGTGCCTGATGCTGCTGGGCAACAACTACGATCTATTCAAGGCCAGCACCACCGATGTCGGCTGGTTCCTGGTGGCCTGGACGCTGTTCTCGGTGATCCTGTGGATCGGTGCGATGCGCATTCATGGTGCCATGGCCCTGACCTTCAGCCTGCTGCTGGTCGGCTTCATCCTGCTCGACCTGGCGCACTTCGGCTATCCGGGCCTGACCGTGGTCGCCGGCTATGAGCTGATGGTCTGTGCGCTGATGGCCTGGTACATGATGGCGCGCATCATCCTCAACGAGCTGTTCGGCCGTGAGCTGTTGCCAGCCGGCAAGCCCTGGATCGCCTAAGCGCACCGTTCACCACCCTTATTCAGGAGGATTACACATGCATAAGATGACCCTGGGTTTTGCCCTGGCCCTGACCCTCGGCAGCGCGCCGGTGCTGGCCACCGATGCCAACACCGCTTCCGCCGAGGAAGTGGTTGCCAAGGTCCACGAAGCCGCGCAATACCTGCACGATAAGGGCCTGGCTGGCTTTGCCGATTTCAACAACAACAAGGATGCACGCTGGGTGTGGAAGGACAGCTATGTATTTGTCTATAGCTGCCGCGATGATGCGATGATCGCCCATCCGCTGCGCCCTGACCTGGTTGGCAAGCCCATCCTGCAGATGAAGGACGACAAGGACAAGGCGCTGTTTGAGGAGCTTTGCAAGGCCGGCGCCAAGACCAATGGCGGCTGGGTTGAGTACTGGTGGCCGAAGCCGGGCGAAGGCAAGGCCTCACGCAAAATCTCCTTTGCGCACAGCGCCGATGTGTCCTTCAAGCCGGATATCCAGGTTGCCGCCGGCATTTATGACGACAAGCTGACCGCCGACGATCTGAACAAGATCGCTGAGAAGGCTGCAGCGCCGAAGAAGGACGCGCCGTAAGCGATACGCGGCTGCCACAAGCGGTCAGGCCGTCCCGGAACATGGCATTCCGGGGCGGCTTTTTCCTTTGCAGCGTAGCGCCGCGTTCAGGGCCGATCACCGCGCAGTGCTACCACCTGTTCGCGCAGGAGCGTTGAAGTTGCCTGTTCCGCCGGCACCGGCTCACCGACCACCAGTTCGATCCGTGACCAGAACCGGCGTGGCACTGCTGCCATCGGTTTCCCGCCATAACGGCGGCTGAAAAAGCTGCCCCACAGGCCGCGCAAGGCCATCGGCACCACCGGCACCGGTGTGCGCTGGATAATCTGCTCGATACCGGCCTTGAATACCCCGATCTGGCCATCATCGGTCAGGCGCCCTTCGGGGAAAATGCCGACCACCTCGCCCTCTTCCAGATAACGGGCTACCCGCTCGTAAGCCTGTTGCAGAATCTGCGGATTCTCACGCAGCGACGCAATCGGAATTGCGCCCGCAGTGCGGAACACGAAATTCAGCAGCGGAATTTTGAAAATCTGGTGATCCATCACAAAACGCACTGGCCGCCGACAGCAGCCGACCACCACCAGCGCATCCATATAGCTGACATGATTGCACACCACCACCGCCGGCCCCTGCGCGGGAATCCGCTCCAGACCCTCGGTTTTGAGTCGATAACCGACATTGACCAGAATCCAAACGATAAAGCGCATCAGGAATTCCGGCACCAGGGTAAAGATATAGATCGCCACGGCTGCATTAAAAATCGCCATCACCAGCAGAACCTGCGGAATGCTCAACCCCCGATCAAGCAACACCACCGCAATCAGCGCCGCCGCAACCATGAAAATGGCATTAAGAATATTGTTGCCGGCAATGACCCGCGATAAATGACTCGGCTCGCTGCGCTGCTGCACCAGGGCATACAGCGGCACGATATAGATGCCACCAAAGGCACCAATCAGGATCACATCCAGCACCACCCGCCAACTGCCGGTCTCGGCCAGAAAGGCCAGCATGCCCAGCAATTCGCCACTCGGCGGCGTCGCCGGCGTGGCCAGAAACAGGTCAACGCCAAACACGGTCAGACCAATCGCACCAAACGGCACCAGACCAATTTCCACCATCCGCCCGGACAGCCGCTCGCACAGCAGCGACCCAATGCCAATGCCAATCGCGAACAGCGTCAGCAACAAGGTCACCACATGTTCGCCACCACCCAGACTGAACTTGGTGAAATTGGGCAATTGCGCCAGATAAACACTGCCGAGAAACCAGAACCAGGAAATACCCAGCACCGATTGAAAAACGGTGAAATTCTGGTAGGTGAACTTGAGAATGCGCCAGGTCTCGCTGGCCGGATTCCAGTTGATTTTCAGATCAGGCGCAGCCGGCGCGGCGGGCGGAATCCACTGGCTGCTGAGCAGTCCGAGCACGGCAATCGTCACCACTGCACAGGACACCCATAGATGACCCTGCGGCTGGGCAATCAGGATGCCGCCGAGCAGCGTACCGAGCAGGATGGCCATATTGGTGCCCATTTCGATCCAGGCATTGCCGCCCACCAGTTCCTCGGACTTCAGGTGCTGCGGCATGATGCTGTACTTGACCGGCCCAAACAGGGTCGAATGAAAGCCCATCATGAATAGCATGGCAATCAGCATTGGCACGCTGTTGAGCAGAAAACCCGCGGTCGCGCCGAGCATGATGATGATTTCCAGAAACTTGACCCAGCGGATATAGCGCGATTTCTCGTATTTGTCGGACAATTGCCCGGCGGTAGCCGAAAACAGGAAGAACGGCAGCACGAACAGTCCAGCAGCAAGATTGATCAGCAGACTGGAACGATCGGGATCGGCTGAGGCTATCTGGAAGGCAATCAGAATAATCAGGGCGTTCTTGAATACATTGTCATTGAACGCACCCAGGAATTGGGTAATGAAGAACGGTAGAAAGCGCCGCTCCTGCAATAGAGTGAATTCATTGTCATGAGCCATGCAGCGAAGGTCTCCGGAAAACGGACGGATCAATCAGGACGCGGTGATACGGATGGGCGAAGAACCCGGCAAGGTCTCGATCAGGCCCGGGCCAAGCAAGTGCGCCGGGGTGTAATAGCCGCCGGCGGGCGTATTCGACAACAGGTATTCTGCCACCGCCAAGGCACCCTGCACCGTCACATCATAGCCGTTGGCGGTCTGCAGGAAGCCGGTTTTGCACACACCGGCATCATTCACCACCTCGCCCCAGACCCAGGTAGGCGTGCGCTGGCGGCGCTCGGCATCGGGACCGCGCACGGTAGCAGCAATGCGGCGCTTGAGCAGGGCTTGCACCACGGGCAAACCAAGCAAGGGCCGCAGCACTGGCAGCCAGCGGCGCCAGCGCAACAGGCTCGGTGCTGCCGGTACATAGGTTTCAATATGCGCGATCCCGGTGCTGTAAAACGCAGTGGCGACATCGCCCCAGGGAATAGTCATGGCGGTTTTCGTGCCGCGACCAAAATCGATCGGGCGCAGCTTCCACAGCGGTGCGACCGTGAGCAGCCGCCCGTC
The DNA here is from genome assembly GCA_036834665.1 of Candidatus Competibacteraceae bacterium. Lineage (GTDB taxonomy): Bacteria > Pseudomonadota > Gammaproteobacteria > Competibacterales > Competibacteraceae > RXIX01. The sequence goes on along the minus strand of DAITNL010000075.1, from coordinate 2,863 downwards.
GCGGCGAATCCGCCCGCCCTTGCCCAGACCTTCGACCAGGGTTTTCGCCGTGCCGGGACTGAAACCGGACTGCGAATCAAAGCCCAGCGCCAGATGGCTTGCATCCGGCAAAGCCGCCTTGAGCGCGACCGCCAGGCAATCGGTGGGAATCACGTCAAAACCGACGCCCGGACAAAGCACACAGCCTGCCGCGCGCGCAGCGGCATCGCGACCGTGCAGCGCCTCGAACACGTCGATTTCGCCGGTGATGTCCAGATAATGCGCCCGTGCCTGCACACAGGCATCGGCGAAGGGCGCGGCAGTTGCCGAAAACGGTCCGGCACAGTTCAGCAGCAGCGCCATGCCGGTCAGAGCGTCCTTCACCGCTCCATCATCGCCCGGCGCGAATATCCGGTACTCGCAACCGAGTTCCCGCGCCAGAGGCGCGATACGGTCCACCGCGCGCCCGGCCAGCACCGGCCTCAAGCCGCGCCGTTGCGCCTCGCGGGCGATCAGTTCACCGCTGTAGCCGTTAGCGCCGTAAATCAGCCATTGCACTTGACCGTTGTGATGCAACATGCAGATGTTCTCCCTGCAGGCCTGTTCTGCCTGCGCAGCGACATTGCGCAGCGGCGGCGGGCTGCGTCCATACTTGTAGGTAGCACATTCCTGAACGCCATGCAGGCAACCGCCCATGCAAAAACCGGACTTTAAACCATGCGCTCCAGCACCCGCGACCTATTGACCGGCGAAGTGACCGACTGGCATCAGCGTGGCCTGATTGACCGCGCCCTGCTGGATACCCTGTTGCCGCGCTACGCAAGTCGCGACCGTTTCATGACCGCACTGCTGAAATGGCTGGGGCTATTCGCCCTATTCCAGCTTGGGCTGGCGGTGCTGGCCTTTATCGCTCTGATGACGGATTCGGCGCTGTTCGCGGCGCTGCTGCTGGGCGGGGTGAGCATGGTGCTGGGATGGCTTGGCATCCGTTTGGCCACCGATCTGCGCCAGCGCTATCCCTTCAGCGGCGCGGTGCTGGTGACTGCCAGCCTGGCTGCCGTGTTTGGCACCGGCATGCTGCTGGACATCGCCCTGTATGGCGACAGCACCGGGACACACGTGCCGCTGCTACTGTTGTTGACTGGCGGCTTGGCGGCGCTGACCGCCTATGCCTATCACCTGCGCTGGCCCCTGCTGCTGGCTCTGCTGCTGATTTTTCACGGTCTCGGCGCCTGGTCGGCCTATGGCGGCCATGGCGTCTATTTCGCTGCCATTCAGGATGAGCGGCTGATGGCCCTGATCGCACTGGCGACGATCCTGCTCGGTCTCGGCCATGAACGGTGGCTGGAACGCGGGCCCCTGCGGCGCTGTGCCGGCTTTGGCGGCCTGTATCTGATTTTTGGCCTGCTGTATCTGAACCTATCGCTGTGGTTTCTGAGTCTGGGTTCGTCCAGTCAGGCGCTGGGCTGGGTGCTGCTGTTCACGGCGGCGGGCATCGCGCAGATCGTGGCCGGGGCGCGCCTGCACGATGCGCGTCTGAGCGGTTTTGGCATCGTGTTCCTGGCGATCGATCTGTACACACGCTTTTTCGAACACTTCTGGGACCGCCTGTCCGCCGGCCTGTTCTTCCTGCTGGCAGGGGCGCTGGCGATGCTGCTCGGCTATCTGTTCGAACGACAGGCACAGGCCACGGAGCGCACATCATGAATCCGCAATCCCGCAATCGCGCTGTGCGCCGCGAGCTGGATGCCCTGTTGCGCGAGGGTGTATTGAACAGCGCGACCCATCAGCATCTGAGTCAGGATTATCCCCTCAGCGGCTGGGATTGGCGTTCGCTGGGACGCTGGTTTCTGCTGTTTGGTGCGGTCAGTGTCATGGCCGGGCTGGTGATTCTGGGCCGCACACTGTTCGAGTTCACCCTGGAAAAGCTGGCGCTGCTGCTCGGCGTAGCCATGCTGGCCAGTTTTGGCGGCGGTCAGTGGCTCAAACGCAACCGGCCCCTGCTGGTCTGGAGCGGGTTGAGCCTGGAACTGCTGGGTGGCCTGCTGCTGATCGGCCTGAGCTTTACCCTGGGCACGCTGTATTCGACGGGTTCCGGCAACTGGCCGGCGCTGCTGCTGATCGACCTGCTGCTGCTGATCGGTCTGAGTTATGCGCTGGGCAATGTGCTGCTGCTGGTGCTGAGCGCGGTGGTGTTTTTCTGCTGGTTCGGCGGTTTCACCGGCTATGCTTCGGGCTGGGGCGCATACTGGTTCGGCATGAATTATCCACTGCGTTTTCTAGCGGCGGCGCTGGCCATGATCGCGATTGCGGTGATTCACGGGCAGAGTGAAACCGGACTGCTGGCGCCCTGGCGGGGCTTCTTCAAGGTCTGGCTGTCAGCGGGACTGTTCTTTGCCGAAATGGCTCTGTGGCTGCTGGCCCTGTTTGGCAATTTCGATTTGGACAGCGGCTGGCATCTGGCCAGTGCCGCCGAACTGCTGCTGTTCAATGCGCTATGGGCGGCATTGAATCTGGCGCTGATTGGTCTGGGCGCACGCTGGGCCATACCGATGCTCAGCGGCTATGGAGCAACCTTCCTCACCATTCAGGGCTATACGCTGTTCTTTGCCCACTTGGCCGAACATCTCGGTCTGCTGCTCAGCCTGCTGTTCACCGGCGGCAGCGCGCTGGCCCTGACTGTCTGGATCGAGAAATGGCGCCGGGCGCGATAGCTTTTATAAAGCGGCTATAGATTCCATCTTCATCCAACCAGGAGCACCACCATGAGCATGGAACATGTCGAATTCATTCATCCCAGTCACCTGACGTTTTTCATCGAAGCGGCGAAGATTTTTAACTGCCATATTCTAGTGCGCAAGACCGGAAGTGCCACGATTCACTG
>DAITNL010000074.1:0-14052 GCA_036834665.1 Candidatus Competibacteraceae bacterium | reverse complement strand
TCGCGAACCTGCCGATCCAGATCCACCAGACGCGCCTCTCGCTCCTGTATCCACGCCGTCAACTCCGCAAGCCGCTCATCTTTAGCAATACAGCTTGCCTGCAAAGCCACCATCTGTCCGTTCAATTCAGAAAGTTTAGTCAGACTTATAGCTCGATCTGCGTCTAACTCTGTCCATTTTTGATGAAAATACAACTCATTTTCTCGCAAATCCAACAGAGCCAGTGCAAATCGCCCATTAGGATTCACCAGCAAGGTTGTCTCAATTTCCTCAATCTCATGCATTACAAAAAGCATCCGACTGACGACAAAAAACATATCGTAATGAGAGAAAATCGCTGATTCAAAATAAACATATTCAGCACCGAGCAACTTAAAAAGCGCTCTTGCAGATCGCTCACTAAATAGATAAATATGCTCATCCGGAATCAGCATCTCCAAAAACCGATCACCCTGATCAATCAAATCATTATGGCTCAATTGTTCCTTGAACTTTGGAGTTTGAATAAGCAAAAAACCATTATCTTTAAGCAGATTTATACAATGACTTATCGTCGCCACAGGATCAGACAGGTGTTCTAAAACATCCATCAAAACGATAACATCAAAACTGCCATGAGAAAGCCCAAGGGATTCAACCGGGCCAATACGAACGTCTATATTGAAAGTCTTCTTTGCGTAATCCACCACCCACGGACTCAGTTCAACACCTGTAGCCTTATAGCCTGCTTGCTGCATAAGGGCAACAAAGCTGCCATGACCACAACCAACTTCCAATACCTGTGCAGGTGGCAGTGCGTATTTTAATAATACCCTGAGCCAATGCAAATTTCGCTCAATCATATCGTTCCGCGAGCGCTTATAAATATCCGGAAACCCAAAATCTTGATCCTGATGCTTCAGCCAATACTGTTTACCGTAAAAATCAGTTTCATCATCAGACACGGTAAACTGATTTTCAGGCAGCACCTTCTGAGAAACCAGAGTCCCACATTTCCGACATTGCCCATATTCCGATGAAAAAAAAGCAAGCTCGGTATTGCCACACCAACATGCATGCATGTTCACTCACCCAATCAGAAATTCAAATAACCTGGCAATCACAGCGACCAGGCAGATTTGCTATACCATGGTGTAACAACTGCACGGGCAATCCTTTTTTCCTGAATTTAATCTGAAAAACCGCAACATTCGGTACATGACAAATGCGTATCACTCTTGCAGTCAAGTTGTCGTGAGATAAAGCCGAGCGCTGTCCATAGTCCATTCGACTTAATGCAGCCAACCCCACTTCGAATGTATATTCACCTATACCCAGATCCAATAAAATCTCATGCCTAATTCTTAAATAAGATCCCTTACAAATATTTTCCGGAACATCAGTACCATATTCCATGGTATTCTTTCCATGCACAATAATTCCCTTATCATTTTGTATCACTATACCTGTAACAGGAACTTCTATGTCGTTCAATATCTCGTATTCATAGAAAAATACTGCTTTTTCACCCTGCTCAAAGGAACAGCAAGCCTGGATTTTTTCATTACATAAGGCAACTCTTGTACAGCGCGCCCAGCCATTGCTCACTTGAGCAAGACCGGAAATATCCAAAAAAAATTCCGCATCCGGCCAGATGGGATCTTGGCCATTGAGTTGATTAAGGTCTATTAAAGAAACAGCATCTTGTTTATCCTGGCTATCAAAATCACTAATATTATCGATTAAAACGGCTCCAGGCTCCCGTTTCTGTTGCTCCAATAAATAGTAATGCTTAACAGCCTCAGAAGCATTGCCTAAAAAAATCATGCGGCCCTGCTCTAATAACATGGCATTCTGGCAAAACTGCTCAATATCTCCCATGCCGTGAGAAACCAGGATCACAGCGCACCCTCTTTCTCGCAACTGCTCAAATCGCTTATAGCATTTCTGTCGAAAAAATATGTCGCCAACGGCTAACGCCTCATCAACGATAAAAATATCCGGATCAATACAAGCCTGAACCGAAAACGCCAGTCGAACAAACATGCCACTTGAATATGTTTTTACAGGCTGATCAATAAATTGGCCGATATCTGCGAATGTCACAATCTCATCAAATCGTGAATCGATCTCATCTCGCCCCAAACCCAATACCGATCCATTTAAATAAATATTTTCCCGTCCAGTAAAATCTGGATTAAAACCCGACCCAAGCTCCAACAAAGCCGCTACTCGGCCATTGACTTCAATTTCGCCATACGTTGGATACAAGGTACCGACAATCAATTGCAACAAAGTACTCTTACCACTGCCGTTACGCCCAATAATCCCAAAAACTTCACCACGATGAATTTTAAAGGAAACATCACGCAATGCCCAGAACTCTTTATAATATTGCTTGAATCTGCCTAGAAGAGTCTGCTTTAAGCGATCACGAGGATCATCATATATGTGATAACACTTGCTCAATCCGTTGACCTGAATAGCAATATCATTCATTTATAAATCCTCAAATTACATCCGCAAATCCATCACGGGTTTTCTGGAACCAGACCAGACCTATCCAAGCAATCAACAAGCTGATCAACACATAAATCCCCAGACCCAAAAAATCCGGCCATTGCTGCCAAATCAGAATCGCTCGGGTTTGCTCAATAATAAATGTCAATGGATTGGCCAATAGAAAGGCTCGCAAATTTTCTGGAACACCCTGCACACTATAAAAAACAGGTGACATAAAAAGCAGGATCAACGTAACAATATTGATGGTCTGACTGACATCACGCACAAATACCCCAGCCGAACTTAAAAACCAACTAAATCCCAAGGTCACTAGAACTAGCGGCAACAAAACCAATGGCAAAAAAAATGCGGTCCAATGAATACCGCCATGCACGGCAAAATAAAATATAAGCCAAGCTATAATACTGATTATGGTATGAAACAGGGCCGAACCTACAGCAACCCATGGAAAAATTTCCAGCGGAAAAATAACCTTCTTAACATAACTTGGATGACTCAATATTAATGATGGCGCTCGATTCAAGCACTCGGCAAAAAAATTATAGACAATCAGTCCAGCAAATAAAACAAGCGCAAAATCCAGGCTGTCATCAATACCAGCCCATTTGGTTTGCAAAATCACACCAAACACCACGGTATAGACCACTAATAGCACAAGCGGATTGATGAAAGACCAGAACAAACCAACAAATGAACCGCGATACCGCCCCACCACATCGCGATAAGTCAGTTGCCACACCAGCTCCCGATACTGCCACAAGGAAAAAAACAATAGCAATGGACTACAGGAGTGACGGGAATAATTGACACCATCCTTTTTGACAATAACGGAATAACTCATAATCAATCAACCCATGCCAATCTACACATTATCTGTTTCCCCCCGCAGAGCAGATTTTACCGGCACAAAAAAGAGAAGCATTTATTCAAGGGAGTTTGGCTACAGCTTTTATCAAAAGCCAGCATAAGCAATACCCTTATTCGCAATCAATTTACAAAATCACTTTCACGCATTCGGCTATCACGTCATAATCTTTCTCATGATCGCCACCATTTCCCTCATCGCCCTGATCCCCGCCTACAACGAGGAAGCCACAGTAGGCACCATCGTCGCCCAGGTCCGCCAGCTTTGGCATTGTCCTGTGGTGGTAATCGATGACTGCAGCACCGATGCCACGATTGCCGTCGCCCGTGCCGCCGGTGCCATCGTGCTACCGCTAACCCTGCAACTCGGTGCCTGGGGGGCAATGCAGACCGGACTGCGCTACGCGCTGCGTCAAGGCTACCGTACCGCGATTACCCTCGATGCCGATGGCCAGCACGAACCACGCGATATCGGCCCGCTGCTCGAACCGCTCGCCAACGGTCGAGCCGATGTCAGCATCGGTGCCTTCCCGGAACGCGCCAGCCGCGCCCGCCGTCTGGCCTGGTCCTACTTCCGCTGGCTGACCGGTCTGGAGTTGGAGGATATTACCTCCGGTTTCCGCGCCTACAGCCACACTGCGATGTGTGTGCTCGCCACCGGCGAGGCCAGTTTACTCGATTACCAGGATGTCGGCGTGCTGTTGATTCTGCGCCGCAGGGGCCTGCGCATCGTCGAGGTGCCGGTGTCGATGCAGCCGCGCACCTTGGGCGCTTCGCGGGTGTTCCGCTCCTGGTGGGTTGTGGGAAAATACATGCTGCAAACCAGCCTGCTCTGCCTCGCCCGGGTCGGCTATCACCATGTGCCGACTGCCGACGATTGATAATCCCGATGATCACCTATCAGCTCACTTCAATGGCGATCGGCCTGGGCCTGGCCTTGGTCATTCTGATTCTGGTGCGCCGCGACCACCTGCATGGCCCCTATGCACTCTGGTGGATTGGTGCCGCAACCACGGCCGCCGTGCTCGGCTTCTTCCCACGTCTGTTCGATATACTCGCCGCCCATCTGGGCGTTAGCTATCCGCCGATCCTGGCGGTTGTGCTGGGTTTTTGCATGCTGCTGGTGAAAATCCTGACCATGGATCTGGAGCGCTCGCGGCAGGAACGGCTGATTCGCCGCCTGACCCAGCGGCTGGCCATGCTGGAAGCGCAGGCGCCGCCGGTCAGCCCAGTCGATGCACCAGAGCTACCACCTACCGATTCCCCTGAATCCTGAATAAAACCATGCGCGTCCTGCATATTGGCAAGTACTACCCGCCCTTTGCCGGCGGCATGGAACACTTCCTCGCCGATCTGCTGCCCGCGCTCGACCAGCAGGGCGTGCATTCTGCAGCACTGGTGCATGACGAGCAACCGCGTCGGGGGGGGCAATGGCCAGCAGCAGATGCAGACCTGCCGATCTACCGCGCGCCCTGTCATGGCCGCCTGCTGTACGCACCGCTCAGTCCGGCGTTTCCCTTCTGGCTGCATCGGGCGATCCAGGCGTTTCAACCGGATCTGCTGCATCTGCATCTGCCCAATACCTCAGCCTTCTGGGTGATGGCAGTGCCCGCCGCGCGCCGCCTGCCCTGGGTGATTCACTGGCATGCCGATGTGGTCGCCTCGACCATCGAGCGGCGGCTGGCGCTGGCCTACCGCTTATACCGGCCCTTTGAACAGCGCCTGCTGGCGGCCAGCCGCGCGGTGATCGCCACCTCGCCGCCCTATCTGGTCGCTAGTGCCGCACTTGCCGACTGGCGCGACCGCTGCCAGATCATTCCACTCGGTCTTGATCCAGCCCGGATTGCTGAACCCACGCCAGCCGCGCGGCACCGGGCCCATGCGCTGTGGGGTGATAGCAGATTCCGCATTCTGGCGATTGGCCGCCTTACCTACTATAAGGGTCATGAGATCCTGATCCAGGCCGCGACCGAACTGTCGGATAGCCGCGTCCTGATCGTTGGCAGCGGTGAGCAGCGGCCACGGCTGGATGCGTTGATCCAGTCACTGCAGCTCGGCGCACGGGTACAGTTGCCCGGCTTTCAGATGGACGCCGATCTGACCGCCCTGCTGGCCAGTTGCGATGTGTTGTGCCTGCCGTCCCTGGAGCGCACCGAGGCTTTTGGGCTGGTGCTGCTGGAGGCAATGCGCTTTGCCCGGCCGGTAGTGGTCAGCGATATTCCCGGTTCCGGCACCGGCTGGGTGGTGCACACAGGGGGGCATGGCCTGACTGTGGCGCCGGGCGATGCAGCGGCACTGGCAAGGGCATTGCGCGAATTGCACGCCGATCCAGCGCGGCGGGCGCTGCTGGGCGCTGCTGGGCAAACCGCCCTGCGCGAGCGCTTCGGCATCGGCCCTGTGGCTGCCGCGATCAAGACAGTGTATCGGCAGATTCTGAGCCGCTAGCCGGGCACGGTGGCACAAACACAGTCAGCGCCCAGAACAGCAGGGCCGGTACGAAATCCAGAAATACCCGGTTGATGCTGGTGTATTGCTCGGCCCAGAGTTGGGCATCGGTCATGAAAAACAGTACAAACAACGCCAGCAGACTCGCGCTGACAAAAGCCAGACCAGCCCAGCGCCAGCGTTCCGCCCGCTGACGCGGCAAAGCAACCATGCTGACGCCGAGCGCGACCAGCATCAGGTACCAGAACAGATGCCAGTTGGCCAGCAACAGGAAATTCTTCACCACCGGATCCCAGCCGCCACGATAGCCGAGCGCAAAGCGCCCCAGATAAGGGATCTGGATCAGATCCGGCCTTAGCACCCACTCACCCAAGCCCGGAACCGTGAACACCACGCCACCGGCCAGCCACCAGACCACACCCAGCGCAGTCAGCATGCCCAGCGTGGCCAGAAACCAGGGCCAGCGCAGCCGGGCAGCCAGCACCACGGGAATGAACAGCAGCAGCCAGACCGCGCCTTCCAGCTTGACCCATGGACCGGCCAAGGCCAGCAACAGCGCCAAGCCACCCTGCCAGCGACCGCCCTCACGCGCCCACTGCAAGCCGGCGATCATGGCTAGACTAAAGCAGGCCATCATCCATAAATCGGCATAGCCCGCCAGGGCCACATGGGCATTCAGTAGCGGCAGCGACAGCAGCAACCAGGTATAGAACAGCGCGGTCAGTGGCAGCGCGCCCCACAGTCGCGCCTGCCCATAAAAGCCCAGGCCCAGTGCCAGCGCCGCACCCAGCCAGGGCAGATTGGCAGCGGCTTCATTCCAGGCGCCAAAGGCCAAAGTCGGCCATAACGCCAACAGCGGCACCGTGTACGGATAGGTCCAGGCGTCGATGGTGTACGCCGCTCCAGCCGGGTCCGCCAGCCAGCGCGCCGCATCCACAAAGGGCACCAGTGCGTGCAATTCCGCCCACACGCGCGGCCGCACCATCCAGGTGGTCCACGCATCCCAGGGATACAGCGGACGCAAGCTGATCTCCTGCGCCAGCAGTGCAAACCGCCAGCCCAGCCAGGCCAGCAGCAGCGCGAACAGCAGCCACTGCCCCGCCGACTGTCGCCGCCACACCGCCATGATCGACGCCCAGGGCGCCGTTCCAGACCCCTGCCGCCCCAGTTGCCAAGCGCCCGCCAAGGCCAGCGCCGCCATGACCAGCAACGGCGCGGTGAAATCCAGCCGCAAGCCCAGCGCCGCCTGCAGACGCAGCAGCAGAGTCACAACCAACAGGCCGAGCACATAGCCATACCCCAGCGCTACCGGCCAGATGCCTGCGGGCGCCGCGCCGCGCCAGGCCGCTCGTATCCACAGCGCACCCGCCAGCCACGGCACCACCAGCGCCAATCCAACGCGTATGCTTTCCATCGCCGATTAACCTCCCCGCACGCGAAACAGCGCACCGGCCGGCGCCACATACTGCAACTCCACCGGTAGGCGTCCATTTTCCCACTCCAGCACCTGCGCATTCCGGTCATAGCGGATACCCGGCACGGGCGACAGGATCAATACATAGTTATTCTCGACCGCAATGCGCGCATCCGGTGGGCGAGACAAGCCTGCGTAGCCATTATGCGGCAGCAGGTGATAGCGGGCGCGGCCAGCCTGATAGGTGGTATTTTCGGCAGGATCGGCGCTGACAATGAAAAGCCGCACCGGCGTTTCCGGCAAATGCCGGCGCACATCAAGCAGGAAGCGGTACAAATCCCCATCCGTTGCGGCCAGACGCTGTTCATCGCCGCTCTTGCCCGCGAAGCGCGCCTCGGTCTGCTGCACACGCTGGCGCAAATCCCACTGCCAGCGCAGATCCAGCACCAGCCAGCCAAGCAGGAATAACGCAGCATAGGGTTTCCAGCCCCTGGATGCGGGCGCGGGCCACGCCAATAAGATATACAGCACCACGCTCAAGCCAACCCAGAGCGCCACCACCAGCACCGGGTAAAACAGTGCATCCAGCGGCGCGCCGGCGATGTAATTAATCGAACGCTGGCTCCAGTCTTCCAGCTCGCTCCACTCTCCGACTGCCCAGCGCCATAACCCGACTGAACCGCGCGTCACCGGCCGCAACTCCAGACGCTGCACCAGCAGCGGCTCAGCCAGCGGCCCACGTACGATCAAACCGACCATCGCGATCCGGCCACGCCAATGCGGATCGGTGCCCAGATCCACGCTTCCAGCAGCCTGCGCCGGCAACAGCCGCTCGCGAATGGTGCGCGGCTCGGCCAGCGTCACCCAGGCCAACCGCATTTCACTGCCCGGGGCCAAACCTTCCACCTGCCACGACAGATGCGGATAGAGCGCTGCCCTGACCATGCGCTGCACAGGGCCTTGCACGACACTCAAGCCCTGTGCATCGGGCTGGCGAATCTGCAGACCGGCCGCCGTGTGTTCGCCTCGACCGGCCGCCAACTGCAATTCTGCGCCGGTCAATACCACCGGCGGCGCCACCACGGTCAAGCCGTCACCGATATAAAACAACAGCAGCAACAACCCAGTCAGCAGCGCACCACCCAACGCCGCCAGCACCAACCGCCCCAGCGATTGCCACGCGGCCTTTAATAATCCAGTTTCCATCCGTTCAATCCCTCCATTCCTCCACATCCAGCAGCGCTGCTTCCATATACCGCGCCAACGTCCACGCAGGTCGATAGCCCAGTTCCCGCTCGATGCGCGTGGAATCGTAACAGGCCCAGCCAAGCAGCTTGTCCAGCATCGCCGCAAACCGCCGCTCCCGGCGCCCCGCCAGCCACAACGTGCTATCCGCCAGGCCAGCAGCGGCGTGCAACACCCAGGCCGGCACCGCCCAGCGCGGCACGGATCGACCCAGCGCACGGCGGATCAGCGCATACAGTTCCCGCCCGGAACAGGGCTGGCCATCGGTCACAAAATAGCATCGACCTGCAGCAGCGGGATGCGCAGCGGCCAGCAGCACTGCCTGCACCACATCATCGACATGCACCAGCGAGCGGCGATTACCGGTCTCGGGCAGCGGCGGCAGCCAGCGACGGCGCACCGCCACAATCAACCGCGGCAGGTTGGCCTTCATGCCCGGCCCATAGACCAGCGCCGGGCGCAGATTGACCGCGTGCAGACCGGTCGCGCTGGCCACGGCGAGCAATCGCTCCTCGGCGGCGCGCTTGGCACGCCCATAAGGGGTATCCGGTGGCACGTCCCACTGTTCATCGACGCAGCGCGCGCCCGGCTCACCGACCGCCTTGACGCTACTGAGAAAAATGAACCGTTTAACTCCGGCTCCCACAGCCGCATCAAGCAGATGAAAAGTGCCCTCGGCATTGACGGCCCAATGCCGGGCGGCGAATTCTGGCGTACCTGCAGCATCGGCATGCGCGAATCCGGCCAGGTGCAGCACGGTATCCATCCCGGTGCAGGCCCGCCGCAGGCTGGCGGCATCGCTCACATCACCCGTGACAGTCTCCACACCCGCCCAGGTCGCTGGTATCGCGCGAACTGGCCGCATCAGCAAGCGCGGGCGTGCGCCCCGTTGCTGTAGCTGACTCACCAGACGGCGGCCAATAAAACCGGTCGCGCCGGTCACCAGCACCGACCGATCGCGGTAGAAATCCACCACTACCACCAGCGCCAGCCGTGGCGGTGAAAAAACAGCGTCGCCGCGCGCAGAAACAGGCCAACATGCCGCAGGCCCTTGCGCGCGGCGTGACCGCCCAGATGGACAATGCGCACCGTCGGCACCTGCACCAGTCGTGTCACCGCCGCCAGGCGCAGGCTCAGATCGAAATCCTCGAAATACAGGAAATAATCCGGGCGGAAACCACCGACCCGCAGCAGGGCCGCCCGCTGACAGAGCATGAAACAGCCGCTGGTGATCGGCGGATCCCACAGAGGCGCATCGACGGCGCGATCTTGCAGTTCATAACGCTGCAGCCGTACCTGGAAACATCGCCGCAGCCAAGCGGGCGCAAAACCGCGCAAGGCCAGATCAAGCACGCTCGGATAGGCTTTGCACAGGTCATGCCGCTGTCCCTGCCCATCCCAGGCCGCTGGCGCCAGCAGACCCGCCTCGGGATGCGCTGCCAGAAAGCGCAGACCTTCACTCAAGGCATCCTCTTCCAGCAGCACATCGGGATTGAGGATCAGGTGCCAGGCACCGGCGCTAGCGTGCAAGGCCAGATTATGGGCAGCGCCATAGCCGATGTTGCCCTGACCGCTGAGCAGTTCGACGCTTGCGGGCAGCCGCACGGTATCCAGAAGCTGCCGCAGCCGCGCATGTTCTCCGGGATCAGGACCGTTATCGACCAGCACCAGTTGCGTCGCCGCCAGCAGTCCGGCCGATTCAGCATGCCGCAGGGCCGCGCTAAGCCGGTCCAGCACCGTCGCCAGCAGCGCCAGATCCGGCGCGTAGGTGACGATGGCGATGGAGAGCAGCGCTTCCGGCGCGCGCGTTCGCGCCACCAGTGCGGCCTGAGTCGCGGCCACGATCGGCGCCGGAACCGGGAGCGCGGCATGCTGGATCGCCGTGCCCGCACCGCTCGCCGGAACAGCCGCTACGATGAATTGATAGATCAAGGCCTCGGGCCGATCCAGCAGTGCGCGCAGCACTACGGGCGGCAAACCCCGCGCCCAGCCGCCTGCCATCCAGGCATGGGCAAACTCGGATCGCTCCAAATCCATGACCGTGGCATCCAGCGCTACCGCGCGCAGTCCCTGTTCCTCCAGCACGCGCAACAGGGAAGCACGGGTAAAAAAGCGCACATGGGTTTGATCCAGCAAACCTTCAGGGCGGTAGCGAAAATCACCAGCGAGCAATTCGGCGATCAGACCGGCATAGGCGGCATTTGGCACCGACAACAGCAGTTGCCCCTGCGGCGCCAGCAGCGCGGGCAATTGCGCCAACAGAGTATCCGGCTGGCGCAGATGCTCCAGGATGTCGGCGCAGATAATGAAGTCGTAGCGGCCGCCAGCAAAACAGTCGGCCAGAACCATGCGTTCCAGATCAGCACATTCCAGGCGCTGATACCAGGGCGCGGCTTCGGCAACTGCGATCGGATTGTATTCGACACCCTCCACCACGCAGCCCAGGGTTTCCGCCAGATAGCGGCCCAGGACTCCGGGACCGGCGCCCAGATCCAGCACGCGACTGCCCGGACGCACGGCGCGGGCGATCTTGGCAAGGGAATCCTCGCTGTCCGGATCCAGGATACGATGATAAACATGAGCAACCGGCGCAACGGACACGGGCTTCATCCTCAATCAGCCGCCACCACGCCGATAGAGCGCGCCCATGCCGCGACTCATCATGCGGCGCAACTGCCAAGCGGATACCCGACGCCTGGCCTGAATCGCCCGCCGCTGCCGCCAGCAGCGCGGCAAACCCCGCAGCGCATCCCACTTGGCCTGCAACAGGATCCAGCCCCGGCCGCGCAGCGCATACCACAGCATCGAGCCCAGATTAAGCAGCACATGCTGCGGCAGATAAAGCCAGAACAGCGGCCCTGGCATATTCTTGCACCAGGTCCACACCAGATTGCGGTGACCGTGGTAAAGGGAAAACGGACTGCGCCGACCGGTGATCGCCGAACCCACATGCCGGACCACGGCATCGGGCGCGTATTGACAGCGGTAGCCCAGCAGCCGCAATCGAAAACCCAAATCAACATCCTCGAAATAGCAGAAATAGTCCTCATCGAAACCACCGGCGTCGAAAAACGCCGTGCGCCGATACAAGGCTGCCGCTGCGCAGGGCGCGAAAATCTCCCCGGCTACCGTAGTACCCTGCGCGACCCATCGGCCATGATCGCGCCGCCAGGCCAGTCCACAGACATGGTAGGTATCACCCGTGCCATCCAGCCGGTCAGGCTCCTGAGCATCCAGCAACCGTGAACCGATGCTGGCACATCCGGAATCCAGCCGCGCCGCCCGCAACAGGCATTCCAGCCAATCCGGTTCCGGGAAGGCGTCAGGATTGAGCAGGGCCAGCCACTCCACCCCAACCGCTTGTCGGGCCGCCAGATTATTAGCGGCGGCAAATCCCACATTGCGCTGCAGACGGATCCATTCCACCTCGGGATACACCAGCAACAGGGGTTCGATGGCACCATCCTCGCTCGCGTTATCCACCACGATAATCCGTTCCGGAATCCGGCTCTGCGCCTGCAGGTGACGCAGACATTCGCCCAGCAGGGTTCCGCTATTGAAGTTGACGATGATGACCGCTACGCCGGTCGGCATCTCCCCTGTCCGCCAGTCTGGTTTTACATCGGACGGCAATACCATAGAATATCCGGCCAATAAGGCCCTTTCCGGCAAAGCCGTCACAATAGCCGCTCCTTTCAGGCAAAATCAACCTCGTTACGCCCGCCCCATCCCGGCTGCGGAACCTCGCACAACGATTATCTATGCCCAACAAAATTCGTGTTCTGGTCAGTCGGATTGCCCGTTCCGCCTACCGCCGCTTGCCTCTGCCATTACCGGTGCGGTGGCGGATCAAATCATTTCTATACCGCAATCTCGGGCCGCTGCTAAAAAACAGCGCCAACTATCAGCAATGGCTGATCCAGATTGCCGCAACCCAAGCGGTGACCGTAAAAAGCGCGGATTCGAACACACAGCCCGCCATGCCCTGGCAGCCCACACCACCGCCCATGCTCGACGTTGGCGCCGATGCTATTGAAGCACTGGCGGCCAGCCTCGTCTTCACCACACCGGAATCACCCCAGGTTTCGATCATCATTCCAGTGTATAACCAGGTTGATTACACGATCCGCTGTCTGGGCAGCATCCAGCGACACGCCCCCCAGGCGAGCTGTGAAATCATCGTCGTGGATGATGCCTCCAGCGACGCCTCAGCACAGTTGCTCGGCCAGATCGCCGGCCTGCACTATGTGCGTAATCCCGAAAACCTTGGCTTCCTGCGCACCGCCAACCGCGGCGCAGCGCTAGCCCGCGGCAGCTATCTGCTGTTTCTCAACAACGATACCCAGGTGCTACCCGGCTGGCTGGATCAGCTGCTCGAAGTTTTTGCCACCTGCCCGGATGCCGGTCTGGTGGGCGCCAAGCTGATCTACCCCAGTGGCCACTTGCAGGAAGCCGGCGCTGCCTTGCGCCCGGATGGCACGGTTGACCTGATCGGCCTGAATGATGATCCCGCCAAGCCGCTGTACAACGGTCCGCCGCGCGAAGTCGATCACTGTTCCGGCGCCTGCCTGCTGATCGAAACTGCCCTGTTCCGCGAGCTGGGCGGCTTCGATGAAATCTACGCCCCAGCCTACTTCGAAGACTGCGACCTGTCGTTGCGGGTGCACGAGCAGGGCCGCAAAGTCATCTACCAGCCAGCCGCCGAGGTCATTCACCATCTGAGCGTCACCACCAACCGGGACGGCCACAAGCTGCGGCAAATCGAGCGGAACAAGGCCATCTACCTGCAGCGCTGGGGCGAAACGCTCCAGGCACGCGACGCGGTGCGGCTGATCACCTTCTACCTGCCCCAGTATCATCCGATTCCGGAAAATGACCGCTGGTGGGGCAAGGGTTTTACCGAATGGACCAACGTCACCAAGGCCCAGCCCAATTTTGCCGGTCACTATCAACCGCATCTGCCCGCTGATCTCGGCTTTTACGACTTGCGGGTTCCCGAGGTTCGCGACGAGCAGGCAGCGCTGGCCCGTCATTACGGCATCCATGGCTTCTGCTATTACTACTACTGGTTTGCTGGCAAGCGCTTATTGAATCGGCCACTGGATGAAGTGGTGCAATCTGGCCACCCGGATTTCCCCTTCTGTGTCTGCTGGGCCAATGAAAACTGGAGCCGGCGCTGGGATGGTCTCGACAGCGAAATCCTGATCGCCCAGCAGCATTCCGATGAAGATGATCTGAACTTTA
The DNA here is from genome assembly GCA_036834665.1 of Candidatus Competibacteraceae bacterium. Lineage (GTDB taxonomy): Bacteria > Pseudomonadota > Gammaproteobacteria > Competibacterales > Competibacteraceae > RXIX01. Next base: position 338 of record DAITNL010000074.1, on the reverse strand, counting down.
TCCGGACGCTGGAACCGGCACTGCGTGACCGGCGCTATATCCGCATCAAGAGTCAGCTACTGCTGCTGGTCTATCGACCCAGCCTGTTGCCGGATGCAGCGCGAACAGCCGCGATCTGGCGTAGCTACTGCCGTGAGTCAGGATTGGGTGAACTGTATCTGGCATCAGTACAAAGTTTTGGTGATATTGGCGATCCGCGCGCTTGCGGCTTTGACGCGGCCATCGAATTCCCACCCCATGCCATGGCCGTATTGGCTCAGCAACCGGCGGAAATGTACAACCCGAATTTTCAGGGCATGTTCTATGACTACCCCGCGACCGCTGACTTCTTCATGAAC